>JBAXOF010000308.1:0-4797 GCA_037133375.1 Verrucomicrobiota bacterium | reverse complement strand
CAAAGAATGGGCGTCGCATGGGCTCCCCGTAGGCGCATTCGTGAGAATGCGGGGGGGCTAGGTCCGCTTTACCGGGACCGCTGCCATCCACCCCGCCGCGTTGTCACCAACGCGCCTACAAAGAATGGGCGTCGCATGGGCTCCCCGTAGGCGCATTCGTGAGAATGCGGGGGACTTCGCTGTTACTGTGCGACGCCGTAAGCCTCGACCTCGATGTAATGGTTCATCTCGTTAGAGGTGTTGCCATTGCTATAGAGGCGGACGTAGCGACCTTTGGCGCTCTTGCCATCGGCGATGAGACCGAAGCGGCTTTCGACGTAGGGATTGTCGGTACCCTTGCCGAGCTTGCAGACATTCTCATAGTCGTTGTTATAGACGGTGGTGACGCCGGATTTGAAGGTGGCATCATCGGAAACCTGGATGATCACGCCCTTGTAGGCGCGCTTCTGGGAGTGATAGTGCCAAACGCAGATGGCATTGAGCGTGGCGCTTTTTTCCAAGTCGATCTGGACCCATTGCGGGCCTTCGAGGAGTTCGACGAAGTAGCCTTCGCCGGCCTGCTTGTCGCCATCGGTGATTAACTTGAGATCGCCGATGATCGGGTTGTCATCGCTGCTGGTGACCTTCTTGTCCTTGGACAGCAACACGGCCTCTTTGGGGACGAGGAACTGGGGAGCCTTTTCAGGAACCTGCACCAAGTTGGGCACGTTCATGGCCTTGGGCGTGCCTTCGATGAGCTCGGGCGGGAAGTCGATGGCCAGAGCCACACCGCCGGGGGTGCTGCCGGAAGTGCCGCCGGACGAGCCTTTCTTATCACCACAACCGGTGATGAGAAGGGCGGAAGATGCGGCAAGGATGGATGCGATTAGTTTGTTTTTCATACGTCTAGGTGTTCGGAGGTAAATACGATGGGTTGTTTGCTGAGGGCGGATGGATTCACCCAATAGATCGGGGCTTCGCTTAGGAAGGCATGGCGCGCGTCACAGTTGAGTTTCGCCTCGCCCCGCACGGATGCGAAGAAG
Source organism: Verrucomicrobiota bacterium (assembly GCA_037133375.1). GTDB lineage: Bacteria > Verrucomicrobiota > Verrucomicrobiia > Verrucomicrobiales > Akkermansiaceae > Luteolibacter. The sequence continues at coordinate 3,775 of JBAXOF010000308.1, read as the reverse complement.
TTTTCCAAATGCGGTTGATGCGGTGGCTTGTTGAGTTCGCCCGGCAACGTGAAGCCTTCTGGGGGGGCGGTGGCCCGGGAATCAACGACGCCGCCGGTGGGTGCTGGCTTGGGCGCGGCGGCCTTGCGACCGAGGTAGCCGCGTTGCACGAGATGATCCCATGAGAGCGGAATCGGCTTCTCGGGCGGCGGGTCGTTCGGATCCTTGGGTGCCGGGCTGGCTTCCTTGAATATCTCAGTGGAAGCCGAGTTCTCGGAAATCTTGATCGAGCCCTCGGTGCCCATGAAGGTCTCGTAATAGCCGCCGCCGCAGCTGGTGGTGGTGAGCACTTGATAGAAAGCGCGCACCTGCCCTTGCGGCGTGTCGTAGTCGAAGAGCGCCATCACATTGTCAAAATGCTCTCGCCCCTTGAAATAACTGTTGCCGCCGGTGGCAAACACCGACTTGGGCACGGTGCCGAGGAACCAGTTGAAGATATCGATCTGGTGCGCGCCAAGGTCGGAGATGGCACCGCCTGACAGGTCACGGAAGAAGCGCCAGTTCATGAACTGATGCATGTCCTTGAAGCCGTATTTGCTGAGGATCTCCGGTTTGATCGTGAGGCTCGGCTTGTAGGCGATGTTCTGCGATGACTTGACCGCACGGTTCCACTGGCCGTTGACGTTGATAATTTGGCCGCAGATCTTGTTGCCGTTGATCAATTGGTCGAGGGTGAAGCGATAGCGCGGGTTGCTGCGGCGCTGATGGCCGATCTGGCACAGCTTGCCGGATTTCTCCATGGCTTTGACCATGGCGCGGGCACCGTCGATGGTGTTGGACATCATCTTCTCACAATAGACGTTGAGGCCCGCTTCCAAGCATTTGACGGTGTGCGGCGAGTGCCAGAAATCCGGGGTGGCAATGACTGCGGCATCCAGATCCTTCTCGGTGGCGAGCAGTTCTTCGACGTCGCTATAGGCTTTCGGCGTGTGCTTTTGCAGCGAGCGGACCCGCCCCACCGCGCCATTGCGGTTGTAGTCCCAGATATCGCACACCGCCTGGAAGTGCAGGCCGGGAATGTTACGCATCGCGTCAAACAGGACTTGACCCTGCTTGCCCTGACCGATGAGGGCGACGTTGAGTTTCTTGGACGGGTTGGCATCGGCGGCGCGGAGGATGCCCGGCGCGCCGAGCACCAGGCCCGCGCCTGCGCCAACGGCGGTTTTCGCGAGGAACTCCCGGCGGTTGATGAATGAAGGTGGAGGATTCATGACGTGAAGCAGGGGAAATTAGAGGTTCTTCAAAACGCAGAGGCGGTTGTGCTTGGAGAGCATCAGCGCCATGACGATCATGATCAAGTGGATGCCGAGCCAGGCGACGCCGGAGTCTTCCTTGATGAGGATGAGGCCCCAGGTAAGGCTGATGTAAAGCAGACCGAGCATGAAGTATGAAGTCCGGCTGGCTATGCCTAACAAAATCGTGAGACCCAGAACAATCAACGCCGGGCCGAGGACCTTGTCGTAGAGCGGCAGCGCCCACTTCATTTGCATCATGATCGGTTCTTCGGTGAATTTCTTCATCAACGCTTCCGGCACGCCGTGATAATGGTTGAGGGCGTATTCCTTGACGTTGGTGGCTGACGTCAGCCCGTAGTCATTGACCTTGCCGTCAATCGAGATCGGTTGATCCGAGCCTTTCATCCCAACATATTTCTCGACCCCGGTTTGGATCGCGCGCATGGCAAGCCAGAGGCGCAGCAGCCAGGCACCGCAGGTGAGGCCGAGGTCGCATTGCGGGGGACACTGGCAGCATTCAGCGGATTCGGAGGACTTGCAGCATTCGGTGGATTCGGTGGTCATGGTGGTGGGTGGGGTTGGATATGGGATGAATACGGAGGAAGTTTGGGATCTTTATCAGCGCGTTTATGGGGTGTAAATGGGCGCGGCTGAATGTGGGGGGGCGGTGGCTAGTCGGGATGGCAGGAATTGTCAACCGCATCCGAAACCGGCAGCATTCGGGAAACCACAGACACCCGGCACCAAGCCGGAGGCTACGGCGCCCGTGGTAGGGAATCTGCGCCCCGGGATGGATGACGGTGGGCTGGTCATGCTCATAAATACGGGGGGCGCACCACCGGTTTTTCACCCACTATCACAAAATCGCACCCAAAAAAGCCTCCCCGGCAGACCGGGGAGGCTTGGGAATTGCTGTTAGAGCAGCCGTTGGGGGTTAGAAGCGGAAATTCAAGCCAAACGCGAAGCCGGCGAGGCTGGTGTCATAGCCCAAGTCGCTGCTGCCGGACCAATACTGGCCTTCCACGCCGAGTCGGGCGTTACCGGCGCAACCGCTGCAGCAGAAGTCGTATTGCAAGCCGAGACCGATCTCCGAAATTAGGCTGGTGGTGTGGTTGCCCATCTGGGGGTGGGCTAATTTGGTGTCACCGAAAAGGATCGACTGCTTGGCGGTGGCATAGAGCGAGATATTGTTGCCAAGGGCGCGGGTGGCGTCAACGCCGAGCACGATGCCGTAGCCATCGAAGTCAGCACTGTAAGAAGAATCCTCTTGATAGCCCGCCCAGCGCAAGCCGACGAATGGGGAAATTGTCAGTTTGTCCATGGGTTTGAAGTTCTGGCCAACCGCCAGATCGACGTATTGGGTGGTCAGATCATCGCCGGGAGCGGTTGAGGTGTTATAGCCGAAGTAGGTGGCCTTGACGAAGAGTCCGTCGCTGAACTGATAGCCGAGCGAACCGCGGTAGGCGGCATCGTAGTTGCTCTTGTCATAGCTACCTTCGGACTGATATGGCCGCAGAGCCAGAACTTCCAAACCTAGGGTGAAGCCTTGGTCGTTGGACTGCGGGGCGGGAGTTGGCGTGCCGGCAAAAAGCGGACCCGCAGTTAACAGTAATGTCAGGGTGTGATTTTTCATACATCCTTAAAATGGCCGAAAATCGGCTAGGGAGTCAATCAAAAAAGTTGATAATAAATCAATCTTTATCATATGCCACTCTGTCGAAGTCTCCCAGTGTCGCCGGATTTCTAAAATGCATCAAAGAAACCCCGGGGTTTTTGGGCTAACAAACGGCGGGGGTGGAGGGCCGGGAATCCTGCGGAACAAATCCTGCTTGCCTGGCGGCCCATCCTTGGTTACCAACTTCCTCGGAGGGCCTTGGCCCACCGGTCAACTCGCGTAGAACCCCCGTCATGCCCATCACTCGCGCCCTCCTCTCGGTTTCTAATAAAACCGGTCTCGCCGAATTCGCCACAGAACTTCATGCCCTCGGGGTCGAACTGCTGTCCACCGGCGGCACTGCCAAGGCCTTGCGCGATGCCGGCCTGCCGGTCATTGAAGTTTCGGAATACACCGGCGCGCCGGAGCTTTTCGATGGCCGCCTCAAAACCCTCCATCCCAAGGTCCACGGCGGTTTGCTCCAGCGCCGCGACGATCCGGAGCATGTGGCACAGGGGAAACAAAACGACATCCCCCTTATCGATCTGGTCGTGGTCAATCTCTATCCGTTTGAGGAGACCGTCGCCAAACCCAACGTCACGCTGGCGCAAGCCATTGAGAACATCGACATCGGCGGCCCCTCCATGCTCCGCAGCGCCGCCAAAAACCACGCCAGCGTCACCGTCATCGTCGATCCGGCGGATTACCCGCGCGTGATTGAGGAAATGAAGGAGCATCATGGCGACACCACCAAGGGCTTCCGCGAACAACTCGCGGTCAAGGTGTTCCTGCGCACCTCGCAATACGACGCGGCCATCACCAACTTCCTCGGCCAATGCCGCGCCGG
>JBAXOF010000307.1:0-4807 GCA_037133375.1 Verrucomicrobiota bacterium | reverse complement strand
CTTCGTAGGCGCGCTGGTGACAGCGCGGGGGCTGATAGACCGCATTCTCACGAATCCGTGGTTCTAACTGGAGTCTCTCGCCGAACAACAGGCCGCATAACTCATTGTCGCGTTCCGGGCATTGTTGGGGATCTACTCCATGCTAGTTAGTGCTAAGAAATTGCTGTTGAGACTGGGTTCATGCGCACTGCCCATCACAAGGCTCCTGTCACGCGCCCGATTTTGTCAGATGTGGCGATTTCTTTGCCATCGGCGAACACACGCAGGCCCTTGCCTTTGCCGTAGTGCTCGCCGCTCTTGTCCCACATAATCGTCAGCGTGTGGCCGTGATAGGGGATCTGGTCGAGGCAGAACCAATCCCATGTGGGTGGCACCAACGGGTTGACCACGACGCTGGCGTCCGCCTGCGGGCGTAGGCCGATGAGTCCGCTGATGACGAGGTCGCAGTAGGTAGAATGGTTATAGTCCTTGCCGCGTTCCTTGCCGCCTTTGCCGGCATCCCAGGTGTTGTTCTTCCACGCCTTGAGCCGTGTGCGCGACAGCCAGTCGCCATTGTTAGGGTTGAGGTTTTCATCGATCCACGGCACGATCTGGCCGTCGTCGAGTTTGAGTTGATGGGATTTGGTATAGATTTTCAGCACCTCGCAATAATCTTTGGCGCTGATGATTTTTTGCTGCGGCCCGTTGAGCAGATTGGCTAGGCCGGTAAGAGTGACGGAGGTGGCGTAGGGCCAACTCGGGCCGTTCCATTGGCATTCATGGTTGCTGTAGGCGAGTTGGAATTTCGGGTGCCGTTGCTCGGCGGTGGTCGGGCCGTAGGGCGCATAAAACCCCTTGGGATCCATAAGCTGTTTCCACGCGACATTGAATTGCGGATCGACCATGTTGAAATACCATGGCGTCAACCCGTGTTGCTCGCGCACTTCCGCCAGCTTGCCAGAGTTGCCACGCGGCAGGACTTTGAAAAACTCCGCGTCCTTGTCCCACAACCGGTCCTGCACCAGTTGCTTGAGCGCCGCCGCCTTGGCGCGATACACACCTGCTATGTCCGGCTTGCCTGCCAACTCCGCGATGCGCGCGATCGCCAGTGCGTCGCCATATTGGTAACTGTTGATGGTCGCGCGGTAACCGCTGCCGCCTATCGACACCTCCATGCCGTCCGCGCCGTCTTCTTGCCAGAATAACCCGTTAGGATCGCGGCGGGATTTCTCCCAGCCCTCGTAATTGCGGATCAGGTCAGGCAATAAATTGATGGCCAACCCCGTGTCGCCGGTGACGAGTGCGCGCGCCCACATCGAGTCCGCCGCCCAGAAACTGTAGTTACGCGGATCCCCGCCGCCGCGGAACCAGAAACACGCGTAGTCGTCGAGGAATTTAGGGTCGCGCAGCCAGCGGCCTTCGTAGATATGATGCCCTGCAGCACAACTGATCGAATTGAATTTCCCGGCCCAGCCGACATTCGGCAGAAACTCGTCCACGATGAAGCCGGCGGGGGTTTTCTTGATGTGTTTGCGATATGTCCACCACCGGAAATAATACGTCCGTTGGATATCCTCGTCCGGGCAGTCGAGCAACGGGATGTTGTCCTTGAGAAAATCCCACGCCGCAGAGTTCGGATAGATGTTTTTGTAAAGCTCGTCGTCGTGCCCATTGAAGGTCTCGACGTAGTGCTGGAACGTCTCGGACTTCAGCACGAATGCGGCGGGTTTGGGACCGTCGGCCGCGTGGCTAGCGGTCATCAGCACGAGCGAAGCGGCTAAGAGTGTTATATTTGATTTCATGATTGAGTGGTGGTGGGTGTAATCAGCAAGCCGAAGTCCGCACAGGGGACTGTGCGGACTACTTCAGTCGGCCAATGCTCCGCATGTCCGGTTGGGTGGTCGCGGCTTCGATGGTTTGGATCGCTTGCTCGACGGAGGTGACCCTTGGCGTGTTGCAACCTTCCGGGAAGCCGCCGGTCTTGCAATCGTCATTGAACTGGGCGATCAGCTCCTTCAACTGCGGCAACATGACTTTGGCCGCCTTGCCATAACTGACCAGATCCTTCATGATCTCACCGGTGCGCGTCTCACTGCCGTGGCCACCTTGGTTTTTGGCAACGATGAGGCACGCATCCATGCCCTCTTTGAAATGATATTTCACCAGGGCTTTCATCCCGCCCATGCGGATTTCATTGGCAAACATCAAATCTGCTGGGCTCGCCGTTTTGACGGCGGCAAAGATGTCCGGTGCCAATATTTGGATATCCTGCTCGGTAAGCTGGTTCTCAAAGTATCCCCTCAGGTGCATGCGTGCCATGCCATCCGCGTTTCTGGAGATGATGCGGATCGCCTGATAGCGCAGCTTGGGATCGCTGTCCTTGAGGGCGTCCCTCAACGGCCCGCTAAACACGGCCTCAGCCAATTGGCCATGCGTGAACTGGACGGGATCGGCCCAAGTCACCGGTTGCAGTGGCTCGGCTGTCTTGGTGACCATGGTGAGAATATCAGGCAGGGACAGGCGTGCCTCGCCGCCTATCTTCTTGATAGAGTTGGCCGCCTTGTAGCGCAGCCAGCGGTCCGGGTGGTTGAGCAGACGAATCAAAGCTGGCAACGCCTCCTTGCTCTTGAGATAGCCGAGAGTGCCCACGGCACCTTGGCTGATAAACACATCCTTGCCTTCTGCCATGGTGATGAGTCGCGGCACCATCGCCTGCGCTTCAGGACGCGTGGCCAATTCCTCCGCCGCCCAGTTGCGCACCACTGGGGACCAGTCGCTGAAGGCCGCCACAAGATCGGCCGCGCTGTTTTGTTTGCGTTCCAGGTCGAAACATCCCGCTGCGAGCGCTTCCGTGACGTCTTTGGCGCTGAGCACGTTCGCCGGATTCATGGTCTTACCGGTTAGACAGATTTTTTTCAGTGGCAGGGAATAGCTGAGGACATAGGTGGCTGCCGGGCTCAAGCCGCTGTAACTACTTTTCCCATAGTAGGTGTTATCGTCGGTCTTGCCAGGGCCGTATTGTTCGCCGCCGTCATAGGTGAATGAGCCATCACAGCGCCGCACCAGATCGAAGTGCCATGAGGCTTGCTGGAAAAAGGCCGACGCCGCGGCAGGTCCTCCGGTGCCCGCACCCAAGGCACCCCACAGGTAGCTGAACCCTTGACCCGTGTGGCCGATTTCACGGTTCTTGTAGGAAGCAGTGACCATTTTGGCGAAAAACCTCGTTTCCTTGATTTTGTTCCCTTGAAGCCCAAACAACATGGCGGCCATGGCGGTTTTGCCATTGTGATCATGGCAACCATCACCTGGCGTGTGCTCGCCGTAGGGAATGATCCCCTTGCCCACAAAGTAACCGAAAAACTTGGATGCCCGCTCGATGGCCGCATCAACCTCCGGACCTTTCACCCCGCAAGCTTTTCCCATCACAATGGAAATGTTAGCCGGTAGTCCCGCTGAGTTCACCGGGCCGTAGGGCGGCACCGAACGGAATTGGTCCTTGGGAGTCGGGGGAATCACCCCATGTCCGAAGGTGCCATACATGCTCTGCCCATTGGCAAGAGCCAGCGTGTATTGACGGATCACTGGTAACACGATTTTGTCACCGGTCAGCAGGAAATATTCGCAGAGGAAAATATTCTTATATCCCCAGTCCCAGGTCACCATGCCCTTCTGATTCTCGGGCTTTTCCAAGTGCAAGTCTTTGCCGGCCAGTTTGCCAGCCAACTCCTTCACCTTGGGCAGGTAGTCGGGATTGCCCGTCGCCATCAATGCGAGACCGCTGATGGCGCCATTCCAGCTTTCATCTAACGGTTCTTTCGCCAGCACCTTGCATGCTTCATCGAAGATAAGCTTCGACTTGGGGCAGTTGTAAGGAGCTGTGGCGGAATAGGTTCCCATGACCCGCAGCTTGAGTTGTACTTCCTCAGTGGTGCCGGCGCGCCAACGGGTTAGCTTGAGCACGCCGCCATTCTCGGTTTTCTCTGCATCCTGGATCGCCTTCGCCAGGCCCTGGCGTGCGTCAAACGTGAATGGCTTGCCGCCCACGCCCACAATCACGTCGTCCACTTGCATCACCCCGTCCGCCGGGGACTTCGCCCCCACATGTGTCACCAGGATTTGCCGGCTGTGCGTCGTGGTCCGTCCATGCTCGCTATCAAGGTAGTTGTCCGGCCGGGTGTGGATCCAACCACGCAGACCGGTGGCACCCAGATTGTAGGTGCCATTGCGATCCACGCCGGCGGTTTCACCCTTGGTTAGATCCGGCGGCACCAACGGTGGATCCGCGGCGGCGGCGCTTTGGCTTGCCACGACGGCCAGCATCATTCCTAACACAAGTAATCCAGCTGTCTGTTTCATCTTTGGTTCGGTTGTAGCATCCGGGCGCATGCCCGTGAATGGATTCGGCGATCAGTCTCAGTCCAAGCGCGGCGGTCGCCGTCCTGACGGGCGCAGAGTTCCCATAAACCCTTTGGATGTCGAGTATAAGGATTACTTCGGCAACTCTGGGGTCAGTCCCCGCAGTGGGACATTTTTTCAAGGTCATTGAGTTTTTTTCTTAGTTTTTCATCTTTCTTCACGATGCCCACTTGCCGACTCACCGAGCCTGGGTGGCCCATTTGCAGCCTCTTGGCAATCCATTCCGTGCTCGCCGCTGTCCGCCATCGGATCAGGGCGGCTACCAGAGCTTTGCGTTCGTCGCCTTTTCTGAGATGGCCCAAGTCCTTCTCACCAACCGGCATGCCCAACTCCGGCCCGCATCTCTGGATGATCTGCTCGGCATCCTTTTCGCTATAATCCTTCTCAAGACCCGCCGCTTTTCTGCTCACTC
>JBAXOF010000306.1:0-4812 GCA_037133375.1 Verrucomicrobiota bacterium | reverse complement strand
GCGCGGCGAGGCCGCCACGCCCTACCGAATCACCGCATTGCGGCGGGACGCGACAATCACGACCTGCCGCGGGACGCGACAGCCGCGTTGAGCGTGGCGGCGGTTTTCAACCGCCGTGCCCGACACTCATCCAGCAGGGCTTGCCTAGCTATTTCTTCATCGAGGCGAGGATTTGCTCGGTGAGCGCCTGCACCAGTTTCTCAGCCTCGGGATCGAGCGCGATTGGATTGTTAGAAGAGCCAGCTGCGGCGGGCACCTCGCAGACCGTGCCCGGTTGGAAGTCCGAGTTGTCGCACAACTCGCATTCTTTCCAACTCGCGCGTTTATCATCCATGCCGAGGCTTTTGCGCACCGCAATGAGTTCCTTGGCTTGGCTGCCGGTCATGCTCATGACTTTGCCGCGGTTGAGTTGGGAAGCCACCCACACGACCTTGCACAAGGCCTCGACGTTTTCCATTTTCCAGTAAGCATCCTCGACGTCCTTGCCCCAGGTGATGACGCCGTGATTGATCATGAGCACGGCCATGTGATCGACGCCAATCTTGCCCACGTTGTCGGCCACGGTCGGGGTGCCGGGGGTGCCGTATTCCGCCAAGCCGATCTCACCGAGGAAGACATCGGCCTCCGGCACCATGCAGGTGGGGGGACGAACGCCAGCCACGGCAAAGGCGGTGCCGTGCGGCGGATGCGCGTGGCAGCAAGCCTTGCATTTCGGTTGGCGCTTCATGATGGCCAGATGGGTGATGCACTCGGAGGTGCGCTTGTATTTGCCGGCCACTTGATTGCCCTCCATGTCCACCATGCACATTTGCTCCATGGTCATGAAGCCTTTGGAAACCAGCGTGGGGGTGCACAGCACCAGGTTGTCGCCAACCCGGATGGTTAGATTGCCGCCATTGCCATCGGTGTATTCGCGTGCCCACATGCGTTTGCCGATGTCCACCATGCGGTGCTTGATAGCAACGATGGCGGGCGAGTCGAAAAACGCCTGGATTTCCGCCGGGGTTTTGGGGTCCTTGCCTGGCGTCCAGTGGTATTCGTAGTCGGGAAGAATTGGGATGCCTGGCACGGTTTGGGAGGCACCACCTCTAGCACGCAATGAGCTGGATCCGTCACGCAACAGATCCTTGGCGGAAGGCGTGAGGAGGATGTCCTTGGGCAGGTCAGCGGCGGTCTTGCCGGACCTGAGGAAGGCTTCGATATCTGCTGCGGTGAATACTTTCTTGCTCATAGGATTGTTGGTTTGGTGGCTTTAAGCGGCGGGTGGTTGGTATGAAAGGGAATCAAAAATGGCCACGGTGATGGCATCAATGGGAATCGGAAAGGCAAACGGCGCGGTGGCTTCCGCGCCCTCGACAATGCCGACAATGTCGCCGTCTCCGGCGCCGATGTTGTCGTAGGCAATGAGGGTGTGTTGCGCGGACAACGCGGGTGGCTTGGTGCAGGCGTCGTTGAATTGCCCGGCATCCAGCGGATTGACCAGCAACCAGCGCCCGCCCTTGAAGGACGGGTCTTGCAGGCTGAGGGTCACGCGACCGATGACTTGGGCAACACGCATGGGGGGGGTTAATCGATGACGCCTTGGATGAAGTTGCGGATGGGAGAGGAATCGTCATGGACGATATGGCGGGCACCGAGGCCATCGGTGGAAACGAAAACCTTGGAGTGCAAACCCGCGCCAAATAGATCAATCGCCACCATCGGCGCGCCCGTCAACCTGTGCTCGGCGTCCAGCGCTTGGCACAACAGCAACCCGCATCCCTTGAGTGAGGAGTGCGAGTGACTGCTGACGGCGTGGCCAACAACTTGGGCGAGGATCATGAGGGGTAAGTGAGTAAGTAAGTAAGTGAATCGTGGAAGAAGATCGGTCGGATCGGTCGGATCCGACCGATCTGCTGTCTTAAATAATCCGCAGGTTTTCGACGAGCACGCAGCGGCGGATGCGGGTGAATGTTTTGGGAGTGGTGATGCCCTCGCCGGTGGTGGTGGCGATCGAGTAGGAAAGATAGCCCTCACCGCCGAGGCCGAGGCCGGCGACGGACGGACCATTTTTGACAAAGATGGTGGTGTCCATTTCCTTGGCCATATAGGTCATGTGATCGACGTCCTTGGTGTGGATGATGGCGGAGTGTCTGTAGTTGTGTTCGGCCCGCTTGGCTTCGCGCACGGCAGTGACAAAGTCCGGCACCGGCACGATGGGCAACATCGGCATCATCTGTTCTTCCTGCACAAACGCGTGATCCGCATCGGTCTCGGCGAACAACAATTGTGTGTTGGATGGAATGGTGGCCCCGGCATGCTCGGCAAGTTTCGCGGGATCCGCCCCCACCAGCGTGCGGTTAAGCACCGGATGCGAGCATCCGCCATCGCCAGGTTTGTAGGTAAAGGCGGCGGCACTGAGCTTTTCGAGTTGTTGGCCGTTGAGGCGGGCGGCCCCGGCATTTTCCAGCTCCTCACAGAAACGCTTGAACACCGAGCCCAGCACAAACACGGCCTTTTCACCGATGCACAGCAGGTTGTTGTCAAACGCCGCGCCCTCAATGATGTGGCGCGCCGCCTTGGCTATGTCCGCCGTCTCATCCACCACCACCGTGGGATTGCCCGGACCCGCACAAATGGCGCGCTTGCCGGATTTCATCGCGGCATTGACCACCGCCGGCCCGCCGGTGATGGCTAACAACGCCACCAGCGGGTTCTTGCACAGCAGGTCAAATGACTCTAACGACGGCTGCTCAACCGTGGTGATGATGTTGTCGATGCCGATGGCGCGCACGATCGCCTCGTTGTAGGCTCTCACGGCCATGGCCGCGCTGCGCGCCCCGCCCGGATGCGGGTTGAACACAATCGTGTTGCCCCCGGCCACCATGCTGATGACGTTGCCGGTTAGAGTCGGCACCGAATGCGTGACGGGCAGAATCGCCCCGATCACGCCGAAGGGCGCGTATTCCTCGAGCGTGATGCCACCGTCGCCACTCAAGGCATCCGGCTGCAACCATTCGGTGCCGGGCACGTCCTTGGTGATGAGCAACTTGGCAATCTTGTGATCCACCCGCCCGATCTTGGTCTCATCCATCTCGAAGCGACCCCAGGGCTCGGCATTGGCCACGGCCATGCCCTTGACAATCTCAATGACCTTGGCGCGGCCCGCCACCCCGAGCTTGCGCAGTTGCTGATGTGCATCATGGGCCGCTTCCGCCGCACGGTTCACACAACTGAACACGCCCAACTTGCCGGCCGCCTTGGACGCGCCGTTGGAACAACCGCAGTCCGGCTTGGCCGCGGGCGCCGCCACCACCGGGGCCCCGGCGTCCTTGAGCACCAAGCGGGACAGTACGCTTTCAACGATGACTTTGATTTGATCTTGATTGAGACTCATAAGGGTAGGCGGGAAAATTGAACCACTGATAGTAATTCGGGAGAATTGGGTGATGCGGGTATTTTTTACCACTGAGAAGACTGAAAACCACTGATGTCACTGAGGGGTTTTGAGATTGGCTATACGTTTGATTTGAAGGTTGGTGTATTTGAAGTTGAGTAACAGACCGATTTCAAGACCGGTGATATTCAGATAGCCGAGCATCTGGGCGATGTGAGTGTCGTTGAATCCTTCAACCACCTTGAGATCCACTATCACACGGTCATCAACAATTAAATCCGGGATGAGATCGCCAATGTAGTGAGACTTGTAGGTGACGGGAAAGGCCTGCTGCAAACTGAATGGAATGACGCGCTCCGCTAACTCAATACACATGGCACGCTCATATAATTTCTCGTCCAATCCCGGACGCATGGCTCCATGAACCGTCTTCGCCGCAGCAATGATCTTTTCCGTCAGATCAGCGTGCGGATATTGCAGTTCATCATAAGCCTTCATTCAATCAGTGCTTTCAGTGGTTCTCAGTGGCGTCAGTGGTTAATTCCAGCCGAACTTCATCTCAATTTCCGTTCATCAGAAGCTTCTATTCATTCAGTGTCTTCAGTGGTTTTCAGTGTTATCAGTGGTTCAATTCTTCCGAACTTCATCGCAATCTCCGGCCTCACCCCCCTTTGTAGAGGGTCTTGCCTTGGACTTCGACGCGGTCGATGATGGCCACGATGGCGGCATCCACCGGGATGTTTTTGAGCCCCTGCGCGTTGCGCGCGGAACTGCCCTGACAGAACAAGACCAACTCACCTTCCCCGGCACCCACGGTGTCGATGGCGACAATGGTGTTCTGGCCGTCCTTGAATTTCGACGGGTCCTTGTCGTCCACCAACTTGGGCCGCAACAGCAGCAGTTTCCTGCCGACCATGAGCTCGTCCTTTTTGGTGGCGACAACCTGTCCGATGACTTCCGCTAGGAACATGGGGATGTGGTGGTATCGGTTATGAGTCGTCAGGGATGAGCCGCGGCGGCGGTGCCACGGCTTCCCTAACAACCTCCTGCGGGGTTACTTGCGCGGCGCGCGGGCGGCTTCCTTGGGCAGCACGCCGTCAATCGCCTCGTCGGGACGGGCGATGACATGGGCACTGACCACTTCGCCAATGCCCGCGGCAATCGCCGCACCGGAGTCGATCGCGGCCTTGACCGCGGCGACATCGCCGGCAACGACGGCATTGCACAAGCCATTGCCGACTTGTTTCATCGGGCCGAGGAGTTCGACATTTGCGGATTTGAGCATTGCGTCAACGCCGACGACGAGGCAGGCGAGGCCGCGGGTTTCGAGGAGTCCTACTGCTTGTTTGGCCATGGTGGTATTTGGTGGGTGTGAGGTTTGGTTGGAGATGGTTTGATTTCTATCAGGAGAGTTTGCGGAACACCTCGCGGGCGAG
>JBAXOF010000305.1:0-4850 GCA_037133375.1 Verrucomicrobiota bacterium | reverse complement strand
GCGCGTTCGTGAGAACGCGGGTCTTTCTTCGTAGGCGCGTTCGTGAGAACGCGGGGGGGGTGGGGTGCAGCGGAGCAAGAAAACCACTGAAAAGAACTGATTACACTGAGGTCACTGATGGAAGATAGTATTTTCTGGTTTTAACAAAAACTCAGTGTCCTCAGTGGATTTCAGTCTTCTCAGTGGTTAAAATCCCCGCTCAATCCCAACAACGCGGGGGGTGGGGCGCGGCGGACCAAGACAGCCACTGAAAAGAACTGATGACCACTGCCGTCACTGATAAAGAAAGGCATTAGAGATCTGAATATGTTTCAGACTTTCAGACTTTCAGACTTTTCCGCGCCCCTTTCCACCCCCGCGCGGCAATCCACAACACCCCATCTATCAAGCCATTCAAATAGGGATCCGCAAACAGCGTGATGCCATAGGCGCGGCGGATTGCCCGCGATTCCACATGCTGCTGCTCGGCGGCCAAAATCGTGTCCATTTCCCGGGATTTCCCCAAATGCCGCTGTGAGGCATTCGCCCCGTGTAGGCGAAAATCCGCCACCGTCACCGGCACATGTTCAAAAACTTTGCCGGCTGCTGCCAACCGCGCGTAAAACTCCCCGTCCATCACATAACGGAAATCCTCCCGCAAGCGATAACCTGGATCGATCACCGTCGACCTGCGATAAAACGCCGCCGTCGATCCCACATAACAATGATGATGCACATGCACGAATGGCGACCACCCGGGCACCTTCACCCGCCGCAGGAAATCACCTGCCTCATTCACAAAATCCCAATCCCCATACACCACATCCGCAGTGGATCGTTGCAAACACTCTAACATCCTAGCCAGCGCTCCTGGCTTGAGTCGGTCATCCGCATTCAACCACATCACCCAGTCGCCACGCGCTTGCTCGAACCCCTTATTGATCGCATCGGACATCCCCTTGTCAGGTGCCTGCGTCCACACCACCTCCGCAAACCGCGACGCCACCAAGGCGCTGTCATCGGTGGAGCCGCCATCGATCACGAAATGCTCGAACGTCACTCCACGCTGCTCTCCCTCACTCAAGGAGCGCGGGCGTCCCGCCCACGTATCTTCCCCTCCATCCTGTTCAGCGACGCTGCGCAAACACTCCCCCAAAAAGCGTCCGTAGTTCAAACTTGGTGTGATAATGGTGAAGTCCATGGGATGAAGAGATTTTGGATTATCAATTTTGAATTGAGGCAGAGATCTTCGCGCTGCTGAGTGGCTGATCTATTTCATCCAAAAATCAATCAGTGCCCTCAGTGTAATCAGTTCTTTCAGTGGTTATCTTAGTCCGCTTCACCTCATCCCCCCCGCGTTGTCACCAACGCGCCTACAAAGAAAATCCAAAATCCAAAATCCAAAATCAATCAATGCTCTCAGTGTGATCAGTTCTTTTCAGTGGTTATCTTGGTCCGCATCCCCTTCACCCATCCGCCAGTTCTATCACCCGATGCGCCACACGCTCCGCATGCAGCCGCTCACCCCAAACACGGGATATTTGCTCTGGATTCCGTTGCCCGAGTTGCCAGAGTACCAGTTCCTTCTCTAGGGCCAGCACATGTCCCTCTGCGTCATCCACCGCGGCCAAGGTCCCCACGCCGTCATCGGCAAACCATTGAAACGCGGCAAGCGATCCGGATCGCGCGGACACCACAGAACAACCGCAGCACAATGCCTCCCCACTGGCAATGTGAAATGATTCATAAGCCGACGGACAATACGACACCTGCGATGCGGCATAAACCTCGACCATATCTTCAGGCAGCATGCGACCCCTCAATCTCACCCGGGCACGCTGGCCCTCCGTCAATCTCCCATGCCACCCTTGCAAAGACTCGTTACCACCACCCACGATCTCCACCACAACCTCAAGATCCCGTTGAACCAAACTCCCGATCACCTCCATCAAGCGCTCCGGACGCTTTTGACATAGGTCGTCCCAGCGACCCACCACCACCACTTGTCGGCGCTTTGTCCCCTGCATCCGAAACTGCAGATGCACCGGATGAGGCAACACCTGCACGCGCTCGGCAAAGGCCCTTCCACCATAAATCTTGCAATACCGCCGATAATGTCCCGCCGCAACCGGCGTCACACAGGTGATGATATCTCCTTGGCGCAGATGTCTGATCCGCAATGGATCATCCCATAGCAAGACTTTTGTAAACCCTTTTGCGAGCAGCTTTGCCAGGCACCTCCACCCCCCGTCCACGCGCCCCGCCCCGGATAGAACATGTTGCTCTTGCGCCCAGGCAACGGGCCCTAGCAACGGGCTCACCAAGCCGCCATTATCCTGATTCAGCACCAATAAAATCCCAGCCTTATGAATGGCTGCGGCCACCCTGCGGAACTTCGGACTCCCCCAGGCATACAACACCACCCCGTCAAGGTTCAGAGACTTCCACCATTCCTCCGACTCCAGATTATTAAAATCTGTCCGGATCAAGTCGGCCTCATCCTCCAGCTGCCGCTCTCCCGGCATCACCGCCCGACTCTCCACCCCCAATGCCTGAAACCCGCGACACAACAAGCCGCTGTCCCGCGCGAAAAAATCCGCGCCGCCGCCAAACGCCACAGGTGTGCATGTAAACCAGCGCATGAGATGGGAAATTTTAGATTTTTCTAACTCTTAACTCTCGCATAGATATCCCCGAAAAGCTGGGTCTCGCCCTCAAACTCGTCGATAACCCCCAGCATGGATTCCAAGCTCCTCCAGCGCGCTCTGGAAAACCGCATGCTCTCGCCCCAGCTCAGATTGAAATCATAGTCACCTAACGTGACAAGATGCCTCAAACACGCGCGGGCATTCTCCGGCAACTCCGGCGTCCATTCAATGGAGAGCGCGGGCACCGCCTGCGACAATCCAGCCAAGACTTCGGATTCATATCCCTCGACGTCGATCTTGATGAACTGCGGCATACCGTGTTCCGCAATGAGTTGATCGAGCGTCTTCACCGCCACTTCCTCCACCCGATCCCAGCAAACAGTGGCGAATCGCCCCGATCTGCTGGTCCCATCAATAAACGCTTGCGACAAGGTGGAAAGCACATGGTCGGGTGAGACACGCAGCATAGCGCGACCTGGCTGGCTGCCCACAGCAGCTTGTATCAACCGAATACTTGGATCAGGCCCAAACTCTCTCGTCAACTTTCTAAAGCAATTCTCCTGTGGCTCGACGGCCACCACCTTGCATCCCAGATTCCGAAAACAACGGGTCCGGTTGCCAAGGTTGGCACCTATGTCAAAACACAAATCACCTGGAGCTAGGAACTCCTGATAGAAATGACCGAACAGATCCATCTCCCTGCGCTCCCTCGCAGCACGGCCAAGCCGCCATGCGAGTGCAGGCGGCGTCAAACTGCGGATTAGTCTCTGCAAGTTCATGATATGGTTGACTCCTTCCCTGAAACGCCGGGTGATACGGACTCATCTAGCAGACAGCCGCCCCACCCAAACAACGCGAAACACATATACATCAATCCGCAACGCTCGTTCATAAAAGCAAAATCCAGGCGCCCGCTGATCCAGCTGGACAAGGCCACGGCGCAGACCATTGGGCACAGAGTTACCAGCGTGCACCAGCGAAAAAATGACCGGGTCAAATCCACCGTTGATGATCTCAACAACACCCATGCGCCCAAAATCCCGAGCAGGGCAGTCATCCCAATCATCGCTTTGCTTGCCCAGGGCATAGCATGATCGACAATTGCCAGCTTGTATCGACTGAGTAGCGGTGTAAATCCCGCAGGGTCATGCAGATAAAATGGCACGGTTATGACAACCTCCACCAGTCCGACAACCACAACGGCTATCACTGCCTGGCGCCATCCCACCGTCTGCCACAGTGCCGCCCCAAATAGCGGCAGCAGCAGCGGAAAATTCGACCGCGACGCCAAGCACACGCCTAAAAGCACACAGCAAATCCATCTTAGCCATCCCGCCGCATTCGGGTTTGAGCACAATTTCATTACGAGCAGAAACACCACCGCCACATAAATCCCGTTGGTAAGCATGTCACCGCCAGATATATACTCATACATGGCTGCCGGAGACAATGCCAGAGGCACAGTCAGCAACACAAGTGCCAGCGCCCGGTCTTTAAACCACCAATTGGCACATACAAGAAAGACCGCCAGCCAAAACAAATTCTGATAGGCGCTGTTTCCCAGTGCGACAAATGGGGCCGCCAGCAGAATACCACCCGGCAATACAGATAGCGGTCCGGCAAATTTGTCATGCTGATAATACGGGGATTGTCCGTCCGCCATGCGCGTCACCGCGAGATTCAGGCCATCGTCGCGGTCACTGCTCTTGCCTAATCCCCTGCTATTCTCAATCGGATAGACGATGGCGAAGCACACCGCAAACCCGGCAAAGATCAACACGCATGCCAGGCGGAAATGGCGCCGCAGCAGCGGTGCGAAGCGAACCCCGAACTTCCATATCAGAAAGAACACAATCGCCACGAATGCCACATAGCCAGCCACACCTATAAGCCCGGTGTATTTTTGAATAAACCCGAACGATGGAAACGCCAGCAAGAGCACCAGTATAACAAAACTCCACCCTGGCCATGCAGGCTTGGGTGTTTCCGAAATTTCAGATGTATGGTGATTATTTGACATATAGAATGGTAGGGCGGCTCGGCCTCGGGCCGCCCACTTATCCGCCCGCATGGGCGGCGTGAATGCGCGATTCAGGAACCGCACCTGAACTGCTGCACCCTCAGAAAAAGTCACGGCGCGGCGGGCCGCCGCGCCCTACCGAACAAAAAATGGTAGGGCGGCTCGGCCTCGGGCCGCCCACTTATCCGCCCGCATGGGCGGCG
>JBAXOF010000304.1:0-4913 GCA_037133375.1 Verrucomicrobiota bacterium | reverse complement strand
TGCACCAGGCGTTCACCTGCCCCGACGGGGTGGGCACCTATGAAATCTATCGGATGTATCACGAGGAGCTCGAGTCCCTCGTCAAACATCTCCCGACGCTGCGCCGCGCCCAGTTCTGGATGTCTTTCTCGCCTAACTATTTGAAGCACCTCGAGGTGCTCCAAAACGTCGGCATGACCCGCATCGACCCGGTGGTGTTCCAAGGCATGGAAATCATCCCGCTGCAATTTTTGAAGGCGGTGTTGCCCGATCCCGGCGACCTGGGGAAATCCACCAAGGGCAAAACCTGCATCGGCAACGTCATCACCGGTCTCAAGGACGGCCAACCCAAGGCCTTCTACATCTACAACATCTGCGATCACGAGGCGTGTTTTGCGGAAGTCGGCTCGCAGGCCATTTCCTACACCACCGGCGTGCCGGCCATGCTCGGTGCCAAGCAATTGCTCACCGGGGCCTGGCGCCAACCCGGCGTCTGGAATATGGAGCAACACGACCCCGATGGCTTCATGGCTGATCTCAACTGCCACGGCCTGCCATGGCTATGCCGCGAATTGACCCCGGCACAAGCGCAAGCCTTCCAAGTCGCCTGAAGCGGAACGTTTGCCGCCACCGCCCGGTTTTTTTAAAAATCCCTAGATATTTCCCTTGCGCGGCCCCCCCCGCAACACCATCTTCGCCCCGTGAATCGTCGCAAAGAACTATTTTTCGCTACTGCGGTCTTGCTCGCCAGCTCGTCGCTGGGCTTTGGCCAGTTGGTGCTCAACACGTGGACGAAGCGGATGTATCGCCAACAAGACGTTAACACCGTCAATTTCCGCGAAGTCGGAATTTTCAGGGTGGTTCTCTCCGACGGCTCGATCAAGTTCGCCCCCACCGGTTGCACCGGCCCGGCCTGGTTCCCGAAAAGCATCTTCTGCGCGCTGGGCGCCACCGGCTATATCGTCAAAGGTGACGTGGCTGGAGCGTTCGATGAAAACGGCAATCCCATCTCCGATGGCTACCGCGACGATTTCTCGTATTACGAAATTGCCAGCATCACGGCGGCGGCGACGATCGAGCCCTCGCGCCCCGATTTGGTCTATCTGTATTCCGCACCGCCCTCGGGCTTGCCCCGGCCTTTGAACTTGTTCGCCGATGACACTTGGGTGGCCTATTACAACATCATGGGCGAGGTCATCAAGGAATATGACATCTCCAGATATTCCTACGGCAGGGACTACACCCAGCGCGATACGATGGACAAGGAAATCGTCCCCGGCCTCTATCAGTATTCTTTCCCCTCCCTGCGCCGTCCGTCCGTGCCGGTGATCATCCCGGTCGTCTACCATGACATCCCCGAGGGCAGCAAGAAATACGGCCAGGTCCGCCAAGGGTTCCGCTACGTCACCATCAATGGCGAGGGCATGCGCTGGGCCCCCGATGGCTTTGTCGAACTCGACCCGCGGGTGGTCAACACCTTCCAATGGGAGGGCAATACCGAAATGGTCATCGTGCCCCGCGCGGATAACATGTATTTTTCCATTTTGCGCCTCACGGACGCGCCGCAGGGCGATCCGACCCGCCCTGCCGTCCCGGCAACGCCTTTTATATCCACCCTGTTTCCCGGGTTTGCGGCCCCCGGCGCATCCCGGATCCTATTGACCAATGCGCTGCAAAACACCTTCAAAATGCCTCCTGGCATGATCAGGGTCACCAGCCCTCCAACTGAAGGGTGCATGGAGGTTACCCTGTTGCGCAGCCTTGCCACCAGCACGATTTGCTCGGACCTTTCCCAGCGCCGCTATCAATGCCCCGTGCGCTTCATCAACACCTACGATGGCTGGGCCGCCTTCATTTTCCCCTTCGGCACACCCGCCTCCGCCCGCCTGCCAAATGCTGACCCGGATGGTGATGGATTTACCAACTATGAGGAATGGCTCGCCGGCACCAATCCGACGCTGGCCACTTCCCATCCAGCTCCCCCCAGCCTCGCCTTTGTGCAACCCCGCGCCGCCCATTCCACCTCCACCGCCGCCGCCGGCTATTGGGAAACCAAAGTCACCACGGCCGACGTCTCCCCCAAAATCACCTATTCCTACGAGTTCAGCACCGATATGCAAAATTGGAGCCCGGTCGTGGGTGATGACTCGGACCCAAATTGGCGCTTGGTCGTGACCGATCCAGTCGCCGAAACCCCGGTGTCCCCCGCAACCCCCGGGGAACTCAAAGTGCAGAGCAAAAACCCGCAATTGTCCGGCACCGGCTTCCTGCGGGTCAAGATGCTCCAAGAGGCTCAGCCGCCACCCCCAGTGGTGACGGAATAAGCGGACACCCCGCCGGCCGCGCTTGAGGTGGCACGGCACGTGCCGGCCAATGGCTTCGCTCCCCCGGCTACTCCACTCTCTCGACCCATTTGGACCCTTCATGCCATTGACTCTAATTGACACTCCGGAGACGCTCGCCACTTACCTCAAGACTTGCGGCGGCACCAACCCCACTCCGGTGTGTGCGATTGATACGGAAGCCGACAGCCTACACCGCTACCGCGAGTCACTGTGCCTGATCCAGTTCGCCGCAGGCTCTGACTGCCTGCTCATGGACCCCCTGGCCATCCAGGATCTGTCCGCGCTGGGCGACTTCCTGCAGCGGACCGTGGTCTGGATGCATGGCGCAGACTACGACATGACCATGCTCAAGCGCCAGTTCGGCAGCTTGCCTGCCACAATCTATGACACCCAGATTGGCGCTCGCTTGTTAGGTGCGCGGCGCTTTGGCCTGGCCGATCTGGTGCTGCATTATTTTGGCGTGGAACTCTCCAAATCCTCGCAAAAGGCCGATTGGGGGAAGCGCCCGTTGACGCCGAAAATGGTCGAGTATGCCCTTAACGATGTGCGCTACCTCCTTCCGATGGC
This sequence comes from Verrucomicrobiota bacterium, assembly GCA_037133375.1. Lineage (GTDB taxonomy): Bacteria > Verrucomicrobiota > Verrucomicrobiia > Verrucomicrobiales > Akkermansiaceae > Luteolibacter. The sequence goes on along the minus strand of JBAXOF010000304.1, from coordinate 2,022 downwards.
GGAGCAGATCGTCGCCGAGCTCCATGCCAAAGGCCGCCACGCCTGGTTTGTGGAAAGTTGTGACTCCGCCCGTAAGAAGGTGCTCGAGCGCGATGAGGCCCGGCAGGAGGTGTGGCGCATCCAGGGCATCGGCAAGTTCGACCGCTACTCGCTGGCCTGCCTGCGGGCCCTCTGGCATTGGCGCGACAAGGAGGCGTGCCTGTGGGATCGGCCCTCGTTCATGGTCGCCACCAATCGTCAGTTGATCGAGTGGAGCACCGACCTGGCTCTGCGCCAACCGCTGAGCCTGCCACGCCACTTCCGCCCGGATCGGGTGAAACGCTTCCAGCATGCCCTGGAAATCCTGAACACCCTGCCGGAGGCGGAGTGGCCGGAACGCCCCAAGCTCCAGCGCCGCAAGCGCGACCGCGACTTCGAGCACAGGGTAGAACTCTTGCTCAAAACCCGCGATCAGGCCGCCGTCGAATTGGATATCGATGGCTCACTCATCGCTTCACGGGCAGTGCTTGAGGCCGTGGCCGTCGGCGACGTCGAGCCGTCCCAACTCCTCTTGCCGTGGCAACTCTCCATCCTCCACAGCAACTGCTAAGCCGACCCTAACCGGCCGCCCGCCACCAACCTGGGCCGAAGTTAGATTCAACCCGAATTCCGATGTGGGTTTCTATCCTCATTGCAGGAATCCAACTTCGGATTTCCGTTTTGTCCTGAAAAAACCGCGCTTTTCCCGCGAAGTTCCTTGTTTTCGCGAGGGGAATTGGGGAACCTCTGGCCGCCCTATGTCCGAGTCTCAGAACGACCCCCAAAAAGCCGCCACCCAGGTAGCCGCCGCGCAGCAATATGATGCGGCGCAGATTGATAAACTCGAAGGTCTGGAGGCGGTGCGCAAGCGCCCGGGCATGTATATCGGCGACCCCGATGAACGCGGCCTCCACCACTGCGTCTTCGAAGTGTTGGATAACTCGATTGATGAACACCTCGCCGGCTTTTGCAACCGCATCAAGGTCTCCATCCACGTTGACGGCTCCGTCTCCATCGCCGATAATGGCCGCGGCATCCCCGTGGACATGCACCCGAAATTCGGCATGCCCGCCGTGGAACTTGTTCTAACAAACTTGCACGCCGGCGGCAAGTTCGGCCAAGGCGCCTACAAATACTCCGGCGGCCTGCACGGCGTCGGTGCCAAATGCGTCAATGCCCTCGCCGATTGGTTCCGCGCCGATATCATGCGCAACGGGAAGATCCACCGCATCGGCTTTGAGCGCGGCAAAACCACTGAACCCCTCCACGTCGTCGGCGAGGTCGATCCTAACAAGACAGGCACCACCATCACCTTCTTCCCGGACGCCACCATCTTTGTCGATACCATCGACTTCAAGTTCGACCGCCTGGCCACCCGCCTGCGCGAACTCGCCTTCCTTAACCCCGGCCTCACCATCGATCTCGAGGATGAGCGGCCGGAATCCGCTAAGAAGGGCTCTTTCTTCTATGCCAAGGGCATCGAGGAATTCGTCGTCCAGCTTGGCGAAAATAAAACCGTTATCCATGATGATCCCATCATCCTGCATGGCAAGCGCCAGATCGACCTCGACTATGATGGGAAAAAGACCTCCGATGATGTATTTGCCGACGTGGTGTTTCAATACAACGATTCCTACAACGATCAAATCCTCTGCTTCGCCAATTCCATCCCTAACGGCGATGGCGGCACCCATCTAACTGGTTTCCGCACCGCCCTCACCCGCGGCATCAACCAGTATGCCAAGGTCAACAAGATCCTCAAGGACAAGGACCCCGCCCTCTCCGGTGATGATGTTAGAGAAGGCCTCGTCTGCGTCATCTCGGTGAAGATGCCCAATCCGCGCTTCAGCTCCCAGACCAAGGACAAGCTCGTCAATACCGAGATTGAAGGCGTTATCTCCTCCATCGTCTATGAGGGGATCATGCAATACTTTGATGAAAACCCCGCGCTCGCCCGCAAGGTCATCGAAAAATCCGTCAACGCCGCCCGCGCCCGCGAAGCCG
>JBAXOF010000303.1:0-4967 GCA_037133375.1 Verrucomicrobiota bacterium | reverse complement strand
GAAGCCACAGTTACTGTGGGAAGAGGCTGCGCACGTAGCTGCGGCTTCCAGCCGCAGTATTGCGGGAAGAGAATCTGCGGCTGGAAGCCACAGTTACTGTGGGAAGAGGCTGCGCACGTAGCTGCGGCTTCCAGCCGCTGGCGCATGCATCGCGCATCTCTTCCGCATCGACGTTCATAGAGCGCTACAATGCGATCCTGCACTATCCGTGTTTGAGGCTTGGCTGGCTGTAGATTTCAGCGACCAAGACCGATCCCACAAACACCTCCACCGCATAGCCGTAGTAATCCTCGCCGCTCGCTTCATGGTGCTTGGTATTGAGCACAAGTTTGCCACGGACCGTGTTGCGGGTCGTCACGGTGTGCTTCGGGGTGCCCCTGATGACAACCTTGTCGCTTTCCACGGTCAGGATTTTGAGGGGTTCTAGCTTGGCTTTGATGGTGCCTTGTTTGGCGGTCACCAACAAGTTGCCGTTCATTTTGTGGGCATAGATCGTCCACTTCACCTGCACATCCTTGACCCCATCCGCGTCCCGGTTATCCAGCGCCACGCTCAGTTGGCGGCGCTGCACCTTGGAACGTTCATTCGAGCCGGGGATGTCCTTGTAGTCATTGGAATCCTCCACCGTCACCTTCGCCGTCACATGGGGCAACACCGGTTCCGCCAACAGCGGCCCGCACAGCACACTCCACACCAACGCGATTCCCAATTTCAAATGCTTGCTCATGACAAACGGGAGCCTAGCCCATTCCCCTCCGACCGCAACTCCCATTCTGCTCAGCGAATTGCCGGTGGCTGGGGCCATTGTTACATTCTACCTGAGCCATCCGGCGGCGAGGAAACAGCCGAGCACAGCGAACCAACCGAGCACGGCGAACAGGGCGAATTTGCTGATTTGGCGGACCAAGACCTGGCGGGTGCGGACGCGTTGCCAGACCATGGCGAGCATGAGGTTGATGGCGATGAGCACAGATGTTAGAGCGAGCGTGCCCAGCCAGCCGAGCGAGTGGGGTTCCCAACCGGTGAAGCGCCGGACGGGCCCGGCTAACAAGACGCCGAAAATCAGACAGAGATGAAACACATAGACCAACAATGATTCGCGACTGACGGCTTGCACCACGTTGGGGCCCGGCCAGCGACCGCGATGCCTTTCCACCCAACCCAGCACCGCGCCGATCACGCAGACCCAACCGAGGCGCTCGGCCACGCTGGCCAGCGTCGTGTTGCTAGAACTGGCCGCGGCGTTGGCGGGAAAGGCCGCCGCCGCCAATGCCCCCTGCGCATGCAGCCAACCCCACAGCCACAGCAGGCCGCCCCCAACGGCGAGCGCCGCCAGCCAACCGGACTCACTCCAGCGCGCCGCATTATTGTTAGATAGCGCCCGGAAATGCCGATAGAAGACCCCCAGCACCGCGCCCGCGGCGGCGAAGGCAAACCACGGGAACAAGGGAAAAAGTGAGGCGACGCCGCGGTCCGGATTGCCGTTGATAAATCCGCGAATGGGCAACCACCAACCGTCTGCCACGCCGGGTTGCCAGAGAAGGGGCGCGGCCAAGGCGGTGCCCACGGCCAGCGCCAGTGCGGCGGCGGCAAAAACCATGGGTCGCCGCAAGACGCGGGCCAACCCTTGCAGGATAAGCAAGGAAACCACGATGCATTGCAACACGTCGATCTGGCACAGTTCGCGAAATTCCTCCCGGGTGCCAAAGACGGTCCAATCAGCCAGCCTCAAACTGGGCGAGTGCAGCGCATAGGCCCACAGCAGAATGACCGCCAAGCGTCGCGCCGCAGGCCCCAACGGCGACATGCTGCCATCCGCCCGGAACACCGAGAGCGCCAAGCCGAATCCCGCGCACAGGATGAAACTTGGCGCCACCAAACCATTGGCGGAGTTGAGCCAGTCCGGCAGCAAGTCCTGCCGCAACCACACGTTGACCGCATGCACCTCGATCATCACGAGCACCGCCCAACCGCGCAGTTGGTCGATCCATGCGCAACGCGCAGCTGGCGTGCAATCGTTCCAGGCTGGCCCTAACATCCAAGTGCCCTTCAGGACTTGGCGAGGGAAGCCTCGTATTTACCACGCCACCAGACGGTGATGAAGCCGAAGGAGAGGCCCAGTGCGCAATAAATCAATTCAGCCTGCGCCGCATAGAGAAACTGGGTGGTCTGGCAACCGACCGCATTGGATGCTTTCAACGCGTTGGCGAGGGCGCCATGGTCAAGGGAAGCGAAGAACGCACCTGACCCGATGAACAGCGCGGGAACCATGTTCTTGACGTTTTCAGACATGATTGCGGGAACCACCACAATGAAAACGGCTGCCGCCATCGCCAGATTCATGCCGCCAAGCTTCGGCAACCCGGCAACGTCTGGCATCTCCATGAGCTTGACAATCGCGATGGAGGCGATGATGCCGGTCATATAACCGATCCATGCCTTGAGCCCGTTCATCGCGGTGCACCCGACGACAAAATAAACCGCCCAAGCTTGGAAGGAGATCCACATCATGTCCATGCCATGAGTGAGCTTGGGCATAAAACCATTGATAAGAACCAGTATCGCGGCTTGGAGGGCCAACCCGCACGACACCACAAAGAGTTGCTTATGAGACAGGGACATTGTGTTTTGTTGTTGTTTTTGTTAGGTTTTTCGCCGCGTCGCCGACACTCGTTGCCGGGGTGGCGCGGACGGAACCCGCGGAGCTGTAGCGCTGGTCAAGCCGCTTGCCAAGCCAAATTGATCGTTCTCCTTGCCGGGCTTAGCCCGCCCGCCTCACCCCCCAAACCCAAAATAGTCCCGGGCGTTTTCGTAACACACGGCTTTAACCAATCCAGCGAGCGCCGCAAAGTCGTCTGGCAACTCACCGCGCTCAGCCTCGGAGCCTAATAAATTGCACAGGATCCGGCGAAAATACTCGTGGCGCGGAAACGACAGGAAGGACCGGGAATCGGTGAGCATGCCGACGAAGCGCGAGAGCAGACCGGTGGCCGACAACGCGTCGAGTTGGAGCTCGATGCCGTTTTTTTGATCGAGGAACCACCAGCCGGAACCAAACTGGATCTTGCCGACGACACTGCCATCCTGGAACGCCCCGGTCATCGCGGCAAACAAATAGTTGTCCGCCGGATTGAGGTTATAGAGAATCATCTTGGGCAGGGCATTCTCACTGGCCAGGGCATTCATATATCTGACAAGCGCCTCGCCTTGGCGGAAGTCACCGATGGTGTCACAGCCACAGTCCGGGCCCAGCGTGCCATGCATGAGGGAGTTGGTGTTGCGGAAGGCACCGAGGTGGAGTTGCTTGGTCCAACCGCGCGCGGCGTCGAGCTGGCCGAAGAAAACCAGCAGATAAAACGAAAACTGCTCCTTTTCCTCCGCAGTCGCGGCCTTGCCGGAGCGCGCCTTGTCGAAAATGAGCGAGGCGTCCTCATCCGAACAGGCCAGCGCGGGACATCGGCCCAGGCCATGGTCGGACAAACGCCCGCCCGCCGCGTGAAAATCATCATGGCGCTTTTGCAAGGCCGCCAACAAGTCCGCCAAGCAAACGATCGACAAGTCGGATACTTCCTCGAGTTTGCCCAACCATTCATCTAACAATTCCGGCTGATCCACCAAAAACGCCTTGTCGGGGCGGAAGGTGGGCAACACCCGCGTGCTTAATCCGGAGGTGGCAATCGTGAGGTGGTCAGTGAGCGGATCGGCCGGATCATCGGTGGTGCCGACCATCCGCACATCGAATTGGTGGAGCAAACCATGGGCGCAGAATTCCGGCGCGGCGAGTTTTTCATTCGCGCGCTCCCAGATTTCATCGGCGGTGGCTGGGGACAAGAGCAGGTCGATGCCGAAGCAGCGCTGGAGTTCCAGATGCGTCCAATGGTGGATGGGATTGCGCAAGGTGAAGGGCACGGTTTGCGCCCAAGCTTGGAATCTCTCACGCGCGGTGGACTCTCCGGTGATGAGCTCCTCAGGCACGCCGTTGGCACGCAGCAAGCGCCATTTGTAGTGATCGCCACCAAGCCAGAGTTCCGCGAGATTGGCCCAGCGCCGGTTGCCCGCAATCTCGAGCGGCGAGAGGTGACAGTGGTAGTCGATGATCGGCTGGTCCTTGGCTACCTCGTGAAAAAGCCGCCGCGCAGTGGGCGTATAGAGCAGAAAATTTTCATCAAGATAAGCCATGGCAAACGCATTTCACGCCATCCGCCGCCAATTTCCAAGCCGGAAAGCGCAAAACTTCCGCGCGGCCGTGGCGAGTGATGGCCACCGGGCTGGCACATGCCCGCTAGCTCCCCCGCAACAATTCATCTAACAACCTAAGCGTGACCCGGATGGTCACCGCCAGCGATTCGGCTGATAGATTCTGCAAGTTGTCCGCCGGGGTGTGCCACCAAGACCGGTTGCTAAAATCCCCGATGAGGTCCACGGTCGGGATGCCAATCCGGTTGAGCGGGGCATGATCGTCAATGATGGGGCCTTGGGCCATGCCAAAAACCTTGCCGGCCCTTTCCCGCTTGGCTGCCGCCAGCACCGCCTCACGCAACGGCTGCGGTGTGTCGGACGGCAACCGGATTGACAGATCCTTGTGCCCCACCATATCTAACAAGACCCCGAAACGGGGCTTGCCCACTCCCACAGGCCATTCACTGGCATAATGGCGGCTGCCATACAGCCCGTCAGACGGCGTGATGTTGGCCTCAAACGCCTCTTCCCCATCAAAGAACACCAACTCCATTTGCTGCGCTTGCGCCGGTCTCGACGTTGCCAATACCCGGGCAATTTCCAACATGGCACCACATGCCGACGCCGCATCATCCGCGCCGAGAAACTCGTCATTTTTGAACCGCTTCGAGTCCATATGGGCGCACAACACGCCGGTCACCGGCCGCTGCCACGGAGTGGCACTCCCCGCTGGAAACCGCGCCCGCACATTCTCAAACTGCACCAACCCCTGAGCCGTGTTGCGCTCA
>JBAXOF010000302.1:0-4972 GCA_037133375.1 Verrucomicrobiota bacterium | reverse complement strand
GGTTCTTGCAGGGCAAGTTTGTCGTCGGCGTAAAGCAGGATGTGGCCTTGGTGCAGCAGCCAGAACAAATCCGCCGCATACTCCGGGGTGGGTTCGGTGATGCCCTCGGGGAGGACGGCCTGCCAGAGACCGGCGAGTTTAGCTGGTTTGCTGTTGCGGATCCATTCGACCATAGCCGCCGGACGCTCGGCGAGAATGATGTCGGGAGCCAGGGCGTGGGGGCGGGCCGGGCCGGTGTGGAGTTTGCCCAGGCGTTTAAACACCGGTAGGTGCTCGGCTTCGAGGGCGCGACAAACGGCGGGAATGAGGATGGCCGGGTGTTGGTTGGCATGGCTGCCGACGATGCGCAGCGAAGTGAGCAGCGCGGGAGAGATGTGTTTGGTTAGAATGCCCGCGGAAATTTCTGCCGTGCGGACTTCGGCATAAGCGGTCTCGAAGCAACGCGTCGCCACCGCCCGCTCCGCTTCCACCCGATCCTCGATCCAGGCGTCGTCATCGCCGCCTTTGATGCGCCAACGGACTTTTTGTTTCATCGTCTCGAGCCAGGCATTGACGGCTTCTTCGCTGCGTTCCGTGCGGACTTTGGCGGCATAGACATCGAATGGCATGTTGCCAAAGCGCTCGCGATGGAGCCGCCGCAGGTTGGTTTGATAGGAATGGTGGTTAGGCGGACCCAGCCAGACGCCGGACAGGCCGCAGCGGGCAACGGCTTGGAAGCGTCCGGCCGGCGGATCCACTTCGATGGTCTCCTCATCGACCAATTGCTTGCTCAGATCCGAGTGCCACAGATGACGGACGGCTTCGTCCCGGGTCAGAAACAGGGACTCATCGAGCTTGCCATGGAACAGTGCCGACGCACCAGGCTCCACTTCAAACACTGCCCGGCACCGTCCGCGCTCGGCGAGAAGAATCCGCGCAATATCAAACAGCGGATAGACCCTGGCCACTTGGTGGACTTCGCGACCTATCAAATGAATGGCTTGCGGGTTGGGTATCAGCAACACGCGCACGCCCGGCGCCGGCGCCGCTTCCTGGGCTTGGGGCGGCCCCTCCCGTTGGTCGCGAAAATTTTCCCTGCGGCCTTGGCCGGGACTGCGCTCATCGCGCCCGCGGGGTCCGCGGTCAGGTTCACCGCGGCGGGGTCCGCGGTCAGGCTGCTCACCGCGGCGGGGTGCGCGCTCGCCGCCTCTGGCCTCGGGTTCGAATCTGGGCTTAAGATTTTGCGGGCTATCGCTGCCGCGAGCCCATGCCGGACCGAGGGCAAATTCTGACAGAAGCCCGCGCATTGAATCGTTTTCGGAATCGCTCACGGCGCAAAGTGTAGTGGCCTTGTTGAAAATTACAAACCCAGCTTGCAAGAAATCGTCACACCAAAAGTCACAGCGCTCCGAAGCGACGGTGGCGGCGTTGGTATTCGTTCACCGCTTCAAACAAGTCGCCTTGCCGGAAGTCCGGCCAGTTCTTTTTAACGATGACAATTTCCGCATAACTGATCTGCCATAGTAGGAAGTTAGAAATGCGCATCTCGCCCGAGGTGCGGATGAGTAGGTCGGGGTCGGGGATGCCAGTGGTTTGGAGGCGGGTGGCAAACAACTCCGCATCGATCGCCGCGGGTTGCAGGTGTCCGCTTGCGGCATCGGTGGCAAGCGAGCGGGCGGCCGCGACGATTTCCTCGCGGGCTCCGTAGGAAAGCGCCAGCACCATGGTCATGGCTTTGTGGTCGGCGGTGCGGGTGATGATAGAATCCAACACGGCACGGGTCCGCGCTGGCAGGCGCTCGAGTTGGCCGATGGCCAGCAGGCGCACATCCTGCTTGTCGAGTTCCTTGGTCTTTTCGCGCAGAAAGCGGTCGAGCAAGGCCATGAGGGCGTGCACTTCGGCCACCGGGCGGCTCCAGTTTTCGGAGGAAAAGGCGAAGAGGGTGAGGTATTGGACGCCGAGTTCCTTACACGCCTCCATGATTTCGCGGACGGATTCCGCGCCGGCGCGGTGGCCTTCACGGCGCGGCAGGCCGCGTTCCTTGGCCCACCGGCCGTTGCCATCCATGATGACAGCAATATGGCGCGGAATGGTTGGGAATTCGGTCACGGGTTTGGGTCTTTGGGTGGGGTGGGGAAGGCCGGTGGCGGGCTTGGCAACGTGCGGGTTGGAACTTCGCCCGCAGGATATACCTGGCTGGGTGAAGCTGGGATGAGGGCTGGATGAAAAAACCGGGAACTGCTGAAAATCGTTAGGCTGTTAGGGTTTGGGCGCGGTCGGGGCCAACTCCGACAAAGGCAATGGGCGCACCGCAAAGCTCGGCCAGGCGGGCCAGATAGGTTTGTGCCTGGGCGGGGAGGTCGCTGTAGCGGGTGCAGCCGGTGGTGTCACATTTCCAGCCGGGCCATGTCTCATAAACTGGCACGATCCGATCCCAAGCATCGCGCTCGGCGGGTGGCAGCGGGTGGATGGTGCCGTCGATGTCGTAGCCGGTGCAAATTTGCAGGGTGTCGTAGGCATCGAGACCATCGACGTTGGTGACGGCCAGCCCGGTCACCCCGTTGACCATGCAGGCAAAGCGCAGGAGCACGGTATCGAGCCAGCCGCAGCCGCGCGGGCGGCCGGTGGTGGCGCCGAATTCACGGCCCAACCCGTGGAGGTATTCGGAGAGCCCTTCATCTGCGGTGGGGAAGGGGCCGGAGCCGACGCGGGTGGTGTAGGCTTTGCACACGCCGATGACGCGTTCGATGGCCATGGGCGGCAGGCCGGAGCCGGTGCAAGCGCCGCCGGCTGTGGTGTTAGAGGAGGTGACGAATGGATAGGTGCCGAAGTCCACATCGAGCAGCGTGCCCTGGGCGCCTTCAAACAGCAGTGTTTGCTTGGCCTTCCATGCCGCATGCAACACCGGAATCGTATTGGTCACATGGGGCAGCAGGCGAGCGATCGCGGTGAAAACTTCGGCGCAGACGGCGGCGGCATCGAAGGTGGCTAGATCGTAGCGGGCGAGAATTTCGTTAGCCTCGGCCACTCGCTGGGTGATGCGCGCGGTGACAAATGCGGGATCGACGAAATCCGCCATGCGCAGGCCGCAGCGGTTGATTTTGTCGGCATAGGCCGGGCCGATGCCACGTTTGGTGGTGCCGATTTTGTGCGCGCCGAGGGCGATTTCGCGGGCCGCATCCAATTCCTTGTGGATGGGCAGCACGACGTGGGCGCGGTCGGAGATGAGGAGCTTGGCCGGGGTGATAGAGATACCCTGCGCCTCGATCCGTTGGATTTCCGCCACCAGTCCCACCGGATCGATGACCACGCCGTTGCCGATCACGTTGATCTTGTCATCCCACAAAATGCCTGAGGGCAACAGGTGCAGGATGTATTTGACACCGCCGGTGATGACGGTGTGGCCGGCGTTGTTGCCGCCCTGGCTGCGGATGACCAGATCCGCCGACTCTGTTAGAAAATCGACGATCTTGCCCTTGCCCTCGTCTCCCCACTGGAGGCCTGTGATGATGGTGTTCATAATGAAATTTTTCTTTGAATCAGTTCCGCAAATTCCTGGAAAAAGTAGCTGGCGTCGTGCGGGCCGGGGGCGGCCTCGGGATGGTATTGGACACTGAAGACGGGCAACTCGCGGTGGCGCATGCCTTCAACGGTGCCATCGTTGAGGTTGATGTGGGTCACTTCGACCTCCGGCGGCAACGAGTCTGGATCGACGGCGAAGCCGTGGTTTTGCGCGGTGATGGCGACGCGTCCGCTGCGCAAGTCCTTGACCGGTTGATTGCCGCCGCGGTGGCCGAACTTGAGCTTGAAAGTTTTACCGCCGAAGGCATGGGCGAGGATTTGATTGCCCAGACAGATGCCGAAGATGGGAATCTTGCCTAGCAAGAGGCGGATCTCATCATGGATGTAGCCGAGCGCCGCCGGATCGCCTGGCCCGTTAGACAAAAAGACTCCGTCCGGATTTTTCGCCAGCACTTCGGCCGCGCTGCAGCGGGAGTTGACCACCTCCACTGCAAACCCGGCCTGCCGGAGGCGGCGCAGGATGTTGAATTTCAAACCGAAATCGTAGGCGACAATCCGGTGGCGCACCGGTGGCAGATCAGCGTAGCCGGTGATTTCTCCGGTGGATGTGTTAGGCAATCTCCAGCACCGGGATTCATCCTCCCAGTGGTAGGATTGCGGTGTGGAAACTTCCTGCACATAGTCCATGCCCGCCATCGAGGGCGACGCTTGCGCCGCGGCAAGCGCCGCCTCGCGGTCGAGTTCGGTGCTGACACAGGCACGCATGGCGCCGAGTGAGCGCAGGTGTTTGGTTAGAGCGCGGGTATCGATGCCTTCGATGCCGAGGATCCGGTGTTCGGCGAGGTAGCTGGCAAGCGCTTGGGTCGCGCGCCAGTTGGATGGCACTTCGCACAGCTCGCCGATGACAAAGGCGCGGATGTGCGGGCAGGCGGATTCGGCGTCCTCGGGGTTGATCCCGTAGTTGCCAATCTGCGGGTAGGTCATGGCGACGATTTGTCCGCGGTAGGAGGGATCGGTGATGACCTCCTGGTATCCGGTCATGGAGGTGTTGAAGCAGATTTCTCCGGTGGTGGTTCCGGTGGCTCCGAAGGCTGTTCCTGTAAAACAACGTCCGTCTTCAAGGGCTAATATGGCATGGGTCGGCACGGCGGCGGCAGGCTAGTCGCAGGTTTCACCGCTGGCAAGAAAATGCGTGTCGTTGCGTAACCCGCACCGCCTAAACCTCACCCCGCCGCGACCATCCGCAGTCCGATCGGACACGCGATGGTCGCGGGAGGCACTGGTGAATGCGTCCTTTCGCTCGATTCACTCGCGCTGGCGGGTGTCGATCCACACCGTCACGGGTCCGTCGTTGATGAGCGCCACTTGCATATCCGCGCCGAAAATCCCGCGGCTGATGGGCTTGCCGAGTTCCGTTTCCATGGCGGCGCAGAACGCCTCATAGAGCGGTTCGGATACGGCGGGTGCGGCG
>JBAXOF010000301.1:0-4997 GCA_037133375.1 Verrucomicrobiota bacterium | reverse complement strand
CGCGCAGCTACGGACTGCGGCCGGAGGCGCGCAGCTACGGACTGCGGCCGGAGGCGCGCAGCTACGGACTGCGGCCGGAGGCACGCAGCTACGATAGAGACGGCGTGATCGCCGCTACGTCGGCGGACCGGGCCGATCCGCCCTACCCTACGTGGACCGCAAGCTGGCGGCCGATCTGAGCGCGATGGAAGCGCGTCTCTCACGCCCTGCCGCCCCGAATGCCCAGGGCGTGGCCGAATGATTTCTGCTCAACTTTGCCCCGGTCTAACATTCACTCTGCTACCATCACCTGCTACCAGCGCCTAATTTCCATTGTAGATAAAGCGAATTTCAAGCAATCGCCACTGATTACAAATCAGCTGCTCTACCACTGAGCTAAGCCGGCGAAGGAGAGGGCGGCACAAATCCTTGAAAATCGAAGGGGAATCCATATCGCCGCGCCATTGATAACATGGGGGGGGCCGCCGCAAGCGCAATTTTCTGCGCAATTTTCGTTCCCCCAGCCCGCGTTCGCAGCGCCCTTCACTTGCAGGCTGGGCAAATTCCTTGACCGGTTTGCCAGTTTGGGGTAGGGAAAGAGCCCCTATGAATACCAACCTTATCTGCTGTTGTGCGGCGCTTTTGTGTGCTCTCTCAATCCCGGTGCTTGCGGCGGAAGACGCCAAGCGGGTTTCGTTGTTTGACGGCAAAGCGCTTGATGCATGGGACGTGATCCAATGCGAAGCGGTCGTGCAAGACGGTTGCATTCTCATCAAGGAGGGCAACGGAGTGGTCCAGACCCAAAAGAAGTATGGAGACTTCGTGCTTGAGTTCGATTGGAAATCCCTCAAAGGCGACAACTGGGACAGCGGAGTTTACTTCCATTATGACGCCATCCCAGCAAACTCGCCGTGGCCAAACCGCTATCAGGCAAACCTCAGGAAAGGTGACGAGGGCAACGTCGATGGCCTCAAAGGGGCCAAAAGCCAAGGACTCTTCAAGAACGGTGAATGGAACTCATTCAAACTCACTGTGCGTGGCACCACGGTCGAATTGGAAATGAATGGCAAGCCGGCATGGAAAGCCGATGGTCTCGAAGGACCCAAGGAGAGTTTCATCTGCTTGCAGGCGGAAGTTGCCGGCGGTGGCCAATGCCTCTTCCGCAATATCCACATCACTGAGATCAGGTGAAAATCTTAAGGTTTACACTTTACCAGTGTGGCTACAAGATACCGCCCACAGAGTATGCTGATGACCCCCCGGCACCCCGCGCACCCGACTCCCCTGCCTAACTGCAGGCGAAACCGCGGCTTTGCCTTGGTGGTCACGCTTAGTCTGATGATTCTGCTGACCTTGTTGGCGGTCGGGTTGTTGTCGCTCTCGAGTGTGGCCCTGCGCTCCTCAACCCAAGGCGAGGCCATGGCCAACGCCCGCGCCAATGCCCGCCTCGCCCTCATGCTGGCCTTGAATGAGCTGCAGAAGGCAGCGGGAGATGATCGCAGGATCACGGTGGACGGCGCATTCCTCGATGGTGCGAAGCATCCGTATGCCGTCGGCGTCTGGAAGTCATGGTCGCCCAAACTCGCGGATAACCCCACGGCCAACGCGCCGGATTACACCAAGAAATCCCAACAATTCGTCACTTGGCTCGCCTGCGGTTGCGACTCGCGCGACCTGACCTCGGTCAACTGGGTCAAGACCGGCATGTTGGCCAAGCCGGTCGATTTGTTCACGGTAAAGTCCGATGGCTTTCTCCAGTCCGGATCCTCATTGGATGTCGACAATGGGGCGCGCTATAAGGGGGCGCTGGCGTGGGCCATCGTGCAGGACGCCACCAAGGCCAAAATCAACGTGGGCGGACCGGAACTCGCCCAACGCCTTGCCAACGTGGATCTGCATGTCCAGCCACGACCGTCCGTGGCCAAGTCCGATAGCTTCAAGCAACCCACTGCGGATTGGAACCAGCGTGCCTGCCGCGTGCTCAGTATGGGCCAGGCCCAAATCGACACCGCGCTATGGAAAGCCCGGCCCGCCATTCCGGAAGGTGCCCACTTCACCGCGAACGGGTTCGGTTTGCTGACCGACAGCGTCAACGGTGGCCTCAAGACCGACCTCAGTCTTGGCTTTGAAATGACGGATGCGGATTTTCTCAAAGACAAGTGGGGGGGCTTCAAAAATCCTTTCCGCGCCGTGAATTTTCCGAAGGTCACCACGCCGCCCAGCTATAAGGGCGAACGCCCCCTGTTCAAGCCGCTAACCGATTCCGGCAGCGTGCATGTGGATCTGAATTTCTCCCCGGCCAACACGGTCTATGAATTTCCTGCCGCCGTCGTGCCCACCTTCACCGCCCTGCGCTCGTTCTATCGCACCCCTTACCATCTCTACAGCACGGCCGATGGACCAACTGTTTTCGAGCGCGGGATGGATCATGTGGCACTCAAACAGCCCGTGCCTACCAACGGTCAGTATGTCAGTCTTTGTGCCACGCCTCCCGCTAAAAAATCCCAGACCAGCTACCGACCGGTGCTCGACCGCATGCTGTTTGTTCTGAGCATGGGGCTTTCCGCGGAGTCGGCCACCCAGAACGAAATCCGGCTCATTCTAACGCCCATTGTGACTCTCTGGAATCCCTACAACGTCGCCTTGGAAATTGAAGGCGCGGTCTTGTATCAATGGATGGACGCGGCCCAGTATCCGAACTGGACGTTCTATCAGGACGGCAAGCAAACGGGCTCGGCTGGCTTTCACATGGCGAGTTTGCTCACCAAGCAATTTGTTTCGGTTAGCCACGGCCGATCGGTCAATCCCTATTTCTTTTTTTCCATCACGCCCAACGGCACCGGCACCGCCGTTACCGGCAAATCCATCCGTTTCCAACCGGGTGAGGTGCGCGTGTTCGCGCCTGCCAGCCCGGTGGCCAAGGAACTCTTGATCGCTGAGTCGATCCGTAATCGCACCCTCTATCTGCGCCCGGTGGACAGCGTGGACCAACTCTCGCTGCGGGGCGGTTTCGCTATTCCCATGCGCAATGCAGTCTTCAATTACGGCAGCACACGGGTGCTGGCCCCCGCGGAATCCGTCCAGATGTCCTTCACCGCCAACGGTACCTATCCATTCGGCATCGGCCTGGAAGATGCCACCCGCGCCAAGTTGACGGACCCGGGTGACGCCGATCGCGGTCAGGCGGTGACCGACGTGCAGACCGTCAACTTCATCAACTCTGGTGCCACGGAGACCCTGAACTCCAGCCAGATGTCGTTTGCCGAGGTGTCCAACCCCGCGATCCGACAGCCATTTGGCATGTTCGAGACCTATCACCGTGTCGCAAGCGATGCCGCCGCCTACCGCAAGGCGGACCTGGTCTATACGACCAATCCGCGCCAGGCGCATGTCAACCGCTATCTAACCACGGGGAGTTTCTACGCCGGTCCTCACTATGAAACCCGGATGACCCAGCTCTCCAGCTTCAACCAGGTCATCCAGACCGCGAATGCGGGCAGAAACGCCTACTATGGCGCCACTAACAGTTCTGGCAGCGGCGTCACTCACCTTGCGTTTTTCGATGTCCCGCGTGCGCCGCTGCTCTCGCTGGCTGCCCTGCAGCACGCGGATTTTGCCGGCACTTCCTATTCCACGGCCAACCAGTTTGCCAACAGTTGGGCCAGCGCCTACCTCAAGCGGGAAAAGGTGGCGGATAAAATGCCCACCGAAACGGTGAGCATCCCAGGCGCCGCAGCGCAATACACCCGCGCCGAAATGCCGGTTTACGACTACTCGTATCTGGCCAACGAGACACTCTGGGATTCATTCTTCTTCAGTGGTGCCGCGCCCAAGCTGCAACCGGGCACGATCACGGGCAGCCCATCCGTCTGGGACAAAGACATCGCCGTGGTCAATCAGGATTTCAAGACAACCCTGCAAAAATTCATTGAAGATCCGGCTAACAACCCACTGCGCAACCCGCGCATGCGGTTCCACTCCGGCAACGTCACGGCGGACACCCTCAAGACGGATCTGCTCAGCCCCCAGGGCTGCCTGCAGATTGCCGCGCACCTCCAGGTCGATGGGGCCTTCAATATCAACTCCACGAGCGAGAAAGCCTGGACCGCCTTCCTCAGCGGAATGCGGGACGTTGCGTTCGATATCATCGACAACCCGAAGACCGCGGCCAAGCCCGTGAACAAAGCCGCCGCCACGGGCAATACCCCATACCCCCGGTTACGCAACCCCGTCGGCACCGAAAACAACCGCTGGCAGGGCTTCCGCTCTCTATCCGATTCTCAGGTGGCCGACCTCGCCAAAAAGCTTGTGCTGCAAATTAAAAAACGCGGTCCCTTCCTCTCCCTCGCGGAATTTGTCAACCGGCGTGTTGACACCTCCACCCTGGGCTTGAAAGGGGCCATTCAGACGGCCATCGATGACGCGGCAGTCAACAAAGCCGCGCTGTATGACACCTTTGACACCGCCGGCTATCCGGCCGACAGCAAAGCCAACATTGTTCCTAGCAACACAGGTGTCGGCATTCCCGGCTATCTGACCCAAGCGGACGTGCTCCAATCCATCGCGCCGGTGATGACCCTCCGTTCCGACACGTTCACCATCCGTGGCTATGGCGAGACAAAGGATGCATCAGGCAAGGTGGTTGCCACGGCATGGTGTGAGGCGGTGGTGCAGCGCATCCCGGAGTTTGTCGATGCCAGCAATCCGGCACACACGACCATCGCGAGTCTGAATGCAACCAACCTGTTGTTTGGCAGAAGGTTTTCGATCGTGGCGTTCCGTTACCTTGCCCCATCCGAGGTGGGTCTTTGAAAATCATCCTGACATGAAGTATCCGCTGTTAGCCCCCTCCCCGTATGTCCGCCTGTGTGCGATGATTATCACCACGCTGTTGCTGAGCCAAGCGCTCCATGCCACCCCGCTGCGGATTCTGGCATGGAATGATGAAATCGCCGGCCGCAAACTGGCGATCGTCGACGCCAAGAGCAGTGTCACCATCGAGGCGATGCATCCGTCCA
>JBAXOF010000300.1:0-5024 GCA_037133375.1 Verrucomicrobiota bacterium | reverse complement strand
GCCGAGGCAAACTCCGCGTAACACAAGCCCGCAAAGGCACAGGCAATGCCGCTGACCACGAACGAAAACACCACGCCGGCCCCGGCGTTGTCCGCCGCCACCTTGCCGGTCAGTGAGAAGAGGCCCGCACCGATCACCACGCCGATGCCTAACGTGACGAGTTGGAACGCGTTGAGTGAGCGTTTCAGCGTCGGGGTGTCGTAAAACGCCTCGGTGGCGTCGGCGGAGGCGACGATGACTTCGATGGGCTTCTTGCGGAACAGGTTCATGGGCGGGAGGAGCGGTAGGGCGGCATAGGGGCTGGCTGCGGAGTCGGCCATCGGCTTGGGGAAAGCCACTGGATGACCGCAGACACTAGGGTTTTGCACTGCGTTGGCAATCCTCGAATTTTCCCTTTGCGTCCCAAGGAGCGGCGATTTGCCTACGGCCATCTCCTCCCGCATCTGCGCATTGGCGTCAAGATGCCCATCGGCAGACTGCTCAATGGTGCCCTCCTGTCCCTGCTCGAAGTCCGCCACCCCGGCTGGGCCGACGAGGAGGGCTGTGAGGGCCGCGTTGAAATCTTCTGGGTGCCACGCCCGGACGGCACGACCGAGACCCAGGTCGGCGGCACCATCGGCTACCGCAGCCTTGTCACCCACACCTATGAGTTCCGCTCCGCCAACGGCGAGCTGACACCGTGGGAGTGATAAACAACCCCCAACCTCATTCACCCCATGAAAACCACCATCAAGGACAACGTCCTCCACATCGAAATCCCGCTGCACACGCCGCGTCCGTCTTCCTCCGGCATCTCCGGCTTTCAGACCTTCGCCCTTCAGACTTTTGACATCCCCCCAATCCAAAATCAAACATCCAAAATTCAACATTCATGAACATCACCATCCCCGCCTCCGCCATCAAGGCCGCCCGCAAGCTCCTCACCCGGATCCACGTCGAGCGGCTCAAGTTGCCGGTTCTCACCCATGTGCTCGCCACCATCGATGCCGCCGGGCTCACCCTGGCCATCACCGATCTCGACCACTGGCTGGAAACCCGGCTTCCCGCCACCATCAACCTGTTCCCATCCGACAGCACGCGCTTCCTCATCCCCGCCGCCGCTCTCGCAGCCGCAGCCAGGGGCGACCAAGGCAGCAGCGTGCAATTCGAGTGCCCGTCCACATCCGATCCCAACAAACCCGTCCTCAAGCTCACCGTCACCTGTGGCAGGATGCCGGTGGAAACCGTCTATCAACCCGAACCCGCCTCCGGCTTCCCGGAGCGTCCAACCATCCAAGGTCACATCACCACCGTGCCCAAGGAAACGTTCGCCGCCCTCCAGACGGTGGCGGGCTGTGCTTCCACCGATGCCACCCGCTACGTCATCAACGGCGTGTTGTTCTCGCCGGACGATGGCGGCACGCTGATCGCCACCAATGGCCGGCAACTGGCAGGAGCCCCTGCGCGTGTCACCGTGCGGGAGTTCATCCTGCCCAACGCCGCGGTCCATGTGCTGGGCTTCCCGGACTTCACCGCCCGTGATGCCGCGATCCAACAACCCGAGTACGGACAAGGGTCACACGTCCAGTTCCGTTCCGGGCCGCACACGCTCATTGCCAGAACCATCGAAGGCCAATACCCGAATTACCGGCAGGTGATCCCGCACGAGTTTCTGGCGGACGCCACCATCCCTGAAACCCACCGGCCCGCGCTCATCTCGTGGCTGCGGTCGTTGGACGGCAAGGGTGGCATAGGCCGCCATCAAAACTCCGTGCGGCTGACCTGGGAGAAGCCAGGCTACCTCACGCTGACGCTCAGGGATTCCAATGAGACTGACTCGCACATCCATGTTCCGGTCAGCATATCAGGGGAGGGAAAACCACCGGTGATTGCGTTTGCGCCGGGGTATCTGGCGGACGCCCTCGCCATCGGCCCCACCCTGCGCCTGATCGACGGGATGAGTCCCGGCATGACAACCAGCACACCAACTGGCCAACCAGGCCCCTTCTGTGTCATCATGCCGTGCCGTTGCACCGGGGAGGACGCGCCGGAAGTTGGGGCTGAGCAGGCCGCAGCACAAGCCTTGGCCACAGCCCCGGCCATCGCCGCGTGACCCATCAAGCCCTCCCGTCAGTCCCATGGTGGATGGGATTGACTTTCAACGAATGCTTGTGCTTTCAAGGCATGACTTTGCCAACTTTGCCTTATTTGCACGATTGTCTTGACTATAGGGGCAGTGATGCCACCTTTTGCGCATGGCAAGGCAAACGAAATTCAGACCAGTCAAACAAGGCAAGGCGTGGGTGTTGAACGTGCCCGGCAAGTATGCCGCCACCGGCAAGCGCGAACGGCATTTTTACAAGACCCAGGCTTCCGCGCTACTCGCCGCCGCAAAGCTGAAAGAGGATCGCGAGCTTTACGGCAGTAACTCGCAGTCGATTACGCCGGGATTGGCAGAGATGGCCGTTGCCGCCGCCAACCTGCTTGAACCATGGGGCACCACCTTGATTGAAGCCGCAAGGATCGTCGCAGCCATGCGGAAGCGGGAAACCGCGAGTTGTCCGCTGGATGAGGCCGCCGACGCATGGCTAAAGGCTTGTGAGGGACTCAGGCCCAAAACCGTTCTCAACTATCGCCTGACTGCGACTATACTGAAAAACGCGCTTGGTAGCCGCCTGCTTTCCACTGTGACCGCTTCCGACCTTCAAGAGACACTGGCACCCGCTGGCAGCCGCGCAAGCGCCGTAGCGAGTCACCTGCGCATTGGAAAGGCACTGTGGCACTTTGCGGCCAAGCGCGCTTGGTGCAAGGCGGAAGTGTTCGCCGGGGTGGAACTCCCGAAAGGCGGCACCGATACTGAAATCGGTTTCTTGACGGTGGCAGAGGCGAAGGCGCTGCTTGATGCCACCATCAAACATTTTCCGCAGGCGGTGCCGTATTATGCCATCCAACTTTTTGCCGGGGTGAGGGTGGAGGAAATGCGGCGACTTGAAGCCAAAGACGTTTCGTCCGAGGGAATAGAGCTTGGCGCGGAAATCACGAAAAAAGGCCGCAGGCGTCACGTTACCCCATCGCCAACATTGAAGGCATGGCTTGAACACTACCCGTTTGAGGCGCTCGCCAACTGGCCTAGAATTGACCGTGCCTGCCGCCGGGCAGCCGGGTGGGACTTGGCAGCCGAAATGCTGAAAGACCCGCCAGCACCGACAAGGGGTAAGTGGCCGCAGAATGGTTTGAGGCACGCGCACGCCAGTTATGCCGTCGCGTCCGGCGTGTCGATTGACGCGCTTGAATTTGAGTTTGGACACGTTGAAGGCGGGAAGATGTTGAAACAGCACTATGTCGGCAGAGTCAGCAAAAAAGAGGCACTGGCATTTTTCCAACTGGCACCCGCAGGTGTGAAAATCCCGACGCTCAAAATTGCTTGAATCCCGTTAGACCAACCGCACAAACATCATGGCACGCCCTAAAAGAATCCGCCTCGAAACTCCCGACAACCGGACAACTCCCGGTGCCCCCGGCAAACCATTGTCGGACGAAATGCGGAAATTCATTGAAGCCGTTATAGGCCACCCCTTGCCGCCCGACCCGCCGCCGCTATCGCCGGAAGCGGCCGCGGATTGCGACAGCTTCCGCCGCCAAGTCACGCTGGACAGCTTGCACGTTGACCCGAAAAACAGTGAGCCGCTATCGCGCCTTTTCGCGCCGGTCATTCTCAACCGGGGAAGTGAGGCCGAAAAGACAACCGCCGGTCAAATACTGGTTGAAATACTTGCACACGGGACGGCGGAAGAAGCCGGGGCATTTTTCAAACGTGTTTTGACATTGAAAAAGGAATCCGAAAACCCCCCTCCCCCAAACAGCTACGTTTACTACGCTTATAGTATGTTCATCGAAGAAAACGGATTTGAGCCGACCCGCTCACGTTTGAAAAAATACATTCTCGCCAGACGCAGCATTTACAAGGTCGTGCCGGAAGCCACCGACACAAAGGGCTGGCTTCGTCTATGGGATGAAAGCGGACTTTTCATGCTGGAATGAAGCGGTGAAAAAAGCGGCACAAAACCCTAGTTTAATGCCGTAGGGAAAAAAGGGAAAATGGGGGAATCTGCGCTTCTAATGCAAAGCGCGCCCGCACCAACGCAATCGTTGGAACCAAAGTTAGACTGCCCCCAGAGCTTCGCGAAGTTCGCGAACGTCACCGGGCAGACCGTCCGCAATTGGATTCGCCGGGGAAAAATCCCGACCGTAATCAGCGCCGGTAAGGTCGTTAGATTCGACCGTGCCGCAGCGATTGCAGCACTTGCGGGAAACAATGCCAAGTGAGCGCACGCGCTTTGAAATTCTCAACATGATAACAGCTTGCCTAACAAATAACAATCAAAACAATATGTCACTCAAATACGCCAGCCTATCCGCCCTTGCCGCCGCCATCGCCACCGAACGCGCCCGGCCCGGCACCTATCGCCAAGCCATCACCGATGGAATCGCCGCCGAGGCCGCCACCATCGCGCAACTTGAAACATCGCTTGACCCGACAACCATTGACCAGCTCGCCGCCTCGCAGGCCCGGCACGCCGCCCTATCCGCTCGCCTAGCCGAGTTTGACCGCTTCGCCCTGGAGCATCGCGAGGTGGCGTTACTCGACGCGCTATGCGTTGCGGATTGCGAGGAAATCGCCGCCTTGCTCGAAGCCGAACGCGCCAACCGCTCGAAGTCATCGACCGGATATTTCACGAAGATGGCCGACCGATACACCGCTGCCGCCAGAAAATTCTTCGGAGTGGAACACACACAGGCACAGCTAGCCGAGGCCGCGACCGATAGCGCAAGAATCCAAGCCGCCAGTGACCAGAAAATTTATGAACTGGCGACCAGCGAGAGCGAGATTGCCAGATTCAGAAACGGTCCATGTTGGGAATTTTTCAACTCCGCCAACCTTGCCGTCAAATCGCTAGAATTTCCCGTCTAACTTTGGTTGTGCCAATCGCCGCAGGCAAGCAGCGGTTTTTCGTTGGGCGGACCCCTCCCGCCTCACTTGCCAG
>JBAXOF010000299.1:0-5063 GCA_037133375.1 Verrucomicrobiota bacterium | reverse complement strand
GTGAGAATGCGGTCCATCAGCCCCCGCGCTGTCACCAGCGCGCCTACCAAGAGTGCGGCAGCTCGTAGGCGCATTCGTGAGAATGCGGTCCATCAGCCCCCGCGCTGTCACCAGCGCGCCTACCAAGAGTGGGTCGACTCAGATATTGCTGGAGTTTTCATCCTCGTCGAAGATTTCCTTGGGAATGATAATGGGCTCGGGCTCTTCGACGGTGAATTCGAATTCGGCTTCGCGGTGGCAGTGGAAACCGGAACCGGCCGGAATGAGATGGCCCATGATGACGTTCTCCTTGAAGCCTGTCAGGTAATCGACCTTGCCCAGGGTAGCGGCTTCGGTGAGGACCCGGGTGGTGTCCTGGAAGGAAGCGGCGGAGATGAATGAGTCGGTTTCCAAGGATGCCTTGGTGATGCCCAGCAGGACCGGTTCGCCCTCGGCGGGTTTGCCGCCGTTGGCGATGATCTCGGCATTGACGCGCTTGAAGGTGGAACGGTCCACTTGATCGCCCCACAGGTATTGGTCGGCATCGCCCGGGTCGGTGATTTTCACCTTGCGCAGCATCTGCCTGACAATGACCTCGATGTGCTTGTCATTGATTTCCACGCCTTGGACGCGATAAACGGATTGCACCTCATTGACCAAGTGCTCCTGAAGTTCCTGGGCTCCGCAAGCTTCTAACAAATCTTCCGGAGATACCGGACCTTCGGTGATCTGATCGCCGCGTTTGACCTGGTCGCCATCGGTGACGACGATGTGCTTACCCATGGGGACGAGATGATCGACTTGCTCACCCGTGGTGGAATCCGTAATAACAACCTTCTTCTTGCCGCGGACATTGGACCCGAAGGATATCTCGCCGTCGATCTTGGCGATGACGCACGAGTCCTTGGGCTTGCGGGCCTCGAAGAGTTCTGCCACGCGGGGCAGACCGCCGGTGATGTCCTTGGTACGAGCCACCTTGCGCGGCGTCTTGGCAAGCTGAATGCCGCCGTGGACGATTTCGCCTTCCTTGACGGAAAGATGGGCACCGACGGGGATGGAGTAACTGGCTTTGATTTCCTTGGTGACTTCATCGACGATGACCACCTGCGGATGGAGGTCTTCCTTGTGCTCGGTGACGACGACGCCCTTCTTACCGGTTTCCTTATCGGTTTCGTTGGCGACGGTGATACCCGAGATCATGTCGCGGAGTTCGACGCGGCCCGCCTTTTCAGTTAGAATCGGCACGTTGTAGGGATCCCAGGTGACGACGGTATCGCCCTTCTTGACATCCTCGCCGTCCTTGACGGAGATAAACGAGCCGATGACGATGTTATGACTTTCCAGCTCGAGGCCGTCCTTGCCGCGGATGGAGATGGTGCCGTTCTTATTGAGCACGACCCAATGGCCGTCGGCGGATTGCACGGTGCGCATGCCTTTATAGACCAATTGGCCGGCGTGCTTCACCTTGATGATAGGTTGTTTGAACGTCGCGGCAGCGACCCCGCCGACGTGGAAGGTACGCATGGTGAGCTGAGTGCCGGGCTCGCCGATGGATTGGGCGGCGATGATGCCGACAGCTTCACCGATCTTGACGGGCTTGCTGGTGGCCAAATTCAGACCATAACAGTTGGCACAACAACCGCGATCCGATTCGCAGGTGAGCACCGAGCGGATCTTGAGTTTCAGGCAACCGATGCGCTCAATGGCTGTGGCTTGGACTTCGTCGACGATGTCATCCACCTCAACGATGATATCACCGGTAACGGGATCCTTGATCTGCTCGCATGAAACGCGGCCATAGATACGAGTGGACAGCGAGGCGGCCTCCTCATCACCATCGACGATAGCGGCGACGGTGATGCCATTGGCAGTGCCGCAATCCTGACGGGTGATAATGACGTCCTGAGCCACATCGACGAGCTTGCGTGTCATGTAGCCGGAGTCAGCCGTCTTGAGCGCGGTATCGGACAACCCTTTGCGGGCACCGTGAGTGGAAATGAAGTATTCCAACACTGACAGACCCTCACGGAAGTTTGAAATGATGGGGCGCTCGATAATTTCACCGGACGGCTTGGCCATGAGGCCGCGCATGCCACCGAGCTGTTTGATCTGGCTCTTGTTACCGCGCGCGCCGGAATCGACCATCATGAACAAGGGACTTGCCTTGGCCTTGCCATCGTTATGCTCGATCTTGCGATAGAGGGCGTTGGCAATGGTGTCCGTGGCGTGAGTCCAAACATCGACGACTTTCTGATAGCGTTCACCATCGGTGATGACGCCGTTGCGATATTGTTTGGTAACTTTATCGACGTCCTCGTAGGCCTTGGCAATGACCTCCTTTTTCTCCTCGGGAATGACCATGTCCACAATCCCGATGGAAGTGCCGGAGCGGGTCGCTTCCTTGAAGCCGAGGGTCTTGAGTTCATCGAGGGTTTCGACGGTCTTCTTCTGGCCGGATGCCTGATAGCAGCGCCAGATGATTTCACCGATCTGTTTTTTGCCGACGTTGTAGTTGACGAAGCCGAGGCCGGGGGGCCAGATTTCGTTGAAGCGGACCCGTCCCGGCGTGGTCTCGATGACCTTGCTCTCCTTGTCGCCAAGGCGGGTGTCGCGACCGAAGTCGGGGTTGCGGATGCGGATCCAGCAATGGTATTCGATCTTGCGTGACGCGATGGCAAACTCCACTTCCGAGGCATTTTCGAACAACGGCAGATGTTCCTGTTTTTCGCGGTCTTTCTGCGTGCGCACGGGTGCCCACGTCAGATAGTAGGTGCCAAGAATGATGTCCTGCGAGGGCACCGTGATAGGGCGACCCGAGGCCGGCGAGAAAATGTTGTTAGGCGCGAGCATGAGCTGGCGGCACTCCAACTGGGCTTCCACGGAAAGCGGAACGTGCACGGCCATCTGGTCGCCGTCGAAGTCCGCATTGTAGGCGGTGCACACCAGCGGATGGACGCGGATGGCCTCACCTTCGATAAGCTTGGGCTCGAACGCTTGGATGGAAAGGCGATGCAGCGTGGGAGCGCGGTTGAGCAGAATGGGATGACCCTTGGTGACTTCGGCCAAAATGTCCCAGACTTCGGTGGTTTTCCGGTCGATCATTTTTTTGGCCGAGCGCACGGTGTGGCAATAGCCAAGCTCCTTGAGACGGCGGATAATGAAGGGCTCAAACAGGGTGAGTGCCATCTTCTTGGGCAGACCGCACTGACCGAGCTTGAGGTCGGGACCGACGACAATGACCGAGCGGCCCGAGTAGTCGACGCGTTTGCCTAGCAGATTCTGACGGAAGCGGCCGCCCTTGCCCTTGAGCATATCGCTGAGGGATTTGAGCGGGCGGTTGCCGGCACCGGTGACGGCGCGGCCATGGCGGCCATTGTCGAAGAGCGCGTCAACAGCCTCTTGCAACATGCGCTTTTCGTTACGGATGATGACCTCCGGAGTTTTGAGCAGGAGCAGGTTTTTGAGACGGTTGTTGCGGTTGATGACGCGGCGATAGAGGTCGTTGAGGTCCGAAGTGGCGAAGCGTCCGCCTTCCAATGGCACCAGCGGGCGCAGGTCCGGCGGAATGACCGGCAGCACCGTTTGAATCATCCATTCCGGACGGGACTTGGATGCGGCAAACCCTTGGGTGATCTTGAGTCGCTTGGCGAATTTCTTGCGGTTCTGCTTGGACTTGGTGGTGGCCAAATCCTCCTCCAGCACCTTGCCCAGCGCGACGAGATCCACTTGCTTGAGCAAATCCTGCAAGGCCTCGGCACCCATGCCGGCGCGGAACGATCCGTCGCCATAGGTGTCTTCCGCCTCACGCAGTTCTGCTTCAGTTAGAAGCTGGCCAAGTTCGAGGGCGGTGTTGCCCGCCTCGGTGACGATGTAATCCTCGTAGTAAATAACGCGCTCTAACTGGCGGGCACTGATGTCGAGCAGCAGGCCGATGCGCGATGGCATGCACTTATAGAACCAGATATGTGACACGGGCACGGCCAGTTCGATATGGCCCATGCGCTCGCGGCGCACGCGGCTGAGGGTCACCTCAACGCCGCAGCGGTCACAGATGACGCCCTTGTGTTTGATGCGCTTGAATTTGCCGCAGGCGCACTCCCAGTCACGGGTGGGCCCGAAGATGCGCTCGCAGAAGAGGCCGCCCTTTTCCGGTTTGAACGTCCGGTAGTTGATGGTTTCGGGGTTTTTCACTTCACCCTTGGACCAGGACCGGATGATTTCCGGGGAGGCCACGGTGATGGAAACCTGATCAAAGGCTTCCGGGCGTTCATCCACGCCGAAGAGTTCGCGAAGGTTGGTGTCAACACTCATAATAGAAACAAATTTGTTAGGATCGGGATTGGGGTTCGCGGGCTCGGATTAAAGGGTGAGATCATCCAAGGAATAATCATCCAAGCCGCCGGTCATGCCGGAGCCATGCGTGGAGCCCTTGCGGCCGGGACGCACGTCGAGACCGAGGGATTGCATTTCCTTGATGAGGACGTTGAAGGATTCCGGGGTGCCGGCCTCGAGGTTATTGTCACCTTTGACGATGGCCTCGTAAATGCGGGTGCGGCCTAACACATCGTCGGACTTGACGGTGAGCAACTCCTGCAGGGTGTAGGCGGCGCCGTAGGCTTCCAATGCCCACACTTCCATTTCCCCGAAGCGCTGGCCACCATACTGGGCCTTACCGCCCAATGGTTGCTGGGTCACCAGCGAGTAGGGACCGACGGCGCGGGCATGGATCTTGTCGGCAACCAAGTGGCCGAGTTTGAGGATATAGATCATGCCGACGACCACCGGGTTGTGGAAGGCTTCGCCGGTGCGTCCATCGTAAAGGGTGGATTTACCGCCGGTGGTGCCGTCCTTGCCATCACCGATCCAGGTGTAGCCGCGGCTTTCCGGTTCGCCGGGTTTGCGTGGGCGGGCCTTGCCGGCATCACCGATGATGTTAATGCCATCGACTTTTTTGGCCTCAGACATGAAGTCCCAGATGACCTCCTCCTTGATGCCGTCGAAAATGGGAGTGGCCACCTTGAAGCCGAGGGCCTTGGCGGCGACGCCGAGGTGGGTTTCGAGCACCTGTCCGACGTTCATGCGGG
>JBAXOF010000298.1:0-5065 GCA_037133375.1 Verrucomicrobiota bacterium | reverse complement strand
AGATCTATGGACTCGATGAGCAAGCCTATCAGGTGATGCCGCTGCTGACCGGTTGCATCCCTGATGATCTGGTGGCCAGCGTGCAGAACAACCTCGCGGAGATCATCCTGGATAAGAATAAAGGGCACCTTGATACCGGCATGCTCGGAACCTATTTCCTCATTCAATACCTGCAGGAAGCCGGCCGCGATGATCTGCTCTACACCATCTTCAACCAGCAGTCGTATCCGGGATGGGGCTACATGCTGGCGCAGGGGGCCACCACATTGTTGGAACAATGGAACGGCTACGCCTCCCAAATTCACTCGTGCTTTGCCAGTCCCGGCAGCTGGTTCTATCAGGGGTTGGCAGGCATCCGACCCGACGCATCTGCCCCCGGATTCAAACACATCATCATCAAGCCCGCGGTGGTCGGTGACCTCACCTGGGTCAAGTGCGGCTACGATTCCATTCACGGCCGTATTGCCAGCAATTGGCAACGTGACGGCGATAAGCTCACTCTGGAGGTCACGATTCCTATCAACACCACCGCCACGGTCCATGTCCCGGCCAAGGATGCGGCCGGCGTGACCGAGTCCGGCAAGCCTGCCGCGCAAGCCGCTGGCGTCAAGTTCCTGCGCATGGAGAACGCCGCGGCGGTGTATGCAGTGGGGTCCGGAAGCTATCAATTTCAAACCACCCTGCCGCCGCGCTCTTCGTAGGCGCGCTGGTGACAGCGCGGGGGCTGATGAACCGCATTCTCACGAATGCGCCTACGAGCGGGCGCACTCTTCGTAGGCGCGCTGCCAGCACTGAGACACTTGCGAATACAGTCTTGATCGACATGCCGTCATGAACTAGCTTTCACCCTTGAGCGCCTTGGAGATTCGCCCGACTTTTTCACCCATCCCCGCACCACTCGGAAAACCATGATCAAACAAGCACTCATTGTCACCAGCGCCTTGCTCGCTTGCTTTGCGCCTCAAGCATTCGCCCTGTATCCGGACTGGCAGCATTCCGGGTCGTTCTATGTTCTAACAACACAGGAGGGGGCCAATCTGCCGGCCTCCGCCTCCGAAGAGGGTTTTCCATTGTTGCTGCGGCTCGACAAGGATTCCTTCGATTTCAAGCAGGCACAAGCCAAGGGCGGAGATCTGCGCTTCGCCGCCGCGGGCAAGGCGCTTACCTATCAGATCGACACTTGGGATGCGGCGGGTGCAACTGCTAACATCTGGGTGCGGATTCCCAGCATCCGAGGCAACGCGCACCAGAAGATCGACATATTCTGGGGTAAGGCCGATGCTGCAAGCGAGTCTAACGGCAAGGCGGTGTTCAACGAGTCCAACGGCTACTTGAGCGTCTGGCACCTGGACGATCCAGCGAAGGATGAGACCGGCACCCTCGAAGGCAAGGATCAAGGCACCACGCCGGTGGCAGGGGTGATTGGCCAGGGCCGGCATTTCGAACCGAGCAAGGGAATCAACTGCGGGGACAACATCACCACCTATCCGACCGGCTCCGCCGCCCATGCCACAGAAGTTTGGTTCAAGGCCGGGAAATCCGGGGATCGCATCGTGTGCTGGGGCAACGGCGAACCCAAAGCAGTCGTGCAGATGATCCTGGGCAAGCCGCCGCGTCTGTTCATGGATTGTTACGGGTCGGGCGCTGGACTGCGGGCCGACAGCGCGATTCCCATGACCGAATGGGTTCACGCCATCCACACCTATCAAAAAGGCGACTCCCGGCTTTATGTGAATGGCCGGCTTGACGGAGTCTCGACGACCGATAGCAACCCGCTTGATATCAAGAGTCCGGCGAAAATGTGGATGGGCGGCTGGGGTGGTTATGTGTTTAAAGGCGACATGGACGAGCTGCGTATCTCCAAGGTCGTGCGTTCCGCCGCTTGGGTGAAACTCCAGTATGAAAACCAGAAACCCCTGCAAACCGTGGTCGGCCCGCTGGTCCAGCCGGGGGCGGATTTCGAGGTTTCGGCGAAATCGATTAGACTGTTAGAAGGCGAGAGTGCCACGGTGGTCGCCAAGGCTGGCGGCGCACAAAAAATCTATTGGATCATCAAACGTGGCCAGCAGGAAACAGTGGCGGCGGTGGACCGGTTCTCATACACGCTGGATGCCGGTCGGGTGACGGACGACACGTCATTCACTCTTCAGCTCAAGGCGGTCCTTGCCGATCAAGTGAAAACCTTGAACATTCCCGTCGCCGTCAAGGAAGATATTCCCGATCCAGTGTTCACGTTGCAGGCACCGGCCACGTGGAATGGCCGCGACCCTATCGAAGTTGTGCCGCAAATTGCCAACCTGCCAGCGCTGCAGGCCAAGGGTGCCAGCGAATTAAAGTACCAGTGGACGGTGTCTGGCCTGGCCGTCATCAAAGCGGAGGCTTCCGGCAAGCTCATCCTCAAGCGTTCGCAAAACAGCGGCAATCTGATCGTGGCGGCCACCGTCTCTAACGGCGGTCAACCGGTCACGCAGACCATCCAGATCACGGTCAAGGAGCCAGTCAAGGACGGGTGGGTGCTGCGCATCCCGGCTAAGGATGAAACCCCCGTGGACAACCAGTTCTTTGCCCGCGATGACAATAACGAGGGCACTCTCTACTACAACGGTAATCTAACGGATGTCGCCGACTCCGTCTTCCTCAAGCTCTATGCCAACGACAAGCTGGTCGCCACCGAAAGCCGGAAGCCCGGGGTAGACAAATCCTACGCTCTTTCGGTCAAGCTCAAGCCCGGTCTCATCATCTACAAGGTTGAGTTCGGGACCATGACCGGTGATGCCGAGAAAGTCCAACAGACGGTCAGCAATCTGGTGTGTGGCGACGCCTACATCATCCAAGGCCAATCCAATGCAGTGGGCTATAATTATGAGAATACCGACAAACGCCAGGATCTAACCCGCACCAACAGCCCGTGGATCCGCAGCTTTGGCGGTAATGGCGAGGTCGGTGGCGATCCGACCGCCGGTGGCTGGGGCAATGCCGTGGTGGAACGGCTGACGCCAACATCCCCCGACCGCATTCATTTCATCAGTGCGTGGGGCATGGCCATGGCCAAGAAGCTGGTCGAGGACCAGAAAATTCCCATCTGCATTCTCAATGGGGCTGTCGGTGGCACCCGCATCGATGAACACATGCCGGATCATGTGAGAAATGCCGGCCAACCTAACAAAGAGCGCCCGATCTACAGCAATCTCAAGCAGCGGGTGATCGCGGCCAAGCTCACCCATGGCATTCGCGGGGTGCTCTGGCACCAGGGTGAAGCCGATCAGGGGTTTGATGGCCCGGACAATTGCTATGGCTGCGAGATATATCAGCAGTATTGGCTGGATTTGACCGCTGCCTGGAAACAGGACTACCCTAACATCCGGCATTACTATCTATTTCAAATCTGGCCTAACGCCTGCTCCCAGGGTGGCAACCGGCACAGCGACCTGCTGCGCGATGTCCAGCGCCGCCTGTCGCGCCTCTATTCCAACCTCAGCGTCATGCCCACCCTCGACATCCCCAGCGGTGCCAGTTGCCATTTCAAAACCGCCGACTACGAGAAAATGGGCCTGGCTATGGTTCCTTTGTTAGAGCGGGACAATTATGGCAAGGTCTTCACCCAGCCGGTCACCTCCGCCGACCTCAGGTGGGCGAGTTATACCAGCGCCAGCAAGGACGAAATCGCGCTGGAGTTCGATCAACCGGTGGCCTGGATCGACGCGCTTGCCAGCCACTTCTATCTGGATGGGGAGTCGGGCAAGATTGCCTCTGGCGCAACTTCCGGCAATGTGCTCACCCTCAAGCTGACCGCTCCCGCCACCGCCAAAACCATCACTTACCTGACCGACAAGAAGTGGGACCCCAAGACCCTGCTCTACGGCAAGAACGGCATCGCCGCGCTCACATTCTGCGAGGTGCCTATCAAGGGTGCTTCCCGTTAGAATATCGGCTGAAAGTGCCGGAAGTAACCCTGATTTCCCTGACTCCAATTTCCCACACTGCACTGGTCATTTCGACTTTGACCCTTCACGCCATCGCCGACCCCGTAACACAGTTTCTATTATTTGTCTGTGGCCTGATACTGTGGCGGTGTCGAGTAAGCCTCGGTGATCCAGAGTCGCCTCTTCGATGGATATGCAAAAGCACGCGGACGATTGCCAAGCAGCTTTCCAAGAAAAAACATCCAATCAGCCACACCAAGGTCGCACAAATTCTTCATGATCTGGACTACAGCCTCCAGAGCAATCGCAAGACGCAGGAGGGAGCGGATCATCCCGACAGGGACGCACAGTTCCGCCACATCAATGCCGCAGTGAAGACATGTCTATCGAAAGGTGTCCCGGTGATTTCCGTGGACACGAAAAAGAAGGAACTCGTTGGCAACTACGACAATGCCGGACAGCAATGGCAGCCGAAGAAACAGCCGATCAAGGTCCAAGGACATGATTTTCCCGGTCCCGAGGTTCCCCGCGCCTATCCCTATGGCATTTACGATCTCGGCCGCAACGCTGGCTACGTCAATGTGGGAACGGATTATGATACTGGAGCCTTTGCCGTGGCTTCGATTCGGGGGTGGTGGCGCTTTGAAGGCAGGCGGCTATATCCAAAGGCGGCAGCGATATTGATCACAGCTGACGGTGGCGGGAGCAACGGATCGCGATTACGTCTTTGGAAATTAGAGTTGCAGAAATTAGCCGACGAAACCGGCCTCTGTATTTCAGTAAGCCACTTCCCACCCGGCACCAGCAAATGGAACAAGATCGAACACCGGCTCTTCTCATTCATATCTTCAAATTGGCGCGGGCAACCATTGCTGGATTATGAAACCATCGTTAACCTCATAGCCAGGACGACCACGGCAAAGGGATTAAAAGTCACCTGCAAGTTAGATCGCCGGAAATATGCAACAGGGCGCAGGGTCACGGATGAGGAAATGAAGCTCGTCAATGTGGAACGCAATAAATTCCATGGTGAATGGAACTACCTCATTAAACCCAAAGCGGCACATTGAGATGATACCTTTATTTATTTGCCTCTTCCGCTGAATCCGTGGGTGAAATGTGATTCTAACGGCACGAGTTTT
>JBAXOF010000297.1:0-5071 GCA_037133375.1 Verrucomicrobiota bacterium | reverse complement strand
GCTTGGCCGGTGAGTTGCTCCATTTCGCGGCGGAAGGCGGGGGTTTTGATGATGTCCTTTTCTTCGTAGGCGAGACGATACTTGCGCATGCGGTCGCGAACTCCCTGACTCCAACCGCAGAAGGTTTTTGAGTAAATGACGATTTTGGGGGCAGTTTGGCTCATAAAAAAATTATCTGGAAAGACACTATCGATTTTTCAGCATTCTGCAAGGTCTGCCGTTCTAATTAAAAAAAACCGGTGATTGGCCAACTCCCCGGGAATGCCTGGTGGTGCCCATAAATCTGACAGAAACCCATTTTTTTCCGGTAACTGTTGTGTTCACCTTCATCCCAAACCCTGCGCATGCCAACCCAAACTGCCCGCCGCGACTTCCTCAAAACCCTCGGTGGCCTCAGCGCGGCCATGGCCGCCTTCCCGGCCTTCGCCAATGCCCGGCCCGCCGCCCCCACCCGCCCGGCCAAGGCCAAGTACATGGGGGACTTCGCCGCCCCCAAACTCGACAAGGTCAAAGTGGCTATCATCGGGGTGGGTGCCCGAGGCTCCGGCCATGCCGCGCAACTGGCCACCCTCGAGGGCGTGGAATTCGTCGCCATCTGTGATCTGCGCGAAGCTGCGGCCAAGGCGTCCCAGACTCATGTCACCCAACTCGGCCACACCCCGAAGACCTATTTCGGAGCTGACAACGTCTGGCAAAAAATGCTCGCCGAGGCTCGGCCGGATGCCGTGTTCATTGCCACCCCGTGGCCGCTGCACGCCGCCATGGCCATCGCTGCCATGCACGCCGGTGCCCACGCGTTCTGCGAGGTGCCCATCGCCCTAACACTTCAGGAACTCTGGGACATCGTCGACACCTCGGAAACCACCGGCCGCCATTGCATGATGCTGGAAAACGTCAACTACGGCCGCGAGGAATTGCTCTATCTCAACATGTGCCGCCAAGGCGTCATCGGCGAATTGCTCCACGGTGAGGCCGCCTACCTCCATGACCTGCGCGGCCAAATGGACAACGGCGACACCACCGGTTCGTGGCGCACCCTCCAATATGCCAAGCGCAACGGCAATCTCTATCCGACCCACGGCCTCGGCCCGGTCGCCCAATACATGAGTCTGGCGCGCAGCGAGGACACCTTTGCCCGCCTTGTATCGTTCTCCTCGCCCGCCAAAGGCCGCCACCTCCACGCGCAAAAATCCCGGCACCTAACCAACCCGGAGTTCAAAGATCTCGACTACAAGGGCGGCGACATCAACACCTCCCTCATCAAGACCGTCCTCGGTCGCACCATCATGGTCCAATGGGATGAAACCTCACCCCGCCCCTACTCCCGCCTCAACCTCATCCAAGGCACCAAGGGCACCCTCGCCGGCTTTCCCAACCGCATGGCCATCGAGGGCGTCACCCAGACCCATCACGAATGGGCGGAGGGGGCGGCTTGGGAAGCCATCGCCCAAAAATACGAGCACCCGCTCTTCAAACGCATGGGCGAAGTGGCCCAAAAAATGGGCGGCCACGGCGGCATGGATTTCCTCATGCTCTTCCGCATCATCGAGTGCCTGCGTCAGGGCGAAGCTCTCGACCAGAATGTTTACGAGAGCTGCGCGTGGTCAGCCGTCGGCCCGCTCAGCGAGCAATCCGTCGCCCAGGACGGCATGCCCCAACCCTTCCCGGATTTCACCCGCGGCGCGTGGCAAACCACCAAACCCCTGGCCATCATCGCCTGATTCCAACAATCCTTGTTAGCTAACACACTGGAAATAGCGGAGTTATCTAACCATGATGATTATTATTAGATTTTTGCAAATAGCTCTTCCGTTAGTGGCGGTGCCCTGATACACACGGCCCCGTGAGCGTGAGAAATTCACTGATCATTGCGTTTTTCCTATTAACCCATCTTTGCGGATGGGGCCAGGTGCCCGCTCCCGACTTTGCGGATGGCTTCAAACGACTCGCCGCGCTGGGCATGCCAGCCCTTGATGCCAGGGCCACCTGGATCAAGCACCCCGGCGCCGATGCCGACTATGAACTCCGGGCTCTCATCAAGTCGGTCAAAGGCAACGCCTGGCTCATCCCCTCCCCTGACGGCAAAACCAACGTTGTCCCGCTCGGCGGCGTTGAACCCGTCACCGCCGACTCTGGCGACGAGAAACCCGCAGCCAAACCCGGCCCACCGCAGGATCTAACCAAAGACGTCGAGGCCGTCACCGCCGCCATCGACAAACTTGTCGCCAAGCTCGATCCGGATGAGTTTTCCTACCGCTCGCGCGACTCCGGCCTTGGCAAGTTCCTGCTGTTTGCCACCCAGCTCTATCAAAACGGCCACCCCGAGCTGGCCAACCCGCTCGCCCTCGCCGTCTTCAAGTTGTACCCCACACGCGAAGCGGCCGTTGATGCCGCCGTCGACCTGCTCGCCGACCCGCTCTATCAACAAGCGACCCGGACCTTCTTCACCTCCGGTGATTGGGCAACCTATCACCAGGCGCTGGTCGCCCTGAGCAAGCGCTTCCCGCGCGGCTGGTCGAACCGTGATGCCGTCGCCGTGATGCTCCCGCAACTGGCCAAGCAGACCGCCGGAGCCAAAGCTCCCGCCATTGCCCTGCCGGACCTCGCCATCGACCCGCGGGCGCTGGCAATCGTCCGCGAACTCACCGAGAAAGCCGCCGCCCAGGCCAAGCCATCCAACCCACGGGGCATTCCTTCCGCCATGCGCCGTCGCATGCAAATAAGGGTCGATTCCGATGGGGATTACTTCAGTCCCACCCCGCTCTGGCTCATCAACGATACGCCCGATGCCGCGAAAAACCCGGCTCCGCTCGCCCGCCTCGCCGCCCTCAAAATGGCCGCACTGCCAGTTCTTGCCGCGCTGACCGCCGACCCGTTCCTCACCCAACTTCCCAACCCCCGGTCCTCTTCCGGTTACCACTCATCGCATGAAAGCGGTGAAGAACAGGTCCTGCGCCAGTATGCCTCACTCGACCGCCCCGCCACCCGCGGCGAACTCGCCACCCAACTCCTCATCGCCACCCTCCCGGATCCTCAAAACGAACTCGACAATACCGATTCGGAGGCCCTCCGCGAGATTGCCCTCACCTTCTGGAAAGAGCACAAATCCGCCACCCGCGAAGAACTCGCCGCCGTCTTCCTCCGTGATGGCTCCAGCAGCCAGGCGGAACAGGCCGCCTCCATCCTAGCCACCTCCAGCGAGCCGAAAGCCCACCAAGCCTTCGAGGACCACGTCCTCGCCGCCGATCCGGCGATCGCCCTCTATCGGCATGTCCAAACCTACCTCCGCACCCGCAAGGCCGCCGCCAAACCTTTCTTCGAGGCCTACGCCAAACTTGTGCGCAGCCAAACCCCGGCGTCCGCCACCGACACCGACTCGTCCTATGATCGATCCTGGGAAGTCAAACAAGCTGGCGGCCCGGACAAAATCCTCAAACAACTCGAGGCCCTCATCGGCGGCCAATCGCCGCGCGCCCTCGCCGTCGAAATCGCCAAAGGCAAACCCGCCGACGCCGCAGCCGCCATCAAAACCCTAACATCCCTGCTGGCCGACGCCACGCCCACCAAGCATCTCCACGCCCTGCTCGAAGGTGCCAACGCCGCCACCGATGCCACCATCCGCGCCCGCTTTCTGGAAGCCACCTTCCAAATCCGCGCGGGTAATGATGAAGAGGGTGGCGCGGAAGAGCCACCGCCAGCCACGCCGCCCGTTGAGCGCAAGGTCTCCGAACCCGAAGCCATCGTCTGGCGCAAACTCATCGCCGATACCAGCGAACTGTCCAAGGAATTCAGCCGCTACATGCCAGACAGCAACTCCACCGGCACCACCGTCGCCAACCTCGCCGCCCTCGCCTTTGAATACTCGATCTCACCCGGCACTGCGCGCTCCCTCTATCAAGCCGCTCCCATCCTTAACAAATCCATCTCCACCATCGTCATGGAACGGGCCGGCGCGCGTCTATCTGACAAGCTTCTCCCGCCGCTGCCGGATGCCAAAAAAATCCCCGCCGCACGGCTGGCGGAAATCGTGGCGGCGGCAGGCGCCAAGCCCGCCGCGCAAATCCACCCTTATCTAACATCCCTCACTCCGGACGAACGCGCCGCCTGGCTCACATGGCTCAACGAACCGGGCGACCTCGCCATTCCCGATGCCGTCAAGGCACTTCAATTCACCCTCATCGCCAGATTGCCTGTCAGCTACTTTGATCTGCCCGATGTGAAAGAAGCCGGCAACTTCAACCTCGGGTTCAGAATCACTGCTGATAGTCTAACACAACACATCGCGGCCCTCGCCCCCGAAATTGACCAACACTCCCGCGCCTTCATCATAATCAGTCCCGCCAATTTCGGTCCCGGCCTCCAGATTACCGCCAACCTCATCCCCCTGCCAGCTCAACAAGCCAGCAGCAACCCTAACCAGGATGACCCGGAAGGGTCGGCAAGGCCCTCCGCCAACAGCTCAAGAGCCTTCGCACATTGCATCAAAACCCTCGATGCCAACGAGTCCGCCTCCGCCATCGCGGTGGTTGGCTTGCAAAGCGAGCAAGCCCGCGGCCAAACCATCTGGCTCATCCAAAACGGCAAGGCAACCCTCCAACAAGCCGACGCCAAGGACAAGGACGAGAACGCGCAGAACCCGTTTGCCGACGCCCTCAAAGGTCTGTTAGAATCCAAGGAACCCCAACATTGCAGATTCTATATCCAACTCCTCAGCCGTGCCGACGCCGCCAAATTCAAAGCCGCCACCGAAGACCCCTCCACCCCAACCGAAGAACAAGACTAACCGCCATGACTGAAGCACCTGCCGCCCACTGGGAACGCCTGCAAGACACCGTTGCCAAAATCCGCACTGAAACCGCCCGCGTCATCGTCGGCCAGGACGAAATCGTCGAGCAACTCCTCACATCCCTGCTGTGCAAGGGTCACTGCCTGCTGGTCGGCGTGCCGGGACTGGCCAAGACTTTGTTAGTCGCCACGCTCGGCCGCATTCTCGGGCTCAAGTTCCAGCGCATCCAGTTCACGCCGGACCTGATGCCCACCGACATCGTCGGCTCGGAGATTTTGCAAAACA
>JBAXOF010000296.1:0-5101 GCA_037133375.1 Verrucomicrobiota bacterium | reverse complement strand
CGCCCTCGCCCGCCCGCGTTGTCACCAACGCGCCTACAAAGAACTCGGGCGTGCCATTCACCAACGCGCCAGCCGCGAGTCACTTGCTTTTATCGGCGACCGTGCATGGGATGGGTGGCAAGGTGGCGACCTGTATGGAGCGCTTGGGTTTGGCGGGTTTGCCCTCGACCTGAGGCGGTTGGACCTCCGTGAAAACATTCACTATCAGATTGCCGAGCGGGCCGGACTTGGTTTTGGCGGCATCCGCCTTGAAGATGAAGTCCATGGTGTTGCCATTGGGCTTGGTTTCCAGCGTGATGCCCGGCGGCGGGGCGTTGAGCGCGAAAATCAGTGGTTTATTGTTAGAAAGCGCGCCCAGGCCGGGCAACCTGAGCGTGGCCGTGCCACCGGTCGGGATGGCGACGCCCACCGCGCAGGCGGCGCGGAATTTCTCGATGCCGGCCAGCGCTTCCGGCGGGCGTTTGGCACCCTGCGGCTTGGCCATGACCCAGGCTAACAAGACATCGGCCGGCACAAGATGCCGAAAAAAGAATGCCTGCATCCGGTCATCCGCGGGCACCGCCATGCGCACAACGTCCTCGTTGCCGATGCGGGCGCGGCCCTCGATGGCCAGCGGCACCGGGGCTGCGCCAGCCTCGTTAGGCATCTTCACGCTCAGCCGTACCGAGTCGGTGCCAGCAGGAATTTTGGCACCCGCCAAGCCGAAGCCGGGCGGCGCATCTTTCAAGCTCAGGTCGATTGCGCCGGTGAATCCATCATGGCGCATGACGTGCGCGGTGATGGGCACCATGGCACCGGCACGGCCATTAATGCCCGACGGCACAATGCGCAGGTCGAAACCCGGCTGCGGCGGAGCAATAGTTAGACGATAGGCGTGAGCGCGGCTGCCCTTGCTCTGGGTGTCCGACACATGGAATTGATAGATCCCCTCCTTGGGGGCGGTGAAGGCGACGCGCGAATCGGCATGATGGGTTTCCAAGCCCGCTGTCGGGTCGTCGTAATCGTCGTTAGACACGATGAGTTTGCCATCGGCATCGGTAACTCTGAGCATTGAGTCCAAGGGTGAACCGAGGCGGCGAGCGCGGATTTCCGCGACCACCTCGGCACCCGCCTGCAAGCGCACCGCGAAGACATCATGTTCGCCCGGCTTGCTGATGAGCGCGTTGGCAACACAGGGAAAGCTCAGCTCCCATGGCACACCCGGCTTGGCGTCGGACACGGTTGCCACAAACTCAGGAAAGCTGCCGGCCTCAAATCTAACAAACCCGATGGCCGGTGCCTGCAAGCCGATGTTGCGCAGCCCCGGCGTGTCGCCGGCGTCCACTGTGAGGGTGCGCTCCGGCAAATTCCACCCAGCCACGCGGACGTCAACCTTGGTGTGGATCTGGCCGCCCGCGGGGAATTGCTCGGTCAGGCACGGCAACTCGCCCACACTGATGCGATAGATAAAATCCTCGCGTCCCCGGCAGATCGAGTCGCGGATGCGCAACGTGTAACGACCGTCGGTGGGGATGCTCACGCAGAGGAGCGGGTCCGGCCGGTAGCAGAAGTCATCGCTGAAGCCGATTTCATGTTGCTTGGAATCCAGCAGGGAGATATTGGCCTGGAACCAGCCCGGAACCGCATCTGCCAGATAGGGGATCAATTCGCGGGCGGCCACGGCCACGGTGAGTTTCATGCCAGCCCTGGCATCGAAGGAGAAACAATCCACATCACCGGGCAGGATGCGCCCGTTGATGACCGCTGGGATTTTCACGGGACTGGCGGCGACATCGGCGGGCTTGTCGTTAGGATCGACTTCCATCACTTCCGGCAACACTCCAACCAGGAACACCATGGGATTGGAAAGACCGTTGGGAGTGAGCAGACGGACCTCGCGTTTGCCGGGTGGCGCATCGGGCGTGACCTTCATACGCAGCGTGACCCGTTCCACGAGTTGCGGATTGAGCTGGTGCTTGGGGTCACGCTTTTGCATGATGCCCTCACGATAGGCCGCCACCTCATCGGCAGAGATTCCGACACGCCCGGCAATCTGGGTCAGCAGGTCATCGTCCTTGGGGAATCGTGCCGGTGGCTTCTCCTTCTTCAATTTTTCCCGTTCCGCTTGCAGCAAGTCACGGATCTCCCTTTCCCGCCCGCCGTTGAGCGGCTTGAAAGTTTTGACGATCTCGGCGCTCACGCCGGTGCCGGATAGCACTGCTGCGGTGGTTCCGGTTAGATTGGCGCCGCCCACGGCGACTTCGAACTGGGTTCCCTGCCGGCCACCGGCTGGAAACGCATAGCCGATCACGGGGGATTGTTGTTGGGAAAATGCGGGTGCCGCCAGCAGGAAGGAGATGGCAAGAGGGATGAGGCACTTGAGCCGGAACTCCGAGGATCGGACGGATCGGACGGATCGGACGGATCGGTTTTTGGGTTGGAGTGACATGATGGTTAGGCTCACATGATTTCATGCAAGCGGCCGCCGCTCTTGAGTTTTTCCTCCTTGCCTGGCATGACGCGGGCAGTGAGGCCGAGCGGGTGCGGCAGGGTGGCTTCGGTATCGATACCTAACAATTCATAGATGCTGCCGACCAGATCCCATGGATAGATCGGGCGGGTAGCGACTTCCTCGCCGCGGGCGTCGGTGGCACCCACGACCTGTCCGCCCTTGAAGCCGCCGCCGGCCACCATCGAGCAAAACGCCTTACCATAATGGCTGCGGCCGCCATTCCACGGGGATTCGTTTTGCACTTTGGGGGTGCGGCCGAATTCGCCACCCCACCAGACGATGGTACTGTCGAGGAGGCCGTGGTTGGCCAAGTCCTCGATGAGGGTGCCGACGCCCTTGTCCATTTCCGGGAGTTGGCGGCGCATGATTTGGAAGTGTTGTTTGTGGGTATCCCAGCCTTTGTAGTTGATAGTGATATAGGGGACTCCGAGTTCGACCAGGCGGCGTGCCATCAAGCACGACTGGCCGAAGGTGCTGCGGCCATACTTATCGCGAAGTTCCGGAGTTTCCTGATTGAGGTCGAAGGTCTTGGCGCCGTTGCCAAGGATCAGGTCATAGGCGTCATCCTCGCAGCGGCGCATGGCGGCGATGCCCGGGTGCTGGGGCAGATCCTTGGCGAGGGTGTCCATGCGGTGGAGCAAATCGCGGCGGGCGCGTTGGCGTTCTTCACTGAAGCCTTCCGCGACGATGCCTTCCACGGCAAAGGGTGTCTTGGCCGGATTGCCACCGGTGGCGAATGGCTTGTAACGCGAACCAAGAAACCCCGCCTCGGAGAAACGCCCCTGCGGTTCAGTTAGAACGATGTAGGGCGGGATCTGGCCCTGATAGCCGGCGGCGCGGCCTTTGAACAGGGACACCACCGCGCCCACCGACGGATAGACAAGGCGATCGCCTTCAGGATGGCCGGTTTGCATCACATAGGAGGCGGTTTCATGGGCGTTGATGCCATGGGTCATGCCGCGCAAGATGGAGAATTTGTCAGCCTGCGAAGCCAGCACCGGCAGCAACTCATTGATGCGGATGCCAGCCACCTTGGTCTCGATAGGTTTGCCAAACGGGCCGCAGTAGTCGACGCCGGCCTCGGGTTTGGGGTCAAAAGTGTCCAGATGACAAGGGCCGCCCCAGAGCCAGATCTGAATCACCGATTTTGCCCGTGCCGGGCGCGGTTGCGGAGTGGCCGCGGGTGCCGCAGATTCCGCGAACAGGGGATGGTTGGATAACAACACACTGGCGGAGCCCCCGAGGGCACACTGGATGACGCGGCGCCGGGACATCGGCAGACCTCCCGTATCCGGGCCACATGCCCGGTCCACTGTGGCGCGGGACGCCGACCTATCATTGCGGCTTGGGTTTAATGGCGACATAGGAATTCGGTGGTGTTGAACAAGGCCCAGGTCAAATCGATGAGCGCCTCCTTGCGGTTGGTCGCCGCACCGAGGACTTCCCGGACCAGGGATTTTTCCGCCTCGGTGGGCGGGCGGCAGAGAATGTCCATGTAGAGCTGGGTGGCTGTGTTGTTAGGAGCGCCGGCGTTGCGCAGCAATTTGGTCAGGCTGGTGCTTTTTTCGATCTTGGAGCGGATCTGCGACGAGTTGAGGAAATGCAGTCGTTGCGCGGCGCTAGGATTCGAGTTGCGCTCGCTTTCATAGCCTGAATCGCGCGCCGGACGTCCGAACAATTCGAGGAAGGAACTGCTGATGGAGCCATCCGGCAAGGCAATGGCACGTGAGCCATCCGGCAGGAAGGTGAACGGTTCCGGAATGGCGCTGGTGTAGGATTCGCTGGTGCCCGTCACCGCGCAGATGGCATCTATCAACACCTCGGCATCCAGGCGGCGAATCGGATAGGCCCCGAACAACTCCAGCGCCCGCGGGTTGTCACCGCTGGGAATGCATGAGAGTTGATAGGTCCGGGAATTGACGATCAGGCGGAACAAATGCCGCATGTCATAGCCATGGCTGACGAATTCCTTGGCGAGGTATGCCAGCAGTTCCGGATGGGACGGGGGATTGTTTTTCCGGACATCATCCGCTTCGTGGATGAGGCCGCGACCTAGCAGCCAATACCAGGCGCGGTTGGCGAGGTTGCGCGCGAACCAAGGGTTATTAGGTTGGATCAACCAATCGGCGAAGACGGCGCGCGGATCACGCTCCGGCGGGATGGAGACCATCTGTCCGTCGGGCATTTGCACCGGGTCTTTCGCGGCGGGCTTGGTTTCATCGAAAAACACGATCTCCTCTTTCCACTCCATCGTGGACTTGTAGCCGACCCGGGAAAAGAAGACTGCCAGCGAGTCCAGCTCGGCGGGTGTCCACGAATCTTGGCGCACACCCATGAACACGAGCGAGACCGCGGCGGCAAGTGAACGGGGCTCGCGGTTTTGCACGGCGCGGAAGAAATTCGCTTGCGGCACACGCATGTTGCTGCCAGAGGCGGTGAGCAAGCCCCTGGCAAAGCGGTCCATCGACAGATTGTCGGCCATGCACTTATGCACCAGGCGATGATAGGCTTGAGCGGGATTAGGCCAGAGATTGACTGGGAACTCCGCCTTGACGCGCAACAGGTCGCACCATTTCATCGCCCAGTAATCGGCGAATTCATCGCGCTTGA
>JBAXOF010000295.1:0-5183 GCA_037133375.1 Verrucomicrobiota bacterium | reverse complement strand
CCGGTTCGCCCTGAGTAATGCCATCACACATCGCTGGAACCCCACCAGCGACTTGGACTGTGGCTCCATACTTATGCGCCTCAGCACGAATAATTTCAGGAAAGTTCACATAAGGCTGATGTGCAGACAACATTTCATTGTACGCGGTCACAATACCGATATTTAGGTAACGGCATGCCACCGCCCGAGGGTGACGCCAACGCAGGATGAGCTTTGGAATTTAGTTTTCAAGTGGCTGGGTGATTGGGGCTTCGAAGAGTTAGTAACTGAATAAGAGTTATGCAATGCATTCAGCACCGTCAAACAGATAATGGTTCTGGGCGCGGACGTTTCAAGGAGCGGCGATTTGCCTAATAAATTTCTATCAGCAAGGCAGGCTAGAAAATCGAACCACGAATGGCACGAATAACACAGAGTTAGAGAATGTTGGATAAAATCTATACCTCCACCACGTCGGCCACGGTGGTGAAGCGGTTGACCGCGCCGAGTTTGGCTTCCACGCCTTCGTTACGCAGGCGCTCACGCACTGAGGCACGGGCTTCGACGGCTTGCATGCGGATGCCAGCGGCGGCGAGTTCGTCGGCCAGGCCGCCGAGCATGATTGCGCTGTGCATATCCACCCGCGGTGCTGCGGAAAGGTCCAACACGACGAGCTTGGGTGGCGGGGCCTCGGCCTGCGCACGCTCCACAATCGTGTCGCGCACGTGGTCCATGTTGAAATAGAGCAGGCTCGATTCCGGGCGGAAAATCAACACCCCGGGAATCCGCTCGTTGTCGGGATGACGCTGCTGATCGGAAAACCGGCGGGTGCCGGGGATGCGGCCGAGACTGGCGACGTGCGGGCGGGACGCGCGACGGATCAACAGCACCAGCGAGATGATGGCACCGATCATCACGCCGCGCAGCAGGCCCTGGCCCAAC
Organism: Verrucomicrobiota bacterium; assembly: GCA_037133375.1. Taxonomy (GTDB): domain Bacteria; phylum Verrucomicrobiota; class Verrucomicrobiia; order Verrucomicrobiales; family Akkermansiaceae; genus Luteolibacter. The sequence continues at coordinate 4,262 of JBAXOF010000295.1, read as the reverse complement.
ACGCCGATGATGGCCGCCATGGCGATGACAAATTCGGGACGGTCGGCGCGCCAGAGGTGCTTGAGGGCGGAAAGATTGAACAGGCCGGCCACCGCCACCAACACCACCGCCGCCAACACCGGCTGGGGCAGCGCGGCTAACAAGTGCGAGAAGCAAAGCACCACCACCAGCACGATGCCAGCGGCAAAGGCTCCCGACAGGGGCGTGCGCGCGCCGCCGCCTTCGTTGACGAGCGATTGCGACATGCCGCCACTGACCGGAAACGCGCGGCCCAAGCCGGCGGCGAGATTGGCGGCGGCAAGCGCCAGAAACTCCTGGTTGGCATCGAGCCGCCCGCCGTGCTTCGCGGCAAAGGTGCGGCCGATGGCTGCGGTTTCCACCGCTCCTAACAGAAAACACGCGAACGCCAGCGGCAGCAACCCGTCCAGGTCGGCCCATTGCAGGTCGGGCAGGCCGGGGGCCGGCAGACCCTGGGGCACCGTGCCTAACAATTTTACTCCGTATGCGTCGAGGCCGAGCCACATGGAGGCGAGGATGCCGCCGACCACCACCACCAAGGCGACGGGTTTGTTTTTGAGAAACACCTTACCTAACACGAGTATCGCCAGCGCGATGCCGCCAATGGTGAGGGAGGTGAAATGGGTTTGATGGAGGTGTTGGAGGAAGTTGCGGCTGTTGACCCAGAAATTGCCATGGGCGCCGTGGATGCCGCACAGCTTGGGCAACTGGGTGCTGGCAAGGAACAGGGCCACGCCGCACTTGAACCCGACCATCACGCTCTCAGAGATGAAGTTGATGATCGAGCCGGCCCTGGCGGCCCAGGCGATGAAGGCGATGAGCGCCACCAGCAAGGCCGTGCCCGCAGCCAGCGCGCTGAAGCGGGTCACGTCGCCGCCGGCGATTTCGCCGAGCGAGGCGCCGACCAACAAGGAAATGGCCGAGGTGACTGTGATGGTGGTATGCCGCGAGCTGCAAAACAACCAGAACACCAGCCCGCCAAACAAGCATGCATAGAGACCGGCCTGCGGCGGCAGGTTGGCCAGCGAGGCGTCGCCCAACCCGGCCGGTAACAGATAGGCGGCGAGCGTGATGCCGGCGACCGCGTCCGCCCGCAACCAGCCGCGCTGATAGGTTTGCAGCCAGCCGAGGGCCGGCACCAGGCTGGCGAGATGGGATTGGATCGAAGGTCTCGGGAGTGCGTGCATGTTGTTAGTCAAATCCCGGAACGCGTGAATGCTGAGTGGGGAAGCGGGCTAAACAGGCCCGGATTCTGGATTCGTAGGCGCGTTGGTGACAACGCGGGGGGCGGGGTGATGCGGATGAAGAAAACCACTGAAAAAACTGAGGACCACTGATAGAAAGAAGCCTTTGGATCCGGGCAATATGCCCGGTCCACTGTGGCGCGGGCATGCTGCCCGCCGCCAAGTTACGCTTCGGGTTTGTCGCCGTTAGAGGTTTTCTCCAGACGCTCGCGGGCGGCGGCGAGTTTGGTCAGTTTTTCCGCAGAGACCTTGGGGAATTCCAGATTGAGATCCTGAATGGCCGTGCACACGATGTCTGCCACCAAGGCACGGGCGACATACTTGCGATCGGCGGGGATTACATGCCAGGGCGCGCGTTTGGTGCTGGTGGCACTGAGGGCGTCCTCAAACGCTTGCTGATAGTCCTTCCAGTGTTCGCGTTCCGCCATGTCGGCTTCGGAGAATTTCCAGTGTTTGTCGGGATTGTTGAGGCGTTCGAGGAAGCGGCGTTTTTGTTCGCCTTTGGACACGTGGAGGAAGAACTTGAGGATCAGGGTGCCGTTGCGGGCGAGGTGTTTTTCGAAGTTGTTGATGTCCTCGTAGCGTTTTCCCCAGAACTTGTCATCCGGGTTGGTGGGTTGGCCCGGCCCGAGCCATTCCGGATGGACTTTGACGACGAGCACATCCTCATAATACGAGCGGTTGAAGATGCCGATGCGGCCGCGTTCGGGCAGGGCTTTCATGTAGCGCCAGAGGAAATTGTGATCGAGTTCCTCGGCCGAGGGTTTCTTGAAGCTGTAGACTTGGCAGCCTTGCGGATTCACGCCGGACATGACGTGGCGGATGGTGCCGTCCTTGCCCGCGGCATCCATCGCTTGGAAAATCAGCAATACCGAGTGGGTGTCACTGGCGTAGAGCAGCTCCTGCGCGGCATCCAGTTGTTTGTGGCTTTCAGTTAGAATCTCGTTGGCCCGTTCCTTGATGACGTCCTTGCCCAGTTCCTGGGCTTCGGCGGTTTCTGTCCAGTCGGTCACGAATTGTTTCAGGTTCACGGTCGTGCCGGGTGCAACGACGAATTGTTCGATGAGTTTGGGGTTGATCATAATGTTGGGAGGTGATGGTAAGCACAAAATTTAAGCATGAAACTCTAAATGGAGAGAAGAGAAAGAGAGCAGCAGAGACGTCGTGTTCTTGGTTTGGAATTTAGGATTTGATGGCATGTCGCGGCGGGAAAAATCCTGGCGCTTGGATTCGATGACGCCGCGGTCATGGTCGCGGTAGAGGATGGCATCCGCCGGGTGGCCATAGCCGAAGTAATCCTCGCGTGGATTGAGTGGACATCATCGGGAAACGCGAGATCCTGACAAACTGCCAGCTCCAGGCTAACAGCAGTGATCCAGACCAGGGGGGGTAAATGCGAGATTATGCGCATGGCTGTGCCGGTTCGAGTGGGCACAACCCACCAAGGGTTTGGTCCTTCTGGAGACATGGCATTTCTGTCCTCACCACTGATCTTCGGTGGGCTGCCAGGATTTGTCAGGGTTGTAACGGTCCATGTTTTGAAAAAGGTCGAGGGTGTTTTTGCCTAGATCCTTTTCGTAAACGACTCCGGTGTGGCTGACGATGAAAGACTTGACGCCTGTGACCTGATACTCGGCGGGCGCGACCGCCAGAGCGAAGCCGCCGATCATGACCCCGCCGACCATAAAGTCCATCTCCCCCATGGGTGCCGCTGGACCTTGGCCTTTCAGCACTTTGAAGTAGTAGCCGTGATACGGTTGGGACTTGTCCTTTTGCGCGTAACCTTGCTCCAAGGCCTTGGCAATCGTCTCTCCCACGGGACCTTCCCATGCGCCTGCCGCGTTCTGCCATGCCAGACCGTCCTGTTTCCCCGGGGTGCTGACGATGCGTTGGGCATACTGGTTGACCATGGCCCCGTCGTGTTTTTTCTGGGCATATTCATGCTGGGCCTCGCTGAAACCCTGACAAATAGCGATCGCGTCCAACTCGTTGGCACCGATGCGCCGCTGCAGAATCTCCTTGAGGCCAGACTTGGTGTCGAACGTCCATTTGTCCTTTTTCTTGACGAGCGGAATCGGCATTGGAAAGGCATCTTCCCCGACGGCAAGAATAGCCTTGTTGGGATTCTTAGGATCGATTTCAATCGCCCGCTTTTCCTTGGCCTTGGTGGCAAACGCGAGCGCCCGCTCCTTGTCCATTACGGGGTCTTCCGAGGCGACGATATCCTCGCTGTCCGGACCAAGAATCTCCTTGAGGGCAGCCACTTCGAAAGCCGCCGCTGCCTGAATCAGGCTCTCCACCGCCAACTCCGGCGTATCGAATGCTGTTTGTTTGGCCGCAGCCGTTGCCGCCGCCTCTTTGCCGACGGCTGCGGCACCTTTTTCGCCTGGGGTTGCCGCCTGCACGCCGAGGCAGAGACAGCCAGAAACGAGAAGGGCGGGAATCAAATTTTTGGATGCGTTCATAATGTTAGATTGGGTTGTCGTTGGGGTATTCCTCATCAATCGGTTGCTTGGCATTACCGGCGGCCACCACCACCACGGCCCCCGCCCCCCCCGCCACGGCTCATGCCCCCCCCGCCACGGCTCATGCCCCCCCCGCCACGGCTCATGCCTCCGCCCATGCTGCTGGCACCCCTTGAGCTGCTGGCCCGTGCGGCACCCCCGCTGTAACCGCCGCCGCCGCCGAAGGCACTCCCGCTCGCGCCGTAACCCGAGCCCGGCGATATGCTGCGGTTACCGATGCTATTGCCTCCGCCTGGCTTGCTGGCTGGCAGCGTGCTGGGCCGGTTGGCCACGCCACCTGCGCCGCCCACACCACCGGGTTTGCTTACGCCACCGACTCCGCCAATGCCACCCACTCCACCGGGTTTGCCCGCGCCGCCAATGCCACCCATGCCACCGCCAGCGCCGCCGACACCACCGGGTTTGCCCACGCCACCGACGCCACCGACACCACCGACACCACCGACACCACCGACACCACCGACACCACCGACAC
>JBAXOF010000294.1:0-5184 GCA_037133375.1 Verrucomicrobiota bacterium | reverse complement strand
GTTGAATTCTCACCCATCAGGGTGGAACACAACAGGCCGCCGACCCCGCCTGCGCCTTGCAGAGTTCCTGATAGGTCGATGCCCCAGACATGGGCCGCTTGCAGGGTGAGTGTGGTCGAGGTTTCCGTCGGCGCACTGTATTCGGCGATGATGTTCCAGCCGTCGTAGAGTGAGCGCAGGTTGCTGGAGAACGTCCAGGTCGTGCCGTCGTTGGAGGTGGACACTGTTTTGGAGACTCGCCTATTCTGCGAATCATAGACAAAATCCAGACGCTGGCGGGGAACGCCTGCGGCGGCGGCAATGCCGGTGGTTTGCATGCGGATGAGCCGATTCTCAGCGTCCCACACGCTGTCCCAGCGACCGTCATAAGTCAAGTTGCCGTCGAAATCATGAACGGGAACCACCGAGTTCGGCGGCGTCCATGTGTTTCCGGTGATGGTGACTCCGTCGCTGGCCACGCTGTCGTTGCTCCACAGCGGGACGGTCGAATTGTCACCGGTGATTTGCTTCCAGTAGAATCCCAAGCCACCCGCGCGAGCGGCGGGTGTGTTGGTATCTCCGTTGATGATGACATCGTTTGTCAGGGGAGCTTCGCCGAGAATGAACCGCGCGCCCTCCGTGGTGATGTTGGAGTATTGATTGAGCGGGTTCGGGGTGTAGGTGACGTCGGTGTCAGTGCCGCCGTGGGTGGCGGAAGAGCGGTTCCCGATGCCGTCATATTGATAGGCAAAGGAGTGGCCGGGGATCGCAGTGGCATTCGGGAATTTCTTCACGCCGGAGGTCACCTGCCCCACATCGTCATACCCATAATCCCAGCGCTGGCCGTTCTCGCGGGTGGCGCGGACGCGGCGACCCACATCATCAAATGTGTAGCCATGGCGTGAGAGATGCGTGCCGGATGCGTTGGTGGTGACGATGCCGAAAAGCCGCTGCATCCGGTCGTGATAGAGAGTGCGGGTGAGGATGAGGCTGGTTCCCGAGGACGTGAGGCTGGATAAGGTGCCGGTGCCTGTGGTGTAGCCGTGGGTGTGGGTGATGCCGTAGGAGGAAACTGTATCGAGCCTCCCCGCGCTGTCGTATGTCAGCGTCGAGGCGGGGCCGCCAGATACCTCATAACCCGCCGGGCGGAGTGAGGCGTCCCAAGTGTAATCCACCTCGCGGGACGCAAGCAGACCGGAATTGGCATAGGCAACAAGATCCAGCCCACCGGTGACAGGATGATAGGTCTGGGTGCGGGTGCCGGAGGCGTCGGAAATCTGAGAAGGGCGGCCGAGACGGTCGGGCGTGATGGTGACAGCGGGCGTGGAGTCGGAGTAGTCAATGTTGGTTAGATCGCCGAACGCATTGTGAGTGTAGGTGGTGGTTATGGCTCCTGGACGCGCCCATTCGCGGGTGTGGATGTTCCCTGATGAATCATAGGTGTAAGTGGTTACCTTGCTTGCCGCGTCAATTTTTTGATAGAGCAAGCCTGTCGCCGGATAGTTGATCCACTGGGTTAGATCTCCGGAGGACGTGGAACTCTGGAAGGTGCGCATTTCGTCCTTCTCACCATAATCGTTGTAATGGTAGGTCACATGATAGGTGCCGGTGCCTTTGGTCTCGGTGACTTGACCGAGGTTGTTATAGAGGGTCTCGGTGACTTTCCCATCGGGGTTGGTGCTGGTCCAGAGCAGCCCTGCCGCAGCATCATTGGCGGGATGATAGGTGTAGCTTGTGGTCTTGCCCGCGTGATCCGTGGCGGTCACAAGCTGGCCGGCTGAATTATACGCATAGGTGGTGTAGGCTCCGGTGGCGGACTTGTGACGGATCTGACGCCCTGAAGCATCGTAAGCCATGGTTTCCGGGGTGGTGTCCCCGTATGCGGAGTTGGAAACCGTCCGCCCGTGATTGCTGACGGACACGGAATCCGGCGATGCGCTCGTAGCGGAATCATCGGTGGACACCACGGACGCGGCACCGGCAAAGAAGGAATCCCTGGAGGTGGTAACAGTGGTGGTGCCGTTGGTGCTGCTGGAAATCCATCTCAAGCCGCTGCCATAGGATTCGGAGCTGACCGCAACCGGAGCGAGGGCTTCGAGTGAAGTCCGGGTATAGCTCGCGTCTGAATCATCCGTGTGGAAAACACGGGTTAAGGTCCGACGGTTCCAGACGCTGCCGCTGGGTTCGTAGGAAGTGGAGGTTTCGGTTAGTCGGTCGGTGCTGGAGATGACCGGACCGTCGTTGTCAGTCTCGAAACCGGAAAGGGAGTAGTGGCCCATTGCCGCCTCTGCCGAGCTGGCTGGATTGAGTTGGACTTGGGCGGCGGTGTTAGTAGCGGATGATGACACCCGGACAAGGACGGTCGAGTTTGCTGCATATTGATATGTGCGAACCACCGTGCCAGTTCCGCCTGCGGGATCGGGTGATGTTTCGAGGGCGGTCGAGCCATCCCGGTTCCTCGTGACGGACGTCACGCGAGTGTTGTTTTGGACGTCACCAACTGTGGTGGTCGTGGTAACACGACCGTTGGAATCCACGGAATAGTCAAAAGACTGCGGGATGACGCCAGAGCCGGTGATGGAAACGGCTTGGCCGTCATAGTGGCGGGTTTCGACGGTCGTGACGCCGCCGGGCGCGGTCCGGGTGACAATGCTTCCGCCTGAGGCATAGGCGGTCCCGACAACCGCGCCACTGGCATCCTGACTTGAAACAATGCGTCCTGCGGCGTCCCGAGTTTCGATGGAAACCACATGGCCTTTGACCGTCGTGGTGGTGGTCAGGCCGGAGCGCCTGTATGTTGTGGTGACGGCGGGCACCGCAGCATTGCCGAAGGTCGTGGTGCGGATGACGTCGCCTGACGCATTGGTTTCCGTTTCGGTGATGGTTCCGTCCTGATCCAACGCACGAGTGATATTGGGTGTGACATACTCGGTTTTCGAGACATAGACGCCGCCGGTTTTGACGCCGATGTGGCGGCGCTGGCCGTCGGTTTCGTATTCGTGATCCTTGGTGAGTGCCAGGGCGAAACTGTTTGAGCCATTGCAAACGTGGGTTTCCTCGCGCACGACACCTTCAGCCGCCGTGATGGTGACCTCTTTGGTGCTGTGGGCTGGAACAGCGGTAAAATCATCCGTGGTCGAGGATGCCGTTGGTGTCTCGATGTATCCCGTGATTGCGGAAGCACGGACGGCGGTGCCGTTGGAGTCCGGGGTGAAACTGGATGACGCCCAGGTGCCCTTTTCATATTGATAGAGCGTGGCCTTGCCGGTGCCATCCCATGTCATGCGCGTGCGTCCGGCGAGAAAGCGATCCGAAATGTTATCCATGTAGGCGAGGGAATAGGATGAAATATTGTCGCTGGCACCGCGCTCGGTGGTGTGGGTGGTTAGTCCGGAGGTGGGGGATTTGGAATTGGAACTGCCGGACATCAGAATGCCAGTGCCTGCGTTGGAGAGGGCCACCAGATAGGAATGGCTTAAACTTCCGTTGACATCCTCAACAGAAACACTCTTCACAGCCATGCCGCTTGTCGGAAGCGACCAGACCCCGTTGTCATAAACGAGACTTGAGGAGGACAGCCAAGGGGAGTAGCCGATTGTTTCGCTGCCGTTGTTATAGGTATTGCCATAGGTATAAAACGACCATGAGCCATCGGGCCTTGAAACGGAGCGCACGCGCCCGTCATCGTAGTAGGATGTGTAGGTGGTGCCTATCGGATCCTCGGTGCGCGACACCGCGAGATAACGAGCGCCCTGTAATTCATACGCCTCCGTGACGGAAGAAACCACAGCACCTCCCTCCGTGACGGTGGTTTGAGCTTCCCACGATGTGGAATTCTCAGACGGCGGGACGGCGATTGATTCCGTGACGCGGGTGCCTTTCGTGTCACGGAGCAGAAGCCCGTCTCCACTGGCTTGGAAAGAGCGGATTTTGACCTTGCCATGATTGGACTGCACCAGCCTGAATCCGTCTTCGAGACTATTGCCGGTGGCAACCTCCAGTCGATAGAAACTGTGCGGCTCGCCGCTGAAAGCATGGGTGCTGGCGTTATAGTTGCCGGGCGCGTAAACCTCCACCAGAGTTTCCAGCGCACCCGTCCAATCAACCTCACTCTGGTTGGCGGAATCCCAGCCGCGGACTCGCATCGCGCCCTGCGGTGCGCTGTAGTGTTTTTCTGAAATTTCGGAAGAGCCGTTGAGAACATTGTGCTGGATAACCAATGAACTGACAGCGGATATGGCGTTGTATAGCAAGTTGGAAGGTGCCACGGACGAAGCACTCACCGGGCCATAGCTGGCGAGCACTCCAGCCGAGCGGTAGCCATCCGGTGTAAAGGCCGTGCCAATCGGAATCTCCAGGCCGAGGCCCGGAGGCGTCTGGACCGGGATTTCGTTCAGAACATCGTAAGTGTATGCCGGGGGCGTGCTTTGCGGATTGGCTTCGTCACCCGGCGCGGGGGAAATCATCGCGCTATCAGATGCGGAAGCGGTGATACGAATGAGGATGGATGCCGGAGTATAGGTGAAAGACGTCCCGTTGTCATACACTGTGATCCAAGTCCTGGTGCCCTTCGTCCAGGTTGAACCATTGTCTCTCGAATATTCGATGCCACAATACGGGAAAGTCAGATCTACGTTCACATAGCACTGGAGTTCGACTGCCGGATCAAGGGTCACTGTAAGGGCGTATTCCTTATCCCTTTCCATTGCGACGGGTTCGGCGTTCGGGGGGACTTCCACACCACCGAAGAACACCTTGACATAGGTTGCAGGGGTAATCGTGTGGATCGCGGTGATTTTGACTTTGGGTTTCGGACAGGCGCAGTCAGTTGCCAGAAGCCGGGGCAGCGGCAATAGCAAAGTGGCAATGGCAATGAGACCGGCTAGTTTGCTTGTGGAGCGATAGGTCATGGAAGTTGCTTGAATGGGGGTTCTAACGATAACAAAGGTGCAACATGAGGAACATCATTAGGGTTTTTCCAGCGAGAAGGAACGCAAATTGACAATTCCGAGTCCCGGCTTGGTCAGGGGCACCAGGCGCAGATCGGTGAGACCGGAGGGAAGCTTCAGAGATCCGCTTTTGACCTGGCGGAAAATCCCCCAGCCGCCGGTGGACGGCACTTCAAAGCGTCCAAGCTCCTCCTTTTTGCCATTCATGATTGCGATCACGGCTCCGGCTGATTTGGGGTCGCAGGCGATGTTCCAG
>JBAXOF010000293.1:0-5185 GCA_037133375.1 Verrucomicrobiota bacterium | reverse complement strand
GTCGGCCCTGACAGGCGGGACGCCTGTCCTCCTGCTAAACTGACAGTATTGGGCGCGACGCCCACGCTCCTTGATACCACCTCGACAATCGGCAGCCCGAAGCGTTGCGCGAATTCAAAGTCCCGCTCGTCATGGGCGGGCACAGCCATAATGGCTCCCGTGCCATAGCCCATCATGACGTAATCGGCGATCCAGATCGGAATCTGTTTGTGGTTAACGGGATTGATCGCGAAGGCGCCGGTGAAAACACCGGACTTGTCCTTGTTGAGATCGCCCCGGTCCATGTCGGACTTGGAGGCGCAGGATAGCTGATAGGCTTCAACCGCGGCCTTTTGCTCCGCGGTGGTGATTTGCGCCACATAGGGGTGCTCGGGCGCAAGCACCATGTAGGTCGCGCCAAACAAAGTGTCCGGCCGGGTGGTGAACACTTCAACTTCAGCTTTGCAATTTGCAATTTGAAATCTAACGGACGCGCCCTCGCTGCGACCAATCCAGTTTTTTTGGAGGAGTTTGATCCCTTCGGGCCACTGGAGGGTGTCGAGTTCATCGATGAGGCGCTGGGAGTATTTGGTGATACGCAGCATCCACTGGCGCAACGGGCGGCGCTCGACGGTATGGCCTTTGGACCGCCATTCCTCGACTTCCTCATTGGCCAGCACGGTGCCGAGGTCCGGGGACCAGTTGACGGCGGCCTCCGCGACGTAGGCGAGGCGCACGTCATCTATCTGATCTTGGGACCACCCCTTGGCTTCGAGTTCGGAGACAGGCCTGGCCCGGTTCGTCTTGTCGCAATAATACGAGTTGTAGAGTTGTAGGAATATCCACTGGGTCCAGCGGACGTATTGCGGGTCGGTGGTGGCCATTTCACGGTCCCAATCGTAGGCAAAGCCGAGTGCCTTGAGCTGCCTGCGGAAATTCTCGATATTGGCGGCGGTGGTAACGGCGGGATGCTGGCCGGTCTTGATCGCGTATTGCTCGGCAGGCAGGCCGAAGGAATCATAGCCCATCGGATGCAGGACATTGAATCCCCGCATGCGTTTATAGCGCCCGATGATGTCCGTGGCGGTGTATCCCTCCGGATGGCCGACGTGGAGGCCGCTTCCGCTCGGATAGGGAAACATGTCGAGCACATAGAATTTCGGCTTGGCTGGATCGAAACCAGCGTCGCCCGGACCGGGAGTGCGGAACGTCTTTTCGGTTTCCCAGCGGGCCTGCCATTTGGGTTCGAAGTCGCTGAAGGGAAATGGTTTGCGGGTGTCAGACATGGGTGGAGGCGATGTGCGGAAGAACAAAGCCACTGTGATGAAAGACCGCCCGCTTGAAAAGCAAAACTGCCGCAGCATGTAGCTTCAGATACCCTTACATCCGCCGGGATTTCGTCAGTTCCAAGGAAACCAGGTGGCACCGTTTGCCTCCGGGCATTCTGCCCGCCGCCTTTCTTCAGATGGGCATCCGGCCATTTCCCTCGAGTTCAGGATGCCTGAGCCTAACGAGGCGGGGAGGTGGGCCCTCAATCGAGGCCCTTTTTCTCAAGCTCGGTATCGAGACGCTTGAGAAAGTCCTCAGTCTTGGGGTGTTCGCTGGCGTAGAAGCGGCCGAATTCCTTGCCTGCGGAATCGAGCAGAACCACCGTGGGAAAGCCGTTGACCTTGTAGGTTTCAAGGATCGGGCGGTTCTTCTCAGCCACCGCCTTGTCCCCTTTCGGCATATCCACTTCCACCAGAATGAATTTCTTGGCGGCGGCGGCGACGAATTCCTTCTTCGAAAAGACGCTTTCGCGCATCATTTTGCACGGCGGGCACCAGTCCGAACCGGTAAACTCTACCAGCACCGCTTTGTTTGCGACTTTGGCATTTTCGAGGGCTTTGGCAAGGTCATCAGTCCAACCCTTGAGAGGTTCGGCAAAGGCATTGCCGACCAGCGGTAAGGCTGACAAGGCGAAGACGGCAAGATAAGAAACGGCTTTCATCAGTCATAAGGCGTTTCACAGGGACTAATTATTTCAAATATCTTGTCCGCTGGCAGCCGGATGGCTAGAGCGTGGGGTATGCCGACCTTTCCGCGATTGATTGTAGCCACCCGCAACGCGCACAAATCCACGGAAATCCGTGCACTGCTCGGGGATCGGTTTGAAGTGCTCGACGCCACCCACTTCCCGGATTTGCCGGCTATTGAGGAAACTGGCAACACCTTTCTTGAGAATGCCACGTTGAAGGCGGAGGGCATCAGCCGCCATGTGGGTGGCTGGGTGTTGGCGGATGATTCCGGCTTGGAAGTTGACGCCTTGGAGGGCGCGCCCGGCGTGTGGTCCTCCAGCTTCGGCGGCGAAGAGGGCAACCATGTAATGAACAATGCCCGACTCATACAGGAAATGACCGGCAAGTCCGCGCGCCGCGCCCGCTTCCGTTGCACCATGGTGCTGGCCAGAAACGGCATCGCACAGGCGCATTTTAGCGGTGCCGTGGATGGTTCTATCACCGATTCGCTGCGCGGCGCGGGCGGCTTTGGATATGATCCGCTGTTTATCCCTGAGGGCTACGACCAGACCTTCGGGCAACTCGATGCTACTGTGAAAAACCAGCTCAGTCACCGCGCCAGGGCGCTCCAGCAAGCTGTCTCATGGCTGGAAAACCACCCACAAAAATAGTTTGCTTGTGCTGACCAAATTTGGGAAAATCGCTCCCGTGCCACGGTTTGCGCTGCTTTTTTTGACCTTGCTGCTGTCTTTGGGTTTGATGTCTTGTTCCACTCAGATCAAGGCACGACAACCGGTGTCTTATCGGTTTGAGCCAGGTTACACCGCCCATTTGACCCACGGGCTAGCCTTCCCCCCAAGCACTGCGCCCCCGGCCGTCAAGCGCGCATTTGCCGCCGCTAACCGCCTCCAGCGCATGCCCTACAAGTGGGGTGGCGGGCACGCCAAATTCCTTGATGGCGGCTACGATTGCTCAGGAACGGTTTCCTATGTGCTCCGTGAAGCCGGCATCCACAGCGGTTGCCTGTCATCCAAGGAGTATTTCAACTACGGCGACCCGGGTCCGGGCAAGTGGATCACCATTTATGTCCGCCGCGGCCATGTCTTCATGACCATTGCGGGATTGCGCTTGGACACCGGCGGCTCGGGTGAACGCAGCGGACCGCGCTGGAAGCCGCAACCCCGCCACGCGGAGGGCTACGTGATGAGGCACCCCGTGGGATACTGAACAAGTTGCCATTGCAAGCCATCGGCCGGAAAAGTCGTGCGTTGCGTTTTTCCTCAGAGCAACTAGGCTCGCTGCCATGAACTGGCGAAAGTGGATCAGCGCATTTGGCGGCTTGTGTCTCGCCACTTGCGGCAATGCCGAGGTGACGAGTCCGCCGCCTGACCGCCTGCGCAAAATCGTTGTGACACCCCCCAGTGGCCGCGCATATTTCACTCATGCCACATCGGATCGGGACAAGGGCAGCATGGTCATCATCGATCGTCCGATCACCGATTATCTCAATGGTTCCGCCACCCACTCCGGTATCATCATCTGCCGCCCCAAGGACCTGCCACCATCGCCATTGTGGCAGCAAAACGCCGCCGCCAGCGGCGACAACAAGCCTAACGAATCATGAACGCGGCTGCGTTTGTTAGCTTGCCGGCCGCCGCTTGACCTTGTCGGGGCTCTCCTTGAGTTTCGTACCGGCCTCCTTTTCCACCAGAGGCCGCGCCAGCATTTCCTCGTAGATGGCAATGTAGTTTTTGGCGACGTTTGCGTGACTGAATTCCAGCGGGCTCGCGCGCATGATGCGGCTGATTTCCCGATCGCGGATATCCGGCGGCAGTACATGGAAATCCATGGCGCGATCTATGGCCCAGCGCAAGGAATCCGCACTGTAGTGATCAAAGCGAAAACCGTTACCGGTGGATTTGTCCACATCGAGTGGGTGGATCGTATCGTAAAGACCGCCGGTGGAATGCACCACGGGCAGCGTGCCATAGATGGGGGCGGTCATTTGCGGCAAACCGCAGGGTTCAAACAAAGATGGCATCACCATGTAGTCCGAACCCGCATAGGCGAGCCGCGAGAGGCGTTCGTCGAAATCCACCACCACCACCCGCTCATGCAAGCCGTATTCCTGAACGATATGATGAAAATGCTGCTCGTGCGGACCGTTGGCGACCACCACCACCTGCAAGTTTCTCTCCCAATAGTCGGACACGAGTTGATAGAGAATCTCGGTGAAAAGTTGCGGTCCTTTTTGGACAGGATCAAGCCGTGAGGGCCAGAAAAAGATCGCTGCCTCGGGATCCACGTTGAGTTGGAGTTCTTGCTGCAGCGCCAGCTTGTTGGCGGCTTTCCCGGCTCGAAAATCGCCCGCCGTGAAGGGCTGCACCAAGGCATCATCCGTGGCCGGATTATACGACGCGTCCGGCGCGTTGAGCACCCCCGTGGCGCAACCGGCAGCATATTTGTGCCGCAACTCGGAGCGCACCGTGTCCGGCACCACGGAGTGCCAGCCTTCAACAATTTCCCAAAGGAACCGCGGGCTCACGGTGTTGATGTAATGGGCGGCGAAGATCCCGGACGTTAGAAGATCCACCAGCACATTGGAGCGGGCATGATCATAGCCGTTAGGATTGCCGGTGAAGAAAAGATTCATCCAGAATTCCGCCCCATCAATGCCGGTTTCTTCAATTTGCGCCAGCGTCACCTGCCGGGTGTGGATATTGTGCACGGTGAACAGGCTCTTGATGCCGCGCCGCCGCGCCATGGCTGGCAGCAAAGCCGTCATCCAGTCATTGCAATGAATCAGGTCCGGCCGCACCTGCGGAACGATGTGATTGATCACCTCGCGTTGGAAAATCAGCGCTATCCGCATCGCCTCATCCGAGCTGTCACTGTAAACCCTCTCGCGATAATAGAAAATCCGGTCCTCGGCGAGGTGTATGTTAGAGTGCGGCAGCACCTCATGATACATCCGCAACTGTTTTTCATGCAGGTTGAAGACATCGCCATGAAACATCCGTCGGTAGTTTGGCAAGGCCACGTGAACATCCGCGCCAAGCGCGAACAACGCGGATACCAGCGATGCCGAAACATCCGCCAGCCCGCCGGCTTTGGCCGACATCCGTTGCACCATGTTGCCCATCCCCGCCGGCAGGTAGGTGATCTCCGGCGTGACAATCAGAATGCGGGGGTTATCAATTTTGGAAGCA
>JBAXOF010000292.1:0-5192 GCA_037133375.1 Verrucomicrobiota bacterium | reverse complement strand
GTGTGGCGGTGCCGCTGACCGTGTAGTTTGCAGTCAGCGTGCCGGTGGTCACGCCCGTGCGAGTAAAGGTGTAAACCAAGGCGCTGCCACTGTTTTCCAGCACGCTGGCGGGTGAGACCGCCACGCTGATACTCGTGTCGTCATTGGTGATGGTGCCGGTGGCGGAGTTGGGCGTGCCGATGGTGTAGCCGGTGCCCGCAGCAACCGTTAGAATCACGGTTTCATCCGGCTCCACGATCGTGTCTCCGGTCGGCGTGATAGACACGGAGGCGGTGGCGGATCCGTCAGTGAAGGCCACGGTGCCGGAGGTGGACGGGTAGTCGGTGCCTTGTGTGGCGGTGCCGCTGACCGTGTAGTTTGCAGTCAGCGTGCCGGTGGTCACGCCAGAGCGAGTGAAGGTGTAAACCAAGGCACTGCCACTGTTTTCCAGCACGCTGGCAGGTGAGACCGCCACGCTGACACTCGTGACGGTCACGGTGGCGGTGTTAGAGTTGACACTTCCGGCATCATTGTACGCACGCACCCAATACGATGTGGTTGAGGTGAGTGCCGGAGTGGGGAACGACGTGCCCGTGCCCACCAAATTGGAGTAGTCACCGACGGTTCCCTGATACCATGCGAATGAGGGTGAGGTGCCGGAGGCGGCAACTGTTAGGGTGGTGGTGCTGCCGCTGTTGATGGCCTTCGAGGCCGGTTGGGTCGTGATGAGCGGCGGCGTGTTTACGGTGACGGTGGCGGTGTTGGAATTGACCCCGGCAAGGTTGCCGGCATTGGTGACTTTCACCCAGTAGCTGGTGGTGCTGGATAAGGCCGGGGTGGTGTAAGTGGACGAGGTAGCTCCCGTAATGAGGTTGGTTGTTGTTGGAGAGGTGCCCTCATACCATTGATAGGTAAGGGGGGCGGTGCCGCTGGCAGCCACACTGAGATTGGCGTATCCGCCGCTGCTAATCGTCGTGGATGCCGGTTGCGTGGCGATCGCGGCCGCCACAAGCGGTGGGCCGACGTTGACGGTGACAGCGTTAGAGTCGATGGAGAAATCAGACGGGCTGAGCAGAGATCTGACCTTCACCCAGTAGCTGGTGGTGGTGGTCAGTGACGGGATATTGTAGGTCGATGAGTTGGCACCTGTAATGCTTGTCCCCGTGCCAGGAGTTGTCCCGACATACCATTGATAGGTGATGGTGGCGGTTGGGGTAGCCCCTGTGATTGCGCAGGATAACGAGCTCCCATTGCCGCTAACAATTGTCGATGGGGTGGCAGTCGGCTGAGTCGAGAAACCCAGCACATAAATGTAGAAAGTGCCTGTATACCAATACGACCCCCGGCTAGTCGTGTTTTCCCATGATTCAATGTTGTATGGCCCGAATGGCCCCCCCATTTGACTGGGCTTGCCGTAGATCGTTTGGGTTCCGACACTGACTGTGGTGTCAAGATCTTTGGCTAGGCCCGTTGGCAGAGCGACAGAACCCGCAGCAAAAACATATGCCTTCGGCCAGTTCTGAGGCGTCTTCAACAGCTTGTAGACAAAGTTGAGCTGGGTATTCATCGCGGCCGGGACATTGGTGTAAGTTGGTCCCAAGGGCAGGTTTTGCACCACGGAGTTCGTAGCACCTGCCACCGAATCAAACGCGCCGAGGCCGACGACGGTGGCGATGGCGAAGGTGGCGGTGTCCAGCACGGCCGAGCCGCCGAGGATTTTGGCTTCGGGAAAAATCAGTTGGATGATGGGTGAACGCTGGAACAGCAGCAACAGCGAGCTGAGACGCGATGACCATAGGCGCAGGCGGGGATGGATTCTAACGGAGTTCATGGTGGTAATCGATGGTTTCTTGGCGGTGGACTGGTATGACTTGAAGCGGGTGGGATAACCACGGATTGAACGGATTGAAGAAAAAATTAATCAATCCGTGTAATCCGTGGTTTCAAAAAACTGCTCACTTGTTTAGACTCGGGATCTCTAGCAGGACGGGTGAATTTAGAATATAGGATTCAGGATTCTGAATTTAGGATTTAGGATTTCCCCTCAGTTGCAGCCGCAACCGCCGCCGCCGACGCCGCCGCCGCCGTAGCTCGCCTCGCGGGTGAAGTAGGCGTGCTCGGCCATGGTGTCGAGTAACGGCGCGCGGCTATTGGTCATGATGGGTTTGGCGAGGTTGCCGCGCTCGTAGGGTTTGACGCGGACGAGTTTCTCGGCGCAACTGCTGAGGCTGGCGGCCAGCACGGCGAACAAAAGATAAGAAGACAGTCTCATGAGGGGATTGTTATTGTTAGATCAGGCCGGGGGGCAATCATTCGGCGAGCAAGGCTTCGATTTCCTTGACGTATTCAGGCTCGGTGGTCGCCCGTTTGAAGCCTTTGTGGATGTGGCGGATGGTGCCTTTGCGATCAACCAGATAGCTGCTGGGCATGGTGGGCGGGTTGAAGAAGCCGGCGGCCTTGTGGGAAACATCATGGACGAGGGTGAAGGCGGCCTTTTGTTTAGCGGCAAAGGTTTGGTAATTGGCGGCTTCCTCATCGACGCCGATGCCAATGATGACCAGCCCCTTGGCGGCGTATTTGTCATGCAGGCGCGTCATGCATGGAAACGAGGCCTCGCAGGGGGCGCACCAGGAGGCCCAGAAATCGACCAGCACCACCTTGCCCGCAGTGGCTGGCAATTTGGCACCGGGCAGCAATTCGGTTAGTTTGGGCAAAGCCTGGCCGATGGTCGGCGGGTTGGCGGCGGGCAGCACGAGGGTGGAGCAGGCGAGCACGAGGGTGGTCAGGATGGTTTTCATGATGGATGTTGTTAGGTTTAGGAGAGTCAGGCGGCTTGGACTTGGCGGCGGATGAATCCGCGGGTGGTTTCTACGCCGTGGTCGGATTGCAGGCAGGCGTCGAGGTCGCGGGCACAGGCGGCAAAACGCAGGCCGTCCTTGGGTCCGAGCACAAACAGGGCGGTGCTGTAGATGCCGGCTTGCAGGCAGGTCGGGGCGAGCACGGTGACCGCCCGCATGCCGTTGGTCACGGGCCAGCCGCTGCGGGGGTCGAGAATGTGGCCGTAGCGCACGCCCTTGTGCTCAAAGCGGCGGGCTGAATCGCCGGAGGCCGCCACGGCAAAGTTGGAAACCGCCAGCCCACCCCGGCAGGTGCCGGGATTGCGCCCGTCCTCGATGCCGACATGCCAGAACGGGTGCTGGCCATTGCCACCCATGCCGAAGATGTCGCGGCCGAGGTCGATGAGCGCATCCTGAATGCCGTGCTGACGCGCGATCCGCACGAGTTGATCGACGGCGAATTCCTTGCCGAAGCCCCCGAAGTCCAGGCCCATGCCTGACAAAGGCAGGAAAACCCGGCCGGGTTGGCGTGCCACTTTGGCAAAGCCGGTAAGGGCGAGGGCAGCCTTGACCGCCGCGGCATCTGGCAGCTTCGAGTGAACCGCTTTCCAGTCCCACAGCTTGAGCAGTGGCAGCAAGGTTGGATCCAGTATACCATCGGTTAGATGATGCAAATCCGCCGCAAGATCGAGCAGTTGCTCCATTTCCGCATCCACCGGCACCCATTCGCGCCCGGCCGCTGCATTGACCTTGGACACCAGCGAATCCGCCCGGAATCGCGAAAACTTCGCCTCAAACCCCTCCAGCCAACCGAGCGCGTCGGCCAAGAATTGCAGCGCGGTTTGGGTGTCGGGATGCCGGAATTGGATGGCACAGGCGGTGCCCAGCGCGCGGAATTCCACCCGCCGGACGCCTCTGGCATTAGGTTGCATCGCGGATGTTGCCGTGGAGGGATTCATCTTCTGCTAGAACTTGATATACGCGCAGCACGACCAGATGTCGGCGCTCGGATAGGTGGCTGATGGCGCGGCATTGCTGCCCAGCCCATGCATCTGATAGCGCTCGTATGAGACGCTGGCGGAAAAATTGTCGCAGAACTGATAGGTCAGGCGCAGACCGAGGCTCAGCGAGTCTAGCGCCGAGAGCCGGTAGTCCGCCGAGTAGTTGGGACTGGAACCGTTAGGATAGCGGGGAGGAGTGTAGGAGAGTGGGAACACACCATCAAGCGTGTTCATGAAGAAATCCGCAGCAGTCTGACGGTAGTAACGGAAATAGGGCGTCACAGCGAATTTTTCGCCGATGGCTTGCCGCCATTCCAGTTGGATGCTTTGTGAGAAGACGCCGAAGTCATCGTTGGAAAGGCGGTAAATCGCGTCAAGCGCGGCATTGCATGGTTCAAAGAAATGCGTCCCTTGCAATTGCAGAACCTCCCGGAATCGATGGTCGGGACGGTTTTCGTGATAGGAGTTGACGATTGGAGAATCGTAGAAGCCACCATCGCCATCCCGGAGCGGGAGGATTTCGTGGCGACTGACCAGCTTGTATGGGTCGTTGAGGTAGCCATAGTTGTAGCCCAAAGTGAGGTTGGCGGAGACGACGGTGTTTTTATCGAGGATCTGGGTCAGGCCGGTGAAGAAGTCGATGGAGCGCTTGTCCTGGGGCGCGATTCCCAGGACCGACACTTCGTCTGACAGGTAGTTGATGCCGAAGGCGAGCGTGGTGTTTTTCTGGTTGAGATCCCAGGTGTCGCTAAGCGAGTAACCATTGGATTGATAGTCACTCTCGGTGCTGTGCGAAATTTCCACTTCCACCCGGTGATCGCCGAATTGCCGCGCCAGGGCTCCTAGGATGCCCTGCCGGACATCATGCATCGGGAGCACGAAATCCGACTCGCTGGGCAGCGTGCCGGTGGGCGACGATCCGCTGATAGCATCGTGGAGGTATTGGAAGCGCAAGGAGGTGTCGGCATTGATGTCGATCAAGCCCTTGAAATAAAATGATTCGATGTGCATGCGCTCGCCATCCTCCTGATAGATCTGATAGCCGGAATCGTAGCGCTGGGCTTCCGGCAGGGTGAGAGCCTCAGCCGGGCGCAGGGTGGGCAGGAGCAGCGGGGCAAGAACGAAGTGACGTGGTTTCATGGGGAAATGGGGAAGGCTGGCGTAAGAAAGATGCAAAGGCTAATCCCCGCAAGGGAATTTTTCGTGGAAAATTTGTGATGGGTATGTCGCCGCTTGAACTACACGCGATGACTGGCGGGATTTTGAATTGTCGGAATTTATCGCAGAATAAGGACCGGATTGAAGGGCGCCGCTTCTGTCATATGCCTCTTCCGCTGAATCCGTGGGTGAAATGTGATTCTAACGGCACGAGTTT
>JBAXOF010000291.1:0-5198 GCA_037133375.1 Verrucomicrobiota bacterium | reverse complement strand
CACCGCGCCGCCACCACAGCGCCGCCACCACAGCGCCGCCACCACAGCGCCGCCACCCCAGCGCCGCCACCCCAGCGCCGCCACCCCGCCGCCACCACGCCGCCACCACGCCGCCACCACCGCGCCACCACCACCCGGCAGGTCACCATCATCGGGTCATCGCCACCGAGCCCGCCGAATCCCCACACGACCGCTCCATCGCCGCCATCACAGGGCCGTCGGTTCCGAGCCTCACTCCTTGCCATCCCGATAATCCTACATGACCCGCCGGGCAGGTTTCCCCGCTCGGCCAGGGTGAAGAAAGCTGCGGCTTTGGATTGGAGGCACCGAACCACCAAAAAGCCGCACAGAACGAAATCGTTGCACACGCTCGCGCCCTGCCCACCGCCAGCGTCACCAACCCGTCGCTACCGGGACCACTCACACTACCGGGACGCCATCCCCCGCCATCTCCGCCATCCCCTGCCGATACTTGCCCACTATCGGTCAATACGCGACCCGAAGAGCCCGGCCACCGCATGCTTGAACATAAACAGCAGATTTCCGCTCATAACGAGGCTGAGTTGGTCCTTGAATAATCTCTTCATATCCTCAGTTCTGTCTTGCGCCAAGACGTGGGTCCCTGTCAGTTTGGTCTTGCCGACCCTAACAAAACGAAACCACCTCAAACAAGCCACTACGTCATAACGCCATACCCAAAATGAGTATGATTACAGCAATATACGCGCAAATACGCAACGTAAATGAGCCCGCCACGAACATCGTGGATCGCTTGAAACGCTTGGCACCGTGGAGGCAAATTTCCACCGATCAGATTTGGATCGCCATATCTAGCCTTATAAACGAGATATTGAACATGGAGGAGGTGAAAGCGTTGCTGAGCGCGAAGGCAAAGGCAAGTACGGAGGCGAAGGCGGAGGAGGAGGCGGAGATAATAGCGGACGCAAAGAAGAAGGTGAGGGAAAAGGCGAAGGAAATGGCGGAGGAGAACGCGAAGGAAGCAGTCAAATATATAGAAGACAGCTTGGCAAACACGAAAAATTTCAAGGAAGTAGAGAGGGCTTTTCGCCTCGCAGAGAAAGCAGAGGCAAAACTAAACCGGACAAAACCCGCACCGGAAATTCAATTATAGAGCTGACCAATGCTGCACTATCCAGAACACCTCACCCAATATGACTATAGACGACGCAATTAGACACTACCGAGTGAACGACGCATTCTGCGACTTGCCTAGCTTCGCATTTGGGATCAACGACCTCCTTCGCGGCACATCGGCATTGTCGGTAGATCAGCAGAAAGCTGTTGCTTTACTAGGGGAGGGAATCGCCTCATCAACCGAAGTCAAAACAACAGTATTTTACAGGGGGTGTTCGCTTTCTGAATTTTATGCACAAGTCAAAACTGAGATCTTCACTTCCAATGCATTTCTCTCCGTAACTATAAATCCAGTCGAGGCTGTCAATTTTGCAAAAAAGTGTGACGAAAATGACCGACTCCTTCTGAGAATTGGGTTCCCAGAGCCGCCAAGATTGCTACAAATCTCCAGCTTGGACCACCAATCACTCGAACAAGAAGAATTTCTGGTTGCTCAAAATTCCCAATTTCAGATCTTCGACTGGGATGGTCAATCTGGACAAAGCGAGGCCGAAACCATGCACCTGCAATGCGTAGATTTATCCAGCATCAAATTCCTGAAACTCGAGGCAATTTCTCAGGCGAAGTTGGGGGGCGCTTACCTACAGTCACCTGCCTGAACACTTACAGCGGCGAATCCGCCATCAATGACAGGACTGTAATTGGCTTGCCGGGCCTTCGCACAAACAGCGAGAGCAACACCTTCAACCCGGCACTCCGATTCGGCAAGCTGTCGGAAAGCTTGCAATGGAGACGGTTTCCGACCTCACTTGGCCGCCCGCTTCCGTTCATCTGTCCATCAACGGAAAAAAGTGGTAAAAATAAGCACTCGTCGGTCATAGATCGCCGCTACATTTCGGTGTAATCGCGTCTGAAGCCCGCACCCCATCACTGTTAGATTTCCGCCGGCGTGAGCGTGTAGGATCCCTTGCCATCCTTGACGAGCCAGCCGTGGGCGGCGAGGGCGGCGCGTAGTTCATCGGATTTCGCCCAGTTTTTGGCGAGGCGGAATTGCCAGCGCTCGTCGGCGAGGGTTTGAATGGCAGCGGGCACGGCGACGTCAGCGGTGGTGACTTCCTCCGGCAACGTGAGACCCAGCGCCCGCAGCACGCGGTTGAGACCTGCCAGCGCCTTGGCGGCCGCCTCGCCGGTGAGGGTGGACGCTTCACGCAAGCCGGTAAAAATGCCGCCGAGAGCACCCGGCGTGTTGAGGTCATGTTGCAGGCTGTCCCATGCGGCTTGGAACGTGCCGAAGTCGACCGCCTCGAAGCGTGGCTCGCCATCGATTCTGGCAGCGAGTAGGCGGGCACTTTTGGCGAGCTTGGCGAGGGCCTCGCGGGCACCGGTGAGTGAGTCGAGGGTGAAATTGAGCGGTTTGCGATAATGCGCGCCGATAAGGACATAGCGGACTTCCATGGGTGAAAACCCGCGGGCGGCGAGATCGTCGAGGGTGTAGAGGTTGCCGATGGATTTGGACATTTTTCCGCCATCAACTAACAGATGGGTGATGTGCCACCAATGTGCGGCAAAGTGCCCGCCGCAGGCACATTGGCTCTGGGCGATTTCATTTTCATGATGCGGAAAGACCAAATCCACGCCACCGGAATGCAGGTCGAAACTGTCCCCCAGATATTCCTTGATCATCGCGGAGCATTCGAGGTGCCAACCCGGACGTCCAGCCCCCCACGGCGAGGGCCAGAAATTTTCGCCATCCTCCGGGCGGCGGGCTTTCCACAGCACGAAGTCTGACAGGCTGTCTTTTTCGTATTCGTCGGAATTGGCGCGGGTGTTTTGGGTTTTTCCGAGATCGAGATCGCGGGCATCGAGATGGGACAAGCGCCCGTAGCCGGGAAACGATGCAATCTTGAAATACACCGAGCCATCGCCGGCCGCGTAGGCATGACCTTTGGCCATGAGCACCTCGATCATGGCGATTTGTTGCGGGATGTGCTCGACCGCTGCGGGCTCGATGTGCGGTGGCAGGCAGCCCAGCCTGTCGCAATCCGCATGAAACTTCGCGGTCCAGCCTGCGGTGAAATCAGCCAGCGATTGTCCGGCTTGTTGGGAATCGCGGATGGTTTTGTCGTCCACATCGGTGATATTGCGCACGTGGAGGCTGCGCAATCCGCCGGTTTCAAGCGCGCGGCGCAACACGTCCTGCAACACAAAGGTGCGGAAATTCCCAATGTGCGCCGGCCCGTAAACCGTCGGCCCACAGCAATAAAAACGAAACGTCGTGCCGTCGAGCGGGCGAAGCTCGCGTTCGGTCCGGGTGAGAGTGTCAAATAGCCGCATGCGCAGGGTGTAATGAACCTGGAGCCCCACGGCAAGCACCGCTTCACCTAACCGGTCATCGCGCTCAGGGCCGGTCCTGCGGGCCGCGGTCGCGGTCGATGCGGAACGGGCGGCCACGCAAGCGGGCGTTGCGGGTGCGCTCGATGACTTGCTGGACGAATTCTTCCGGCACATCAACGAGCGAGTGCTTGGGAAACAAGGAGATCCGTCCCAGACATCCATCGGGCAGACCGGCCTCACGATAGAGCATGCCGACAATCTCCTTGGCCATGACCCCGTGGGTTTTTCCTAACGACAGGAACATGTGGGCCATGCCTTGCTCGGTGCCGTGGGAATCCCGCGGACCAGTGCGCTCTGGACGGGCTTTGGTGCCGCCCTCACGTTGGAATCTATCATCCTTTGGCGCCTTTCCTTTGACCACCCGTGGCTCCCTGGGTTCTGGCTCACGGTCTTCCTCGATGGCGGAGCCTTCCCGGCCGCTGGACTCACGCAGCAGGGTGACCAGCGCGCCGGCGATATCGGTCGGCGTGTGGCCTTGTTCTAACAACCGGTCGATATTGTCCTGATAGGCATCGAATTTGCCGGTTTCGAGGCGTTCCTTGAGGGAATCGAAAATCAGATCGGCACGGCGGCCCTCGACTTGCTCCTGGGACGGGATGCGCTCGCGGCGGATGACCGAACGGGTGTAGCGCTCGATCGATTGAATCCGATAGATTTCGCGGCCGAACACGAAACTCACCGCCCGCCCCGAACGCCCGGCACGTCCGGTGCGGCCGATCCGGTGCACGTAATCCTCGGGATCGGTGGGCAGGTCGTAGTTGAAAACGATGTCGATTTCATCGATATCGAGGCCGCGGGCGGCGACGTCGGTGGCGACGAGCAATTCGACGGACCCTTCGCGGAAGCGCTTGAGGACACGCTCGCGCATTTGTTGGGTCATATCGCCATGGAGGCGGTCGGCGGCATAGCCACGATTGACTAGGTCTTCGGTGCATTCATCCACCGAGCGTTTGGTGTTGCAAAAGATGAGGGCGAGCCGGGGCGGGCTCATGTCGAGCAGGCGGGAGAGCACTTCGACCTTGGAGCGCTGGCGGACTTCAAAATACGATTGATCGACGGTGGAGACAGTGCGGGCTTTTTGTTGGACCTCGATGACCTCCGGCGATTTGCCAAAGCGTTGGATCAGGCGCGAAACACCCGGGTTCATCGTGGCCGAGAAAAACAAGGTCTGGCGCTCAGCGGGCAGCGCGGCCAGCAATTCGTCCATTTCATCACGGAACCCCATGTCCAACATGCGGTCGGCCTCATCCAGAATGGCGAGCTTGATGCGGGTGGCATCGAAACTGCCGCGGCGGAGGTGGTCGAGCAGGCGACCGGGAGTGCCGACAATCAATTGGGCGCCGGAGCGCAGGGCACGCAACTGGCGATCCATCGGTGCCCCGCCATAAACCGGGGTGGCATGCAGGCCGGTGAGTTTGGCGCCGAGGCGGTGGACTTCCTCACACACCTGCACGGCGAGTTCGCGGGTCGGGCAGAGGATCAGGACTTGGGGGTGCAGGGAACTGACATCCAGCAAGGTGAGGGCCGGCAACACGAAAGCCGCGGTTTTTCCCGAACCAGTTTCTGACAGACCGACAATATCGCGTCCCTTCAAGGCGGTCGGAATGCTCATCGCCTGAATCGGCGACGGGCGTTCGTAGCCGAGGGTTTCAATGGCGGCAAGCAAGGCGGCGGGCAGCCCGAGTTCGGAGAAGGGAGGAGTTTCCATG
>JBAXOF010000290.1:0-5214 GCA_037133375.1 Verrucomicrobiota bacterium | reverse complement strand
AATCCAAGTGGTGGTCGGAGCTGCGGCGGATTTCAGAGATCGAAGTTCAGTTTAGACCTTCGACTCTCCATTTCCATTGAGTCATCCTATTTCTTGAAGATGGTCTGAGTCTTGGCGTCTGCCTTCGCTGCCTCCGACTCTCCGCGTTTCGCTTCACCCATGGTCAGAACACCTGTGCTTGAAAGTTCTCGCTATTGGCGATGGAGGTGATGCCATCCTGGCATTTGAGCACCCACAGGCCGTTGCGGAAGGCGTAGCGGTCGCTTTCCTCCTCGAAGGTGAGGGCCGCCAAGCCGCCCTGCACATCCCATGTCGCATATTCGCTGAACGCCTGCTTGAAGCGCTGCAACTTGTCGAGATGCCAGACGACATCTTCAACCTTGCAGGAGGTCTTGACTTCCACCACCACGATGGTGCCGCTATTCACCAAGGTCATATCCACTTCGATCTCGCGGTCGGCGTGGTCCACCCCGGTGCGGCGCCCGGTCATTTGGCTGACGACCACCCCGCGTGCCTGGAACAACTTGACCGTGCCGGGACGCATTAGTGCCTCCACCAACTTGCCCCACTGGCTCGTGAACAAGCCGCTCAGCGCCTTGATCTTCTGGTCCGTCTCTTTCATCTGGAGGGCCGTCTCCTTCATCTGGCGGTCGGTCTCCTGCTGTGAAGTCCGCAACTCCTTGGTGGAGCGGGCGAGATCGGCCACGAGTTCCTGTAGTTCCAACTTACTCATGCCCACATGCTAGATCCTGGCTCGCGCTGTGTCAAGCACAGGTCAGACAGAGGACTCAGCCGAGCCGGCTTTGCGCGAGCCACTCTTCAGTCATGGGCACCGAATCGCCTCCAATCCATTCATCCCGGTTAAGAATTTTCTGTCGGTTAAGAAATTTCCCGCGCGAAGGCGGCTCGGCTGAGCTCGCCGAACGCGCAAAACTGCGGTTAGACGCTCCGAGACTCAGAACCAGGCCCGCCTGGGTGGCCGGTGGTCAGTTAGAAAACCACGTCGGCTCAGTAACCGTTGCGGTAGCGCATGATGCCTTCGGCGATGCCGCGGGCGAGGGAATCGCGGAACCAGGCGGATTTCATGTGGTTGCGCTCGTCGGCATTGCTGACAAAGCCGCACTCGACGAGGATGGCGGGGATGGTGGTATTGTGAATGACGTAGTAGCGTGCCGTCTTGACGCCGCGGTTGAGGGTGTGAACGCGGTTGGTCATGCTGGCGTGAACGCACTGGGCCAGGCGCTCGCTTTGCGGTGTGTTATAATAGGTCTCCAAACCGCAGACTTCGGGTTTCCACGTGTAGTTGTAGTGGACCGCGACGAAGATCGCGTTGCGATAGCTGTTGGCGAGGCTGACCCGCTGCGGCAGGGAAACAAAGTAGTCACTGCGGCGGGTCATCACCGTGCGCAGGCCCTGTTGCTGGAGTTGGCTTTCCAAGCGGGTGGCGGTGTCCAAGGCGAGGTGTTTTTCATACACCAAGCCCCATTGGCCGCCCTTGTCGTGCCCGCCATGACCCGGATCGATGACTACGGTGTTGAAGCTTGCGGCTTGCGCCGCCGCACCCAAGGCACAGAGTGCAAGGATCGTCAGTAAACGCGTGAGGGTTTTCATGAAAAATATGGAGTTACAGACAATTTAGTAATATTGATATTTGCGGATTTTGTAAAGGATTTTTTTTAAATTGTGGATTTTTTTTCGATGGATCGAGTGACGGGTTAATAAGTGACGGCGGGGCGTTCCGAGAGTTTGCGGATTTTGGCGCGGACGGCGGCTTCCGCCTGAGGGTCGTAGGGGAGGCTGTTAGATACACTGACGAAGCCATCGGTGGCGGTTGTGAGGAATGGATCGCCCTGGGTGGAGCGCTGGTGGAGGCTGCGTTCGACGAGTTTGCCATCGGTATCGATCTGGCAGTGGACCCAAGCGGTGGGGGTGGCGAGGAAGAGGACGTGCAAGCGTTGTTGCTTATCGACGGTGATGCTGGGTTTGCGGAGGAGGAGGACTTCGCCAAGCGAGAAGGTGCGGACAGGCAGTCCGGAGCGACCTTCCAAGACTTGGGCGTAGAGATGGGATTTTTGATCGCCGCTGAAGTTGAGGATGCGGAACTCGCGGATGCGGGTGCCGCCCGGGCCGGTGCCAACTTTTTGTGTCCAATAGGGGACGCCCGTGCTGACCGTGAACAGGGCGCGATTGGTGGTGGCGGTCTCACGGCCTCTTTGGCCGGGCATGCGGATGGTGGCGGTGATCGAGTAATTACCGGAATCGGCGAGTTGGAAGAGGGAGGAAAGGTTCACTTGGCGGGCCAAGGTTTGGCCTGCACTGATTTTCATGGAGCCGAAGTTACCGGGGCGGGTGGGGGTGCAGGCGGCGCCCTGATTGTTGCTGATGGCGAAGTCTAGCCACGGGCGTTGACCTTCGCCTTGGAAGACAATGTCACGTCCGGCATGGTTGGTGATGCTCACCACCGCGATAATGGCTTCGCCGGACAGGTATTGGGTTTTGGAAAGTTGCAGGGAACTGGCAAGCTGGGCTGGTGCCAGGCCGGTCATGGCGAGGAGCGCAACGGACAATCGGAAAAAAGGCGAAGTCATTATCGCCGCGACCTATAGCGCGGTTTGCGGCGGGCGTCAAACTAACTTGTCAAAATCGTCGGGGGCGCGGGGTCAGAAGTCCGAGTCCGGGTAGAGCAGGTGGAATTTGATGGCCTCTGCGGCGATGGCGGCGGTGGTGCCCAAAATGGTTTGGACGCAGGCGGTGCGGGGGATATGGGCAGCGGGCCGGGAGAGACCGAGAATGATCTGGCCGTAGGTTTGGGCGCCGGCGACGTGCTGCAGGAGTTTGAGCGCGATGTGGGCGGCATCGAGGTTGGGAAAGATCAGGACGTCGGCGGTTGGCCGGGAGGTGGCGTCGGGAAGTTTGACTTCAGCGGCCTCGGGGTCGAGGGCAACATCGGCTTGCAACTCGCCGTCAATATCAATCTCGAGGAACCCGGTGCGGATTTGGTCGCGGGCGAGGGCGGTGGCGGCGGCCATGCGTTTGGCATCGGGGGTGGCGGCCGACCCTTTGGAGGAGTGGCTGAGCATGGCCACATGTGGGGTGCGGCCGAGGAAATGGCGGGCGAGTTTGCCGGTTTCCAAGGCGATGGCGGCGAGGTCCTCCACGGTGGGATTGGGGATGAGCCCGCAATCGGCAAGGAACAGGATGCCATCGCCACCGAGGTTTTTCAAATGTGAGCCTAGAATCAGCGATGCGGCAAAGATTTTAGCGACGTGGGGGAGGGGTTTGATGGTTTGGATCAGCGCCCGGAAATAGGCGGCGGGCAGCGATTGGTTGCCGCTGACGATGGCATCGGCTTGCCCGTATTGGACCATGAGCGCGCCGAAATAATGCGGGCGGGCGACGAGTTCGGCGGGATTGGCCACTCGCAGTGTGCGGTATCTGGCCATGTTTTCCATGCGCTGGCAGAACAACGCGAAGTCCGTGGCCTTGGGCGGATCGATGATATGGATGAAGCGGAGCGGCACCCCGTGGGCGGCGGCCAAGGCGCGGATGCGGTCACGGTCGCCTAACAGAATTGGGGCGACCGCTTGGTGTTTGACCAGGGTGGCGGCGGCTTGCAGGATGCGGAGGTCCTCGCCTTCGGTGAAAACGACCCGCTTGGGATGGCGGCGCAATTGTTCGAGCAAGCGTCCGGTGACGGCGTTGGTGGGCTGGAAATCGGTGGAAAAATCGGACATTTGGGATGCTGGTGCTTGCGCGACGGTCACAGTGTAGTATGAGATGGCCCGTTCCTTCAATCCCTGATTCCAACCGAAAAGCACCGTGCCAGCAGATTATCATACCCATACCCCTTTGTGTCGCCATGCGGAAGGCGAACCCGAGGCGTATGTGGATGCCGCCCTGCTGGCGGGAGTCACGGAATACGGGATTTCCGACCATGCGCCGGTGCTGCCGGAGCCATTCGACGATTGGCGCATGGGGGACGCTCAACTGCCGGACTATTTCCGCTGGATCGAACGGGCGCGGGCACATGCTGGAGGGCGCCTGGCGGTGCGTGCCGGCATGGAGTGCGATTGGTTGCCTGGTTGCGAGCCGTGGATCAGGCAACTCGCGGCCCGCCACGATTGGGACTATTTGATCGGCTCGGTGCATTACGTGGCAGAGGGGGCCCAGGGTCTCTGGGATTTTGATAACCCAAAGTGGCTCGGGCGCTGGAGCGTGCTGGATGTGGCCGCACTCTGGACCCACTATTGGCAGGCCTACACCGCCATGGCGGAGAGCGGTCTGTTCGATATTCTTGGCCATCCGGATTTGGTGAAAAAATTCGGGTTTGTGCCGGCGGGGGATGTGGAGCGGTTTTATGAACCGGCTTTGGATGCGGTGGCCGCGTCTGGATGTGCCATCGAATTGAACACGGCCGGTTGGCATAAACCCTGCGCCGAATGTTACCCTGCGCCGCGGTTTCTGGAATTGGCCTGTTCGGCGGGCATTCCGCTGGTGATTTCCTCCGACGCCCATGAACCCGGCCATCTCGGCCGGGATTTTGCCAAAGCCATCGCGGTGGCCAAGGCAGCCGGTTACAGGGAAACCCTGCTCTTCAACCATCGCCAACGCCGGACGGAGGCACTGTGAGGTGGGATTCTAGCGGGCGAGGGTTTCCGCCTGCTGCTTGAAGAGATCCTGCAGCTCGTCGGTCACGTCCTGGCTGGCGTGATTTCTCAAATGACTGATGGCCGTGGCGTTGAGGAATTCGCGGCCGCGCTCGGCGTTGGCGAATAGATCTATTTCTATCAGAACCTTCGGCCCGTTGGGCGTGTTGATCACCGGATAGATCGGATAACTCGGTTTGTCGCCATTGTTGACGCGGACGGCCACCGCCGCCCAAGTCTTGCCGCGCAACATGGCGATGAGGGTGGCTGCGGTCTTGGCTTTGCGGGCACCGTTGATTTCGTAGCCGAGGTTGCGCAGCACCCGTGACGGACTTTTCTCCGGGTCCAGCCAAGCCGTGAGTGCGAGCGCTTCCCTGACCTTGCCGTCGCGGGTGGCAGCAAGCCATGCCTCGACAGTGTCGCGGGCTTGGGCTTCCGTCGGTGCCCCGCCTTCCGTTAGGGTGGTCACATGTGTGCTGTTAGACAGGCAGCTTTCCCGCCAGGTGTCGGCCCGGCGTTTGGCCTCGCCGGTGGCCCAGGTCTTGGCGGCAAGCAGGTTGCCCTCGGC
>JBAXOF010000289.1:0-5246 GCA_037133375.1 Verrucomicrobiota bacterium | reverse complement strand
CCGTTGAACTTGGCGATGATTTCCAGACGGCACAGGCCACGGCCCTGGACTTCCACCAGCGCGTCCAGGTTCTCGAACTGACTCAAGGCCCGCTCAAGGTTGGAAATCCGACGATGCAAGGTGGCCACATCCTGGCTCGCTGCGATTGAAATTCCGTTCATGGGTTCAAACGATAGCTTGAAACGACTTCTTGACAAAACATAAAGTTTTTGGATTTTGATTGGTCATGTCCGAGCTCAATCAGGCGCAAGCCGATTCAACCGACCTCCCAACGGTCGCCGATCCCTTGTCGGATGCGGCGAACTCCACTCCAAGTGGGACGAATCCCATCGCCGCCTATGAGGCGGAACTGGCCGCTGCGCTGCAAGCGGGTGCTGTGACTGAGGAGCAGGCTGTCGAAGCCGCTGCCGAGGAAACGACTCCTGATACCGCGAACGCCGAAGTTGCCGAGGAGGCCGGTGAATCGACTGAGGAACTTTCCGAAGAGGAGGAGCAGGTTGCGGCGAAAGCCAAGGACCGGTTCCGCTTCAAGGACGCCGCCGACCAGGCGGTTGCCGCCATCGCCAAAGCGAAGGGCATCTCTCTTGTTGAGGCCGCGAGGCTTTACGAGGGCGAAATCCCTACGAAACGTGAAGATGCAACCACCCCGCAGGCGGAGGAAGTCCAAGGCGAAAAGGAAACGGTGGCGTCGGTCACCGCGACGATTGAAGAACTCCGAGCTCAGAAGCGCGAGGCGCAGACGAACCTTGAGTTTGAAACCGCCAGCGAACTCGACGCGCAGATTGACTTACTGCGCGACAAGCGCGACGACCTCAAGATTGCCGAAGTGCGGGAGAAATCCCGCAGCGAGCAACGCGAGGTGGTAGCGTTCAATGACGCGTATGATGCCAGCGAGCGCAAAGCCGTGACCTTCTACCCCGACACGCTCGACCCGAAAAGCGCGCTGGTGAAACGGATGGCCGAACTCGACGCGCAAGCGGAGCGGTTGGGCGACCCGTTATTTCACTCGCCCGAAAAGCCCTGGCTGCTGACCACCCAAGCGGCCTTGGAACTCGGAGTCTTGATGACCGATCCAGACCAGAAGAAGCCCGTTGCGAAAGCGGCGGCTCGTCCCATGCAACCCGCGAGCGGCAACGCCCGCACAACCGCTACCGTCCCCGCCGTCAAGCAGGAGGAAGCGATTGATAAGATCAAAAGTCTGGCCGACTACGAGAAGTTCGTGGCGAGTCTGACCTGATCGACGCATGAGCACTCTCTGACCTGTTCGCACGGTGGTTCTCCGGTGGCATTCACGATCCCGACAAAACGTCGGGGTTTTCAATCCCAACCAACCAAACCACCACCATGTCCAATCAAGACTTCAATACCAACAACACCGGCACCGCTCTTGCGACGATGGACGCCGCTTCCGTGCGCAAGCTCTGGAAGCAGGGCGCTCAAGCTGCCGAAGCCAACGCGGACTTCTTCCAGCAAATGGAAGGCGGCACCGAGCGGAGCCTCATCTGGGCTCAAACCGACCTCGCCAAAGGCGTCGGCCAGGAAATGACCTTCACCACCGAAAGCGGCTTCTACAACGAGCCGAAATACGGTGAAGCGTTGTTTGAAACCAAGGACGACTTTGAATCCGTGGACATCGCGTCCTACGGGCTGAAAGTGGATTTCGTCCGCAACGCCGTCCGCTCGTCCGAGCGCATGGAGGAAGTCATGGGCATGCGCGGCGAAATCGCCAGCAAGTTCAACGTCAAGCTGGGCGACTGGCTGGGACGGCTCAAGACCGACCAGGTGTTGGCCACTTCCATGCTCAAGCTGAACAAGGAAAACGTGCTCTATGCCAACGGCAAAACCCTCGACACCCTTTCCAGCGCCGACACGCTGGCGTGGGACGAAGTGGTGACCGGTGGCCAGGCCATGAAGCCCTTGGGCGGTCTGCCGGCGAACATCACCGGGGCCAACTCGGATCAACCGATCTGGTCGCAAACCGTGGTCGCCACCGAAGCCGCGCTGCTGTCGCTCAAGACCGATCCCGACTACAAGACCGTTCTCCAGAATGGCGATGTGCGGGGCCGGGGCAACACGATCTTCAAGGGTGGCTATGCCTCCATCGACGGTCACACGATCCTGCCGTTCAATCCCATCGACCATGATGGCGTCGGCGCTGTGGGCTCGTTCCTCAACCCGAAAGCCTTCCTCGGGGTGGCGGTCGCTGCCGGCACGGCAGCCATCGACATCAAGGGCGGTGGCAATGCGACGGACGCGGCCAAGACCAGCAAGTTGTTCTTCAAATACTTCCCCGGCCACGCCTACACGTTCGTGGACACCGGCGCGTATGCGGCGAGCGACTTCGTGGGATCTGCCGGCGAGGACTACGACACCGAAACCAAGTATTTCCTCATCTGCAACACCAGCGGTTCGGATGCGGGCAAGTTCGGCATGTATTCCTACACCACAGGCAACAACGGCAACAAGATCACCATCACCGGTCGTCTGAACGCCGCCGCTTCCGGCATCGGCGTCACCACGCTGGGTTCGGTGGTCTGGAATACTGGTGTTTGGCTCAACAAGCACACCGATGCCCATCCGATCGGTTCGCTGATCGTTCCTTGCAATGCCAAGGGCGTTCCGTTCGGTGACACGCTGTTCCTCGGCCAAGCGTTCATGCTCCGGGGCTACGGCAAACACCGCGCCAAGCGTTCGCAGGACGAACTCAACGGCGGCATGATTACCGACCGCTACATCACCAGCGTGTTCGGCCAGTCGCTCCGCCGCGACCGCAAGCAGCGCCACCCGGCGATTGTTCGCCTCCGTCACGCGATCACCTATCCGGGTATCGCGTTCCCGACCGTGGCCTAAGCCACCCAACCGCAGGGCGGGGGCCGCGTGCTCCCGCCCTGCCTTCCCCTTTCCTTTCACGATCATGAAATTCATCATCTTCATCTGCAATCGCATCCGCCACGGGCAATACCCGCGCCTGCCTGAGTTCTTCTACAACGAGGAAGTGGGCAAATATGTCTATCAGGGCCGTGAACTGACGCTTGAGGAGTTCAACGCCGCCGCCTTGGTGGTGTTCGATCCGAACTACCGTTCCAACGGCTACAACTTCTGCCCGATGGCGATTGAGTCCGTGGAAATTCCCGCCGCCGACGACAAGTTGGAGGACACCCCGCCCGCTGACATCCCGACTGCCAACGAAGTCACGGGGGACACTCCACCCGACGAAGTCCCGCAAGACTTCTTGGCCAAGACAGACGACGCCACGGCTCCCGCCGCCGACGCGCCGCCCGTCAAGGTTTTCCGCAAATCCAAACCCGCAACCTCCCCTGACCAATGAGCAATCTATCCGTTTACCTTGAAAACAAGCTGTTGGACCATCTGGTCCATAACACCGCCTACACCCAGCCAGCGACCCTCTATTTCGGACTGTTCACGGCTGACCCGGGCGGTGCCGGGGTCATTGGAGAATTGGCGATTGGAACC
This sequence comes from Verrucomicrobiota bacterium, assembly GCA_037133375.1. Classification (GTDB taxonomy): domain Bacteria; phylum Verrucomicrobiota; class Verrucomicrobiia; order Verrucomicrobiales; family Akkermansiaceae; genus Luteolibacter. The sequence goes on along the minus strand of JBAXOF010000289.1, from coordinate 1,772 downwards.
GGTGGCTATGCCCGCGCGGCGGTCACCAACAACAACGTCAACTTCCCTCAGTGCTCCTCGTCTGGAACTCCGACCAAGGCCAATGGCGCGGTGATCCAGTTCCCAACAGCGACCGCCGCCTGGGGTACCGTCACCCACTGGGCCATCTACGATTCCGCAAGCAGTGCCACCAACATGCTGATGCACGGGGTTCTTTCCTCGTCTCGCTACGTGGCGAATGGCGACTCGCCGAAATTCGCGGTAGGAGTGTGGTCCGCAACCATCACCAACGCGACGAGTGGAGGGATTAGCGACTACACCAAGCGCAAGCTGATGGATCATGTGTTTGGCGGTCCCACCTACACGCCTCCCGGAGCCGTCTATTTCGCAATCGGTCAAAGCCTGAGCGGCGACTACCTGGGTGAGATCACCTCAAGCAACGGGTGCCTGCGAGCCCTGGCGACCTTCGCCTCCGCAAGCGCGGGACAGTCCATCAACTCGGCACTGGCCACGTTCACCACCAACCTGATCGGATCAAGCGTCCCGGTATCCCATTTCGGGGTGTTCGATGACGCTTCATCTGGAAACCTGCTGGTGAGCGGTCCGTTGACCACTGCGCGCACGGCGAACCTGGGCGACACCATCGTCATGCCTATCAGCGGATTCGTTGTAACCCTTGTGTAATCACTGTCCATGTTCCACGGAAACACCACCCTTGGAAGTCCGATTATCACGTCGGCCGACGACACCAGCTCTCTGGTGATCGGTCAACACTTGTCGGCGACGAACGGTGGGATTGCCACCAATGCGAGGATTGTGTCCATCGTCACCAACACCTCGGTGACGATGGACAAGAACGGGTGGGCTACCGGTAGCGGGGTTGAAATCACACAATTCTGGCAACACGTTAATGCAGAACCGCAATCATCCTCTTTGGTAGTGGTCGCTCTAGCGGTGAGTTCTCTTCTCGGTCTGACTGCTATTCCGGTCTCTGCCGTTTCCGTAGAGGCCGTGCTTTCAGGGTCTGCCGTTGAGTGCCGAGCTACTCCATCGTCGGAAGCGCAAGCATCGGCGGTGTTGGCGGGATCGTTGGACAAGCTCTACGGCAATCCAACGTCCAGCATGGACGCATTGTGCTCGCTCTATGGGTCAACGGCCAGCATGAGCGGCACCCCGAGCAGTGCGTTCGTGGCCAATTCCTCGCTGAGTGGGTCCACGGCCGCGATCTATGCGTCACCCGCGTCTCAGGTGGTCATTGCGCCATGGCTGAGTGGGGCAACCTTCAGTATTAACGCCAAACCGGTGGCTTTGGTGTCCGGGTCTGCCAACCTGACCGGGGCGAGCGACACGCACGGCATGTCGGTGTGTGATGTGGTGAAGGAGATTCTTGCGCTATGGGACATCTACGATGCGAAATCTGCCCCGACGTTCACGATCGAGCGGGCGGTGAATGATTTGAACGCGTCGCTGCAAATGGTCTGGAACCATGCCGACGACCGAAACTATTGGTCGAACGACACGCTGACCATCGCGATTTCCGACGGGGAGGATACGTTCGATTTGCCCGACGACATCCAGAACGTGGTTGGCCCGTGCCGCCTCGCGTCGAACCTGCGGCCGCTGGTCCCGCTGGGGACTCTGGGCGAGTTGGAGACGTTCGCGGACCTATACCTTGACGGCGAGACGAGCGCCGAGCCGCTGGCCTATCACATCAACCGGATGGGCCAGGCTTCAAGCGACCCGGCCAAGTGCGTGTTCTGCGTGACTCCTTCCGTTACCGGCGCGACGATGAG
>JBAXOF010000288.1:0-5277 GCA_037133375.1 Verrucomicrobiota bacterium | reverse complement strand
CCGTTCTCTGGGCCTGTAATGAAGTAGGGTTTCCCCCCATGGCGGGTTGCCCACCAATTCACTAGCCTTCTCCCAAACCCAACAACCAACACACCATTATGAAAACATCACAACAACGTCTCATTCTGCTGCTGCTCGCAGCCGCACTCGTCTCCCTCTTCGGCGCAAGTTGCCGCAACACCGTCCGCGGTGCCGGTCAGGATGTCGAAAACGCTGGTAACCATATTGAAAGAGCCACACACTAAGCTCGCTCCGATGAATCCTGGGGCGTTGCCGATAGACCATACAGGTCCGTCAGCAACGCCCCATATTTGCGTTCTGCCCTAAGGTTGGACTATATGGTGTTAGATATGCAGATTGAACTCCTGAAAACATTGAGTAGGGATACACCCCATAGCCAACGGTCCCGCCACGGCGTAGTTTGGTGGCGTGACCAGCCCATTGTAACGCACCGCGATCCATCAAGCCAGTGTCACCGTGGCAACCCCACACCATTCCTCCGCTGCCCATCGTCGGTTCCGTCGCGCTGCTTGGCGGCATCCTGCTGCTGAACACTGCCGCAAGGAAGATTTTGCCCTATAAACCAACCAACGAATAACACAGCAACCATGAATACCATGAACAAACAAACCGAAGCTATTGAGCACGATCTGGAACAACTCGCGCAAGATACCAGCACGTTGATCGCCGCCACCGCCAATGTGGTCGGCGAACAAGTCTGTGAAGCCCGCCAGCGCCTGGCCTGTGTGCTCGATCGCGGCAAGGGAATCTACGGCCTGGTACGCGACAAGGCGGTCGAACGCACCCGGGCGGCCGACCTGGCGGTGCATGAGAATCTCTATCAAGTGATTCTCCTCGGCGTCGGTGCCGGCGTCATCATCGGGTATCTCTTCGCCAGTCGTTGCAAATGCAGCCGCCAATGCAACCGCGAGTAAACTTTCATCGCGGGTGGGCGGACCTGTTGGTTATTGCCGTTGCGGTGATCGCGGCGTTGGTTTACCCGCATGTGAAGCCCTGCGGTCCGGGTGAATGTTTGATCCGGACGGAGGGACGCGTCGCGGTCACCGGCTATGTTGCGGCCACCGGCTTGACAGTCGTGGCGCAACCTGCCGGACAGGTGCGCGGAACCGCAGGAGATCAAGGCGGGTTCGTGCAGGTGGCCCAACCGTTGCCACATGTGCCGATTGACGTGCTGGTTAGCTCACGGATAGATGAGCTGGACGCCGCGTCGCAAGAATCCAAATCCAAAGTCGTCGGTTATGGCTCACCCCCGGCGCTGACGGAAATAGGCAACTCCGGCTGAGTGGCCAGGTAGGGTTACACCCCATAGGCAAGCACAAAAAGGGTGCCACGATAGGCCCCATGGAACGCACGCCATTTCTGCCATGGTAGCAATGGCCGAACCATCACCGTCTGACAACTAACGACAAACGCAAACCAACAACACAAACACAACGAGTATGAAACCGAAGTACAAACGATTCCTCAAAACAGCATTTCCAAGCATCATCCTCCTCCCCGCGATGGCGCAACTCACCACTGCGGCGGTCATCAATCCCGACGGTTACGGCAACGTCCTCGTCACCCCCGTATCTAACAGCGGACCCAACAATATCCAGACCGGCTATTTCCCGGTGGCAGGCGCTCATGAAATCCGCGTTGACTTGGGTGCCACGGTGAACCCCGGAAGCGGCGACGCAATCGAAGTCCAAGTCTTCGACGCTTCCCTGGCCACCTACACCATCAACAATAATGGAACCCTCAGCGCGCTCAACGGCGCGCCAGGCCAACACGGCATCGACACCATCGACCTGGCCGGCGCGAAACCGTCCATTATCGTCAATAACACCGGCACGATCAGCGGCTTCAGCGCGATCCGCGCCAACAACACCCTTGTTCTGACCAACAGCGGCACTCTCACCGGCATCGGCTTCGCTGATGGCGCGGTCTTCGCCAAGAACGGTGCGACCATTACCAACAATGACGGCGCGTCCATCGTCGGTCTCGCCAACGGCATCCAATCCGAACTGGTTATCGGCATTCTCGACGTCCACAACGATGCCACCGTCACCGGCACCAACTTTGACGGCATCACCAGCCCCGGCATCGTCCGTCTCACCAACTCCTATCAGCAAACCCAGGGTGGCGCTTCCACCGTGACGGGCAAAGTCAACGGCGTCGTCGGTCTCGGCAATGGCTCGATCATTGCCAACTCCGGCAGGATCACCGCCACCACCGGCGACGGTGTGCGGGTCGGCATTAATGCAACCGTCTCCAACTACACCTCGTTCGCCACCGATCCCGTCTTCGGCGGCCATATCACTGGTGGCGTGAACGGCGTTGTTGCAGGCAACGGACTCATTCTTAATAACCACAATCTGGGTCTGATTGCAGGTGGCACGGGTGATGGAATCCATGCCGATTTGAATGCAACCATCACCAATGCGCTTGGTGCCAACATCACCGCTGGCGACGATGGTATTCAAGCCGGCGCCGGCGCACATATCACCAACGATGGCACGATTACGGCCAAATACGGCATCTATCTTCCGAATGGCAATGGCGTGATCGTTAACACCGGAACCATCAGCGGAACGGGCGACGGGATTTTGATTGCAGGCGGTCCCGGAGTCACCGTGACCAACTCCGGTCTCATCACCAGCGCCGGCCTCGCGATCTTTGGCGACGTAGGGAATGAAGTCCTTAATTTCAATCTCAACTCCCGGGTGGTGGGGACCGTCAAAGGCGGTGGCGGAGTGGATGCCATCAACTTCAACGGCGGACTAACCAGTCCCTACAGCCTTGGCAACTCGGTTAGCGGAAATGTTGTCGAGTTTACCGACATCAACAAGACCGGCACCGGCGTGGCCTTCATCGGCCTCCCCGGCGATCCTCTCTATAGCATCACATCCAGGAATATTTCCATCACCGGCGGTGGTCTCTATATCAATGCCGGCATTGCTGGACATACCGTTGCCCAAGCCACCATCAATGCCGGCGGCGAGGCTCTTGGCGGAACCGGCACCTGGGATGCGAACCTCCTCATCACCTCAGGCGGCTTCAGCGCCGGCTCCATCCCCATCGACCTTGATGTCCACCCGCGCAACGCCGTGGGCCTCGTCACCATCACCGGCGATGTCGATCACTCCGCCGGCTCATTCATCCGCTTTGATGTCAATCCCAACACCCCAATCCTCAACGGCATCAACAGCGACTTGATCCGCCAGACCGGTGTCGGCAACACCTATGACATCGCCGGCGCGAACCTGCGCATTTCCTCGACCGACAACAACCAGATCATCCGCAACGGCACTTACACCGTCGTCAACAGTGACGAGGTCATCACCGGATCGCTCGGCAACGTCACCGTACAGTTCAATCCCAACGTCAATAGCAACGACGTCGGGTTCATTGGTTCGGAAGTCAATCCCCTCGCCGGTTCCCCGTATAACAATAGCAACACGGTTCTGGCGAACTACTTCACCATCGCTACCAAGTCGTCGGATCAAACCGACCTGTTGCTAGTCGTCCAGCACGACTTCGCGGGACTGCCCGGGCTGACGGCAAACGGTTCCAGCCTCGGCTCCGCTTTGGACGCGTCGATCAACACGTCCAACGCCCTCACCCAGGACTTCATCGCAGCGCTTGACAACTCTAATCTGTTAGTTGTTCAGAACACCCTAGCCTCGCTCGTCCCGGATGCTTTGTTAGACGCGGCCTCCGCCTTGATCAGCAGCAACTACCGTGTCAACCGCCTGGTCCAGGATCATCTGGCGATGACCCGCTCAAGTGGCGCGACCCTCATTGAAACCCCTGCCACGGCCGATGCCAAAGGGGGAGTGATCCCGGCCAAGACCACCACTTCCGACAGGGGTTCTGGCAACGTCTGGGGCACCTTCTCCTATGATTGGAAGGATTCCAATTCTGGAAATTCCAACTTCAAGGGTGAGGATGCATCCTTCACTGCCGGCATCGACTACCGTTTCGCCCCGGATTGTCTGGTCGGCATCCTCCTCGACGGTTCCCGAGGCAACTATGATTACGCCGGTGGCAGTTCCGATGTGGACAGCCTGCGCGTTGGCATCTATGGCACCTATGGCCAAGCCACGGGAATTTATGCCGACTTCTTTGCCGCATACGGCGATCACAGCATGGATGTTGACCGCGCCCTCGGCGGCATCCTCTCCGGAACCAGCAACAGCTCCGCGGATGCCACCAGCATCCAGGCCATGTTGACCGTCGGCTACGCCATGACGTATGACAAAATCAAGCACGGACCTTTTATCGGACTAGAGTATCAAAACATCGACGTGGATGGTTACACCCAAACCGGGCCATACCCGATCAACGTGAGCAGCTTAAGTATTGATTCTATCCGCGGCCTCATCGGTTATCGCGCAGAAGCCAGCTACGGTCAATTCAGCCCCTACGCTTCGGTCGCCTATGCCCATGAGTTTGAGGACGGTTCGATCAGCACCACCGCGAGCATCCCTGGCGGTGCCGCCTTCAGAGTCAACGGCGGCGGTCTCGGGTCAGCCATCCTCATCTCCGTCGGAACCGGGTATGCCTTTACTCCGAAACTCGGCCTCAATATCGGCTACCACGGGGAGCTTGCCGTCAGCGGCGACGGAATGGACAGCAACGGCGGATATATCGGCCTGAACTACTCGTTCTGATCCCGATAGGTTGCAGCCCGTCACAACCCAGCCGCCGCTCCCGCCAGGAGCGGCGGTTTTCGTTGAACTCTTATGAAACTGGCAGCGTTGGGGACGTTTCACTACTCACAGGCTTCACATGGCGCTTGGCAACTTGGGCTGCTGGTGATGTCAGACAGCGTACGGTCATGCAGAGGTGCAAGGATGCGGTTTAGATGAGGTCTATCAAATATACAAAGAGGAACGGATAGTCAAAATCATTAGACTATGGACGCACTACGAATAAACGCCCAACAAGATTAGCTGGACAACCGGCGTTGAGCTTTTGATTTATCATGATAGATATTCCAACTGTGGCTCATGGGCGTGCGGTGGCGAATGTGCGGCCTTTCGCCGTCAGGCGATACTTTGGGAGGCGGATGTTAGGTTTTGTCAGGGATCGTGCGTTCGATGAGGCCTGTAGGGCGCGGACATGGATCAGATTCAGGTGCCGATTGAGCGATGGATGAGTCAGGAAAAGCGAACCCCCTTGAAACACAGGGTTTTATGGAGCCGCTGGTCGGATTTGAACCGACGACCTGCTCATTACGAATGAGCTGCTCTACCCCTGAGCTACAGCGGC
>JBAXOF010000287.1:0-5286 GCA_037133375.1 Verrucomicrobiota bacterium | reverse complement strand
GGTAGCACAACAGATTCTGAATCTGTTTGTCAAGGTTCAAATCCTTGCGGGACTAGCCGGCCGTCATGACTTCATTGGTGTGCTGGTGAACAGAATTCCAGCCACCAGGCCTCTGCGCCGGTGCCACGCCGCCCGCGGTCGGCATGACGAGAATCCCGCCAAGTCCCCGGCCGTGCAGATGGGAGAATCCGAAGACATTGGGCTTCTGGTACACATAGCCGCAGCCCCCATAGCGGCTTCCTAGCTCCGTGTCCGGCGTGATGCCAACCATGCCGAATGGCCGACACCCGCTCACCGTCTGGAACCACCGCCCCGTTTTCGACCCGATCCACGGCCGCACGTAGTCGCGGAAGACAGGCTTGCCTGCCGGTGCCGTCGTGTCAGCGGCGGCGAGTGCGGCGAGCGGTGCCAGCAGCAGGGCAGTGAGGCTGGCAAGCAGGGTGTGTTTCAGGGTGTGTTTCGGGGTGGGATTCATTTTGCCCCCACGATTTCGACTTGATGGGCGTGCATGACCCGCGCCTTCTGAATGGCCTCAAACAACTCGGGCATCTTTTTCATCCGCTCGTTGAACACCGCCGTGCGCTTGGCTTCGACCTGTTCCGGCGTTATTTCCATGAAGTCGGGAACCCCGCCCGCTCGCAGCACCCCGCCGAATATCCGGTCATGGAAATAGCTATTCTTGGTGCTGGCGGCCGCGGCCACGACCTGGTCAGCGATCGGACCGGCGGCCAGAACCGCCGCCGCCAGATTGACCCCGGTGCCTAACTGGGCGGCGGAATAATCCGCCACCTTTACCCCGCCGAGCCGGACTTTATGCTGGCCCGGCTTCAGCCCGGTCACCTTCAGGGTGTAAACGTTCATTTGTTCCAAGGATCGGCACCCACTGCAAAATGGTCTTGGCATCCCCTTCTGTTGGAACCCGATCTTGATGTAGGTCATGCCGCCCGGCACCCATGGGTCGAGTTTTTCAGCCGCCCACACCAAGGAGTTGGCGCAGGCATTGAATGACCTCTCCCAGATGTCGGATTTTCGCTTACTGCTCATGGCTTGCCTCCTTTGTCATCTTTGCCTTTCCGGCGGAAGCAGCCGAGGGTTCCGCTTGTATCGCGGGGTGGGGGAGGGGCAGCGGGGTAGTCCGGCGGAAATCCGGTGTCTCTGTACCCTGATGACCACGGCTTTGACACCCGTGGATTTCTATTCGATGTCAAATATGTGGTGCCGGCCGAAAATACTCCCCGGACATCCACGGATCTCGTTGGTCCAGGTCTTATCCTGGGTCTTAGTTAGGCAAATTGCGTGCGTAACTCGTTGAAAATCAACGAGCGGACAGGGAGGGATTCGAACCCTCGGTGAGCTTTCGCCCACACACGCTTTCCAAGCGTGCTCATTAGACCACTCTGACACCTGTCCTTGAAAGTTGGGGAAAGGAAACTAGGGGGGGCTGCGGATTTTGGCAACCCCGATTTTCAGTTGGGTTGAAATCATGTGCCGGCCGCCTGCGCACGGATCAGGCTGGAGTGGGGTTCTGCTGCCAAGGGATTTCCTTGGCATTGGCCCAGAGTTCCTCCAACCCGTAATAGTCACGCATTTCCTGATGCATCACATGAACCATGACGTCGATGTAATCCAAGACCACCCAGCGGGTATCGGCCTTGCCCTCGGAATTAACGGGCCGCACCTCATGCCATTCCTGAACCAAGCCGGAGACATCGCGCAGGATGGCCCGCAGATGGGGCATCGAGGACCCGGCACACACAACCATGAAATCGGTCAAATTGGAAATTCCGCGTAGATCCCAGACGCGGATGTTCACCGCTTGGATTTCATCCGCCGCCTTTGCGCAAGCCTGTGCCAGTTCTGCTCCTTGGATCATCATAAGTTACCCTCGCGGGGCGGTTACCATAGCCCGGTGTGCCCGGCGTGCCAGCAAAATCATCAATCAAAATGATCAATCAGACAATTTTTCAGCGGGTGCGGAAGACCGATTCACGTGGGCCACAAGATCGACTAGGCAAGCAGGCGGGACTGTGGTAAGCCATCGCCATGCCCAACGAGGAAGACCCGCAAAACCCGAACACCGCGCCCGCAAAACCACGGGGATGCTTTTCCCGCTTGATTGTGCTAGGCTTGCTGCTCGCCGCGGTGGGTTTGGGGTTTGCGATCTATGTCATGGCCCAGCCCCAGGATTTGAGTGACATTCAAGGCTATGGGCCCACTGTGCGCGCCAAGCAAGCGCGGGATATCAAGATGATGATGGAAGTTTCCAAGTCACGCTCGTATCCGGTCACGTTCACCGAGGGGGAACTCAATCAGTGGTTGCTCGGCGTGCTGAAAGAAAAACAGGGCGGCCTGCTCGCCGACAAGGTCACCCTGGACGGCGTGTGGATACGCTTGGAAGACGGCCGGGCGGAAGTGGTGATGGAACGCAAGGTCATGGGCAAGCCCTTCACTGTTTCGGTCTATCTGCAAATCGAGCAATCCGAGAATGAGAAAGGGTCAAAAACCGAGGTGCATTTCCGCGGCGGATCGTTCCACCCTTACCTGCCATTTCCCAAATGTGGCGGTCGGTTTGGCCGCTTGCCGGTGCCGCAAGGTTTTTTGTTGCTCGTCCTGCCCGCCTACAAGAACCTGGCTGCGGCGTTTCCCGAAGAAATCCGCCTGGGATTCGAGGAAATGACCCGCATCAAGATCGAAAAGGGACGGCTCACCCTCGATCCGCGCGTGCCGACCCGGGCCGAGCCGGACGCCCCCTGAGTCAGCTCACCGCAACCGATGAAACCGGCGCTTCTCATCAGCTCGATTCTGGGTGCCGCCGCACTCGGTCAGGAGCCACCGCGGGCCGTGCCCGTGGCCGAACCGCCCGCCGCCACGGCTGCCGCCACAGACTCTGCGCCGGCACCGGATACCCGCCGCTCGACGAGCCGCTCACTGCAATTCCGGGTGACCGGCGCGGATGGGTTGGTCCGCGGCACGGTGGCCATGATGGCGGAGGAGACCAAAGATGAGTTGCTGCAACTCACCGGGGAGAAAGATGATTGGAAGGTGCCCGTCTCCATCGTGTTGCATGGCAAACAAGGCGATCCGCTGCCGCCCAGGTCGGTGGCCATGAAACTCTTGTTCAGCGAGGCCGGCTATGATTTGCGGCTGGATGTCCATCTGAGCCGCGGCATCGAAATGGAACAATTCAAACATGCCGCCACCGCCGCCCTGCTTTACGAGCGGGCGTTGCGCGACCGCCGCCCCGGCCAACCGGAAACCCCGCTGAGGGTGGCACCGTGGTTGGTGGAAGGCCTGCGCGAGGCCACCGCCTGGCGGCTCAAACACAGCGACCGACGCCTGTATGAGGCACTCTTCAAACACGGCGGCCTCTTCAAGCCGGACGAGCTGTTTGCCGTCGATGACAGCCAGTATGAGGAACTCGACGCCGCCATGCACGCGGCCTTCCGGGTGTCCTCGGGGGTGCTGGTGATGGCTTTGTTAGAACAACCGCAGGGCCGTGACGGGTTCCGCTCTTTCCTAACTGAATCAGCGGCGTTCGAAGGGGAACTCCCCGCGTTGCTGCGGCGACATTTCCCAGATCTCAATCTATCAGAAACGAGCCTGGCAAAATGGTGGGCGCTGCAACTTGCGGAGATGACCACGCCCACCCTCACCGAGGTTCTCACCATTGAACAGACCGAGACAGCGCTCGGCGATGCCTTGCAATTGAACTTCCGCACCGCCGAGGGGGTCTTGCAGCGCAAGCCGCTGAGCGACTGGCAGGAGCTCGACAAGCTCAAGCCCGCCGAGCGGGTGGAAGCGGTGAGGCTGGCCCAGGATTCGCTGGTGCGTTTGAGTTACCGCTGTTTTCCGTCCTACCGTCCGCTGATTGCGGAATATCAAATCGCCCTCGGGGCCATTGCCCGCCACAAAACCCCAAAGACCGCCGCCCAACTCGCAGGCCTGCTGGAAACCCGCAAAACCATGCGCGTCAAGACCACCCGCGGCCGCGATTATCTCGACTGGTTTGAAATCACCCGCGCCCGCGAAACCAGCGGGGTTTTTGAGGACTACCTCCGCCTCAAGGAGCGCTTGCAAGCCAACCCCCACCACCGCGAGGACAATCTCTCAAAATACCTCGATCGCCTGAACCGTGTCTTCACCCGCAAGTCCGATGAGGCACCATCCAATCTGTCGCCCGGCATACCCGGTGCCCTCCCGGGGGAGTAATACCATTCATTGGAGATAGCCTGAGCTTGCGCAAGCCACCGCTGTTGCAACAAGAAAAACCGGCATTCCCGTTAGAGAATGCCGGTTAGGGATGGGGATGGGGCCGGATTATTCGCCAGGATTGGCGGCGACGACTTCGGCGGCCTTCTGGTCGCGCAGCCAGGCCCGGCGGCTCATTTTGACGCGGCCTTTTTCATCGACGCCGACACACTTAGCGGTGACGACATCGCCTTTTTTGACGACATCCTCGACGTTTTCGGTGCGGCCTTCGGCGAGTTCGGAGACGTGGATGAGGCCATCCTTGCCGGGGAGCACTTCCATGAACGCGCCGAAGGCGGTGATGGAAACGACCTTGCCGGTGTAGTTTTTGTTGACCTCGATTTCCTGGAACATGCGCTCGATCATATCCTTGGCACGCAGCAGACCTTCTTCCTTGGAAGCATAGATATGCACGGTGCCGTCGTCCTCGATGTTAATCTCGGCGCCGGACTCGGCTTGGATGCCCTTGATGTTCTTGCCACCAGGCCCGATGAGTTCGCCAATGCGGTCGGCCGGGATTTTCACCGTGACGATGCGTGGGGCATGCGGGCTCAGTTCGTTAGGTGTGGTGATGGACTCGGCCATCTTATCCAACACCTTGCCGCGGCCGGCCTTGGCGATGTGGATCGCTTCCTCTAACATCGCGATCGGCAGACCGGCCAGTTTAAGGTCGAGTTGATAGCCGGTAACGCCTGCGCTGGTGCCACAGAGTTTGAAGTCCATGTCGCCGTAGAAGTCTTCGGAACCGATGATATCCAACAGCATTTTGTAGGTCTTGAGCGACCCGTCGTCGTTGGTCTCAGTGACCAAACCGACGGAGATGCCACCGACCGGGCGGAGCAACGGCACGCCCGCATCGAGCAGCGCCATGGTGCCAGCGCAAACCGACGCCATCGAGGTGGAGCCGTTAGATTCGGTGACTTCCGAGGACACGCGGATGGCGTAGGGGAAGTCCGCTTCAGCGGGGATGACCGGTTCGATCGAGCGCTCGGCCAGCGAGCCGTGGCCGATTTCGCGGCGGTTGATGCCACCCATGCG
>JBAXOF010000286.1:0-5313 GCA_037133375.1 Verrucomicrobiota bacterium | reverse complement strand
TTCAAGCCGGTGATGTCGAGCGCCAGGAGGTCGGCAGTAGGAAGTGATGACATGGGGGCAGGAGAGAAAGGCATTCCACGACAGGAAGCAAGCCGGAACATGGGAGTCGGCGAAGCTTGCCATCAGTGACAACGACTTGATGAATATAATGCCAAATATAATGCCAAATATAATGCCTGTCATTATAAAGCTGACAGCGAAATATAATGCCTGTCATTATAAAGTTGACAGCGGGTGGTGTATTAATTTTCTTGCTTCATGAGCACACCGCGTCGTTGCTTTAAATTGATGGGTACTGCGTCTGATGCGCCGATTGCTGGTGGAAAAGGGACGGATGATAGGGGCGTCGCTGGGCTCGTTGATAGCACATTGAAGACTGGTTGCAGCCACGAGAGCGCTGCTGCCGAGGGATCTTCGGGCCGAAGCGCAAGAGCGGAGCCCGGGGGAAGCGGGAGGCCGCCGACGGCGGCCTGTTCACAGCCCGCCCGTTGGCGGTGAGGGTAGTGGAATGAGTCTTCACCGACCCTTCCCAGATGCGCCCTTTCAAGCATCACCTTACTAGAACGGCACCGCACTCAGATCCGAGTCTGGCTCGACAATACCATGCGCCCAGTGCAAGGTTGTTCGTCTGACTAAATTTTCCGGCCCGCCCATGACCCGACAACACCGCGCCGATCATCTCCTGCTTCGTCTCAATCAACTCTATCCTGAGCCGGCGATCCCGCTAGCGCATCGGAATGCATACACGCTGCTGGTCGCCGTCCTGCTTTCGGCGCAATGCACGGACAACCGGGTCAACCAAGTCACTCCTGTCCTGTTTGCCCGCGCAGACAACCCGCAGGACATGATGCGGGTGCCGGTGGAAGAGATCCACTCCATCATCCGTGCATGCGGCCTGGCACTCCGGAAATCCGCCGCGATTTCGGCGCTTTCAAAAATCCTGGTCGAACAGCACGGTGGGGTGGTGCCGGTGGATTTCGCCGCGCTGGAAGCCCTTCCCGGAGTGGGTCACAAGACCGCCTCGGTGGTTATGTCCCAAGCTTTTGGCGTGCCCGCCTTTCCTGTCGACACTCATATCCATCGGCTGGCCACCCGTTGGAAACTCAGCTCCGGGAAAAACGTGGAGCACACCGAGCGCGCCCTAAAACAACTTTTCCCCCGGGACTCGTGGAACCGACTGCATCTTCAAATCATCCATTATGGCCGGGACCATTGCACCGCGCGTGGTTGTGATGGAAAACATTGCCTACTCTGCCGCGAACTTTTCGCCAAAGCCTGAGGCACGAGACAGAAAAAACCGCCGAAGAGCCGCCCTACGGCATGCCACAACCCCAGCCACTTTCCCATGCGCCTGAAGCTCACCATCGCTTATGACGGTCGCCCCTACAACGGTTGGCAATCACAGCCGTGCGGCAACACAGTGCAGGATCATCTGCATGCCGCACTGCGGATAATCGCCAAACACCCGCTTCCCATTCAAGGTTCCGGACGCACCGATACCGGAGTGCACGCGTTAGGGCAAATCGCCCACTTTGATGCACCGGCACGCTCCGCCATGCAACCCTCCAACTGGATTGCCGCCCTCAATTCCCAACTTCCCGCCACCATCCGCATCATGGCCTGCGAGGAAGTGGCACCGGATTTCCATGCGCGCTTTTCCGCGCTTGGCAAAATCTATCATTACGATATCTGCACGGAACCGGTGATGCCACCCCACAAAGCCGGGTTGGCATGGCATGTGCCGCGTTTGGGTGATGCGGATCTACTGGCGGCGGCGCTCAGCCGTTTGCCGGGCCGGCATGACTTCCACGCTTTCGCCGCCTATCGTGGCAACGAAACTGCGGAGATGGACTATCACCGCACACTTCACGCCGCCGATCTCGAAATCCTGATAGACGGCTGCCGCATCACCTATTTCGGCGACGGATTTCTCTACAAAATGGTGCGTCTACTCACCGGAGCCGCAGTGCGGGTGGCCCAAGGCAAGCTCACTCCTGACACTTTCAGTGCCTTGCTCGATCAAACACTCGGGCTACCGCACGGCAAGTCACCCTATTGTGCCCCCGCCGACGGGCTGTATCTGCAGCAGGTTCTCTATCTGCCGAGCCACTGAGGTGCCCGGGGCGAAGGTTGCCAATATCGGGGCTTTGCAGCGGCCACGACCTCGGCCATGCTCGTGGGGTGACGACACGTGGTTTGATTTTTGATTTGGATGGAACCTTGGTGGACTCACTGCCCGGCATCGCCAACTCGCTCAACCGGGCATTGGAAAGCATGCGCCTGCCACAGCATTCGCGGCAAGCCGTGCGGGGTTTCATTGGCGACGGGGCGCGTGTGCTGATTTCCCGGGCGGCCCCGCATGAGGCGGATGAGGGCTTGCTCGGCCAAATTGAGCAAGCGTTCAAGGCGGATTATGATCGGACATGGCCAACGGGCTCCGCAGTCTACCCCGGAGTGGCCGGGTTGCTGGAGGAACTCCAACGCCGGGGGATACCGCTGGCGGTGTTATCCAACAAAACACATGCATTCACCACCGCCATGGTGGGCGCGTTGTTTCCTAACATATCATTCGCCGCCGTGCTCGGCCAACGACCGGGGATACCGCACAAGCCAGACCCGGCGGGTGCCTTTGAAATAGCCGCCATGCTGGGTGTGCCGCCACCGGCCTGCATGATAATCGGGGATTCCACCATGGATCTTGAAACCGCCCGCAATTCGGGCATGCGGGCCGTGGCCGTCACCTGGGGTTATCATGATCGCCATGCCTTGCTGGCGACCGCGCCGGATGCGGTGATCGAGGCTCCTGAGACGTTGCTATGTTTGTTAGATAGAGCGCTGGAAGCCGGATCCTGAGGCTACGTGCCGGCACCCTGCGGACCATCCCAACATTTCAGCGGCCGCTCACTGCTCACCGAGATCGCCGCCATAGAAGCTTTTGATATATCCATACTCGACGAGAGTATCCTGCCAGGGAGCCAGCACATTGGCATTCGGGAAGATGCGGGACGCCACGGCGAGCCATTCCTCGGCCTTGACGAGGTTTTTATCATCGTAAGCGATGGCGGCTTGCGCGAAGCAGTAGAACGGCGAGTCGTCATCGATGTCGTATTTTTTGGCCAGCGCAAGGGCCTCGTCCTTCAGGCCGAGTTTCTTTTTGCACAGCAAGATTTTAAACTCCACGAGGCGGGCGAGGGCCATTTGATTGGCGGGAATATCCTTGAGGATTTTGACAAACAGGTCATGAGACTCCTGCCATTTCTTGGTGACAAAGAAGACTTCAGCGGTGTTGAAAATGATGCTGGGATTATCCGGGGAGAGTTCCAAGGCCTTGTTGAAGGCGGCCATGGCTTTGTCAAAGTTGCGGATTTCAACGTAGCATGAACCGCGGTAGTTGAGACTTTCCGGGCTATCAGGAAAGATCGCGTCAGCCTTGTCGAGAAAATCGAAGGTTTCAAAAATGCGCTTTTGTTGGAACAATCGCCCGGCCTCCCCAAGCTGTTTAAAAAACTCCGCGCGGCGTTCTTCCGGGAGGTTGAGAAACGCCTGTTGATTGGGGAGCAGCGGTTTTTTTTCCGCACCCGGTGTTTCCGGCTTGGCGGGAGGTGGGGTCGGTTTGGCGGGAGCTGCTTCCGGCTTGGCGGGAGGTGGAGTCGGCTTGGTTTGCGCGAATGCCGGGACCAACGCGAACAGGAATGGCAGTAAAATGCGGAAAATCTTCATAGCGACTGTGGGTTCGCCAGCAAGCTAAGTGGAAACCCCCCCGGCGGCAAGCCGTCATTTGGGCCAATTCCGGGATTTTTTGGGACGTTTGGCTGCCGTTGCTGAATTTTTCCATTTTCCTGAACGGCTGTCGGGTGTTGTCTAAGCGCGTTCATGAAAATTGGTCTTGCTCAAATCAACTCGGTGGTCGGGGATTTCCCGGCTAACGTAAAACGCATCCTTGCCGGCTACCGCGAATGTTTGGATGCGGGTGCGGACTTGGTCATCACCCCGGAGTTGGCGCTGGTTGGCTATCCGCCGCGCGACCTGGTCTTCAAATCGCAATTTGTCCCGCAGTGCCTGCAGGCGCTCGATTACCTTGCGGGTGAGATCGGCGCGGTCCCGCTGTTAGTCGGTTATATCGATCACCATCCGCCGGAGCAACCTGGCAAACCCTTTCGCAACGCCGCCGCCTGGCTTGAAGCCGGGGCAATCCGCCACCGGATCTGGAAGACGCTGCTGCCCACCTATGATGTGTTTGATGAGCGGCGCTATTTTGAGCCAGGAGCGCGCTGTGAAACCGTGCGCTGGAACGGCTTGCGTATTGGCGTGACGATTTGTGAGGACATCTGGACTGAGGACTATCTGCAGCGGCCCTTTTACGACCGTGATCCAGTCGAGGAACTGACGGGCCAGGGCATGGACTTATTACTCAATCTCAGTGCCTCGCCCTTTCACCTTGGAAAGCCCGCACAGCGGCGTTCGATGATCAGCGGCGTGGCCCGCCATGCGCAGGTGCCAGTAATCTATTGCAACGCGGTCGGGGGCAATGACCAACTCGTTTTCGATGGCCATTCGCTCGCTGTCGATGCCAATGGGTGCCTCCAGACCCAGCTGCCGGGGTTTGCGGAAAGTTGCCGTGTGATTGATCCATTCAAATCCCGCGCATCGGCCTATGCCGTTGAGGACAACGATGCGCCCCAACTCTATCAAGCCTTGGTGCTCGGGCTGCGTGATTACGTCACCAAGTGTGGATTTTCCAGCGTCTGTCTTGGATTGAGCGGCGGGATTGATTCCGCGCTCACGGCCGTCATCGCAGCGGAGGCACTTGGTCCGGAGTCGGTTCACGGCTTGACCATGCCGAGCGAGTTTTCCTCATCTGGGAGTGTGGAGGATTCATTAGCACTGGCCCGCAACCTCGGCATTGGCTGCGACGAGGTGCCGATCCGCGAGGTCTTTGAGGCGGTCAAAGCGGCGATGCGACCGGTGTTTGCGGGCAAGCCTGAAGATGTCACCGAGGAAAACATGCAAGCCCGCATTCGCGGATTGCTGCTGATGGCGCTCTCCAACAAAAATCACCACCTCCTGCTCACCACTGGCAACAAAAGCGAGTTAGCTGTTGGCTACTGCACCATCTACGGGGATATGTGCGGTGGCCTGGCCGTCATCTCCGATCTCCCAAAAGCCCGCGTCTATGAAGTTGCCCGCTGGCTCAACCGCGACCGCGAAGTGATTCCTTGGAACACCATCGAAAAACCGCCAAGTGCGGAACTCAGGTTCGATCAAAAGGACCAGGACACCTTGCCACCCTACGCTGTTCTCGACGCCATCCTC
>JBAXOF010000285.1:0-5318 GCA_037133375.1 Verrucomicrobiota bacterium | reverse complement strand
GAAAAGCTTAGCCTATCTCCGACAGCGACTTACTAAGGCGACAGAAAAGACCGTGCGTTGGCCCCATTGCCCATTCGAATTTGGGTTGCATTTAGAACGCCCGAACCGCTCAGGTTGAGAATGCCTCCGGAATTATTGAATGACATGAGCAATTCGGGGTTGTTTGCGGTCAAAGTTCCACCGCTTAGATTCAAGGTGCCATTGTCAGTGAAATAACCCGCGTTGCTGATCAGCGAACCGCCGGTGAGGTTGAGGGCAGCTCCGGTCCCAATAACGGCATTATTGGTAAGTGTTGTCACTCCGCTGTTGAGAGCCAAAGTTCCCCCGGTCACTGTGACGGAGTAGATCGTTCCGCTGGTTGCTGCCGCCCCTGGGTCAAACGTCAGCGTGCCCGTGCCGACTTTCGTCAGCATGGCGGCAGAGTTGGTTCCCGTGATAATGCCGGTGTACGTAGTGGCCGCATTGTTGTTGCCGACGCTCACGTTGACGCCCGTGCCGCTTGTGTTGAGCAACGCAAAATTTTGCGCGCCCTTCAAGCCGCCCAGGGTCGCCGCCGTGAGTGTGCCGAAGCTCAAGGTGCCGCCCTGGTTGTTGTAGTTAAGAGTGCTGTTTTGCAAAGCCGTCGCGATCCCGGTCGTCAAGGTGCCACCGTTTAGCACGGTGTCGCCGCTGAACGTATTGGCGCTGGAGAGAGTCAACGTACCATTGCTGAGCGCAAGCCCGCCCGCACCGCTGATCACCGGGGTGAAGTTGCCGCCATAACTGTCGGTTCGGTTGAAGCCGAGGGTTGCGCCGGAAGCCACGGCGATGCCGCTGGTGGAACCGATCGCACCCGCCGTGCCGCCATTGCCGATCTGCAACGTGCCAGCGCTGACGGCGGTCGCCCCGGTGTAGGTATCGGCGGCGCTGAGGGTCAGCGTTCCTGCCCCGGTCTTGGCCAAAGAGCCACCCACGCTGGTCAGCGCCGTACCCCATGCCACCGCCTGGCTGTTGGTATCGACGTTATACTGCTGGTTTATAGCGGTGCTGAAGCGGCCAGAGTAATCGTTCTGGTTCGCTGCGGAATATTGCAGACAGCCGCCGTTGAGGACGATGGATCCCGCGTTGGCGGCAGCAGATTTGCCCAGTGGTCCGGAAGTCCCCACGGTTTCCGCCACACCGAGATTGAGCGTGCCGCTCGTGAGGGTCGTAACGCCCGTGTAGGTGTTCGCGCCGGAAAGAACCCAGGTGCCGGTCCCGGCCTTGGTGAGGCCGACGGTGGTTGTTCCCGTGGCACTTCCCGACTTTGCGTTGTCCTGGACGATGCCCTGAATCGTGTTGGCACCTGTGTTGGAGCCTTGGAGGGTGAGGACCCGGTTTGCTCCGACGCCGGTCGCCGCATTGGTGGCTGTATTAAAGTTGGCGGCGCTGAAGGTGAGCGCACCGCTGCCGTCATTTTGAATGGTCGCGCCGCCTGTGTCCGTTGCCGCGGGAGTGGCGCTGTTGGTGCCCACTTGAATCGTGCGGTCTGTGGTCTCGCCCGCGCCGGTATAGAGGAGCGTTCCAGCGGTGGCCGCGTTACCGATGAGAATGAGGCCGTTGCCCGCCGTTGTTGGCGCGCCGAGGTTGCTGCCCGTGCTGCCTCCGGTCACCTTGTTGAGCGAGCCCACGCTTAGGGTGCCGTTCTGGATCTGGGTCTGGCCATTATAGGTGTTATTGCCCGAGAGGACCAGGATGCCCGCACCGATCTTGGTCAGGCCGCCGGTACCGGTGCTGTTGCTCAGCACGCCAGACATGGTGGCCCCGAAAGTAGCATTATTGACATTGACGGTGCGGGTGGCGCCATTTAAGTCGATCGAGTTCTGCCAAGTCAGGGCCGCAGTGGCGTTGGCGTCCTGCAACATGAGCATCTGGGTGGCTCCGGCTATCCCGGTTGGATCCCCCCATTTCATGGTGCGTAGGTCGTTGCCAAAGTTCAGGGTCAGCGATCCGCCGACGGCTGAAAAACCAGCGCCTCGCGGGTCGCGCGAGCCAGCGCCGATCTGCACCTGCCCCGCGCCGGTTCCCGGAGCCCGCGTGAAGCTGCCCTTGGTCTCCAGCACGCCACCGTCAGTTCCGGCGTCACCCAGCGCGAGGTTGGCGCTGGAGGAGAGGCCCACGCCTTCGTCCGCGCGCAAGTAGCCGACAACCGCGATATTGCCGGTCATCGTATTGGCGCCAGCGAGAACAGTGACATCGTTGACACCGGCGCCGCCAGCGCGGCCGACATAGAGATTGCCTCCGCCGGAGATGGCTCCGTTAACGGTAATCACTTGCCCGGCACTCGCGGAAGCATCGAGAATTTGAAGGGACGCACCCGAGTTGATCGCAATGGACCGGTTCGCGTTGAGCGTCAAGGCTCCCGCAGTGTTGTTGACCAACGAGGAGTTGCCTGAGACGGCCGTGATGTTTGTCATCGGGGAACCTGGGATAGCTCCAAGAGAAAGATCGCTTGAAATCATCAGCCCCGCACCATCCAGAAAAGTCCCTCCGCTGTAAGTGTTGGCTCCGCTAAACCAAACCGATGAGGTGTTGGTTTGACCAAAAAGCGCTACCTGGGTCGGTCCGGCCACGGTCACGCTCCCGCCGGAAATCACTGAGGCAATCTTCAATCCATAAGCAGCCCGACGGTCGAGAGTGCTGTGGTTGTCGTAGATGATCAAGTCCGCGCCATTACCGCTGGCAAGCGTGCCGCCAGTGATGATCTGGCTTGCAGCCGCCCCACTGGTAGTCAGGATCATGCCGCTGGCTATGGAGGTGGTGCCTGTACCCAAAAGGGTCAACGTGCGCGCCGTGGCGTCATTGAAACGAAGGGCATTCACCGCGTTGGTGGTCGCGGTGATATTGCCGCCCGTCACATTCAAAGTGGCGTCGTTGCCCCATGCGGTGTCGTAAGTCGGCGCGGCCACAGCACCGGAGGCGGCCTTGATGAAATCATTCCCCTTCAACACGGCTCCGACGAGGATCGGGTTGGCCGTGCCAGCCACAGCAGAGCCGGTGGGAGCGTTGGTGAAGGTGACCCCCAAGTTGGTGGTGTCGATGTTCACCACGCCGCCCGCGCTTGAGCGCAGGTAGGGGGCTGCCCCGGAGAAGGTGAGTGCGGGCGCTCCGCCGGTCGCCGCCGAGGCATTGATCGTGCTAAGGCCACCAGCCCCGACCGTCAGGGAGGCGAGGGATTGTGAGTTCGCGGTGGTCGATCCGCGAACTAGCGTGAACGTGCCAGCGCCGGTTGATCCACCCAAGGTCAAGGTGGCGGCGTTGTTAATGCGGTTGGGGAGGCCGTTGCCGGCCGTAGCGTCGCCCAAATTGAAAATGCCGCCTCCCGTCACCGTCAGCCCCGTGGTGTTGGCCAGCGTGCCCGCCCCGCCGTTCAAAGTCAGCGTGCCCAGATTGACCGTGGCCACACCGCTGAAAGTGTCCGCGGCAGTCAAGGTCAACGTGCCTGCGCCGCTTTTGGTGAGCCCGCCAGCGCCGCTCACGATGCCGCTCATCGTCGTATTGCCCGAGCCAGCCACAGTGAGGAGATTGCCGCCGTTGTCCACTGCGCCCCCAACCGTAAGGAGCGACGCAGCGTTGTTCGTCCAGCTCTGGGCCGCGCCAAGTGCGAGGGAGAGATTGACGCTGCCAAGCGTGGTGGCTTGCGCTCCGGTGTTCAAGGTAATGCCGCTGCCGCCAAGGGTGAGTGTGGCCGCGCCAGTGTTCGTAAGAAGGTAACCGCTGGTGGTCGTCGCGCCAAAAATAAGCCCATTAATGCTCAGGGTGGAGACATTCACTGTAGCCTGCGCCGCGAGAGTGCCAGCGCCGCCAAACTGGGCGATATCTGTAGTGATGTCATTGGTGATCGCGATGTCCGTGCTTCCATTCCAAAAAGTGGTCCCCGCGGGGCTCCAGGTTCCAGCGCCGTCCTGAACTCCAGTTGTGACTGTGTCTGAATCCCAAATGGATGTCGCCGCATTCGATAATGAAGGAATGAGCAGCGGAACGCAGAGGCTGAGAGCCGCCACGAAGGAGGTCGAACGGTTAAATGGGGCTGATTTTTTCATAAATAATCGAGGTGGGGTTGGATAAGAGCTGAGTCAAAAGACGCTTTGGATTCTGTGCGGATGATGCCTGGAAAGACTGAGTTAAGGTGAGCTTTTAGCAATTCCTGAGAGTGGAGCAATCACTTTCATGAATTATTAAAGTCAATGAATAGACCTTTTGTTAACTATCGAAACCGGACCCATGAGAAACGGCCGATTTTGCACGCGCCCGTTCGTCCAAAATTCTCCGCGTCTGTTCCGCTCGGGCGCGACTGATCGGATAAAACAAAAACAAGGCCGCAGCGACAAGCAGGGCAGCGCATTGCACGCCGATGTAAAGCACCTTCATATTGAAAAGAACGCCTTCCGCCACATGCCCTGCTTTTTCCGCAAGAGTCGCATCGTAGCCCGATAGCTTTAAAACGACACCCCCGGTAAGGGCAGTAATGGCAAGCCCGAGCTTAAGCGCGAATCCAATGACGGCACTGTAAACGCCTTCGCGCCGAAGGCCCGTTTCCAATTCATCCTCGTCACAGATATCGGCAACCATCGAACTGACCATCAACCAGCAGCCTTGCATCCCCAGCGCAGCAGTGAACATAGAGATGAGTTGGAGATAGGGAGCTCGGGGAGTCAGGGTCAACCAGAGACTGGCCGTGCCGACTGCACCGAAACAAAGGCCGGTGATCATGGCGTGGCGCTTGCCCCACCGGGTGGAGATATAGGCGATCAACGGCAAACTGACGTACGATGTCACCGCTTGCAGGGTTCCTGTATAACCGCTGAGGGTCGCAGCGAAATCCTTGCTCCCATTGCAAACGAAATAAATGTTGAGGTAAAGGCCGAGCGACTGGCTGGTGAAAATCCCGCAGATAATCACCAGATAAGTAAAGAGGAGCATCAGAAACGGCTTGTTCTTCAGCGTGCAGAAAATCGCCTTTCGAAGATGGATTTTATCCTGAACCTGCGCCGCCGGGTGCTCGCGGCCCACCACAGCCGGCAGCAAACCGGTCCCGACGATCAACAACCCGACACCAACGCAGACCCACGGAGCCCCCCTTACCACGTTGCCGCCAAAAACCGGGTGCAGGCACAATTTATAGAGCCATGGAATCGTCATGCTCGCGATGAGGCCGATATACATGCGCCAGGCCAACACGCGGGTGCGCTCGTCGTAATCGCTGGTCAATTCATAACCAAGTGCCGTGTAAGGGACAACGTAAACGGTATAGGCCAGCGAATAGATCAGCGCCATTGCCGTAAAAAACCAAAACATCC
>JBAXOF010000284.1:0-5352 GCA_037133375.1 Verrucomicrobiota bacterium | reverse complement strand
TTCGGTCTAAACATTCGCAATTCATTCGCCCGGACGCTTCGGAGAAGCGTCCCTGCCGTGGTATCCGCCACGATGAGTATAAAGATCAGGGCATTACCAGAGGCGGGCGGAAACCCAGGACCGCTCCCGCCCGCACCCGCAAATCCAAGCCATGAAAAAGCTCCTCATCATCTTGCTGCTGCTGGCGCTTGCCGCAGTGACTGCGTGGCAACTCCGGGAGAAATTCCGCCGGACCGGCGAACCACTGCAACTCTATGGCAACGTCGATATCCGCGGCGTGGATCTCGGCTTCCGGGTGGCCGGCAGGCTGATAGAAGTGTTGAAGGACGAGGGCGACGCGGTGCAGGCCGGAGAATTGTTAGCCCGGCTCGATGCCCAGCCCAATGCGCATGAGCTCGCCCGCGCCGACGCCCAGGTGGCGGCCGCGGCGGCTGACCTACGGCTGAAACACGCCGGCAACCGCAGCCAGGACATCGAGCAAGGACGGGCGGCCTTGGAAGAAAGCCGGGTGGTGGCCAACAACGCGGCACGCGCCTACGCGCGGCACGCCGGCCTGGTGGGTCGGGGCGGCACGTCCCAACAGGATCTGGAGACCGCGGAAGCCACCCGCGACGAGGCACAACAGCGGGTCAAGGTGAGTGTGGCAAAATTACGGTTGTTAGAAGCCGGGTTCCGTGACGAGGAGATTGCGGCCGCTGACGCCGCGCTCGCCCAAGCGCAAGCGGCGCGTGCCAGCGCCGCCCTGCATGTGGCCGACACTGAACTCAAGGCACCGTCCGCTGGCATCGTGCTCACCCGGGCACTCGAGCCGGGTGCCATCGTGCAGGCTGGGGCCACCGTGCTTGCGCTTTCGCTGGAACAACCGGTGTGGGTGCGCGCCTATGTGCATGAGAGCCAACTCGGGCGGGTGCCGCCCGGCACCAAGGTGTTGCTCACCACTGATGGCCAACCGGGCAGGCCGTTTCATGGCAAGGTTGGCTTCGTCTCGCCGCGCGCCGAGTTCACCCCGAAATCGGTGGAAACCCCCGAACTGCGGACGTCGCTGGTCTATCGGTTGCGGGTGGTGGTCGATGATCCGGATGGTTCCTTGCGCCAGGGCATGCCGGTCACTGTTTTGTTAGATCCAACCTCGCCGTGATGTGTCCGACGTCGTTGTTAGTTTCAAAGACCTGACCAAATCCTTTCCGGGAATGGCGTCACCGGCGCTTGACGCGCTGACCGGGGACATCCGCGCCGGGCTCATCACCGGTCTGGTCGGTCCGGACGGCGCGGGCAAGACCACCTTGCTGCGCCTCATCGCGGGATTGTTGGTGCCCGGCGCCGGCAGTCTCACCACCCTTGGGCGGGATCCCGTGCTGGATGCCGCCGCGCTGCGTCGCGACCTCGGATACATGCCGCAGAAGTTCGGCTTGTATGAGGACTTGTCGGTGCTGGAGAATCTAACACTCCACGCCGACCTGCGCAACGTCACCGGCGCGGAACGCACGGCCACCTTTGACCGGCTGTTAGCCTTCACCGATTTGCGGCAGTTCACCGGGCGCTTCGCCGGCAAGCTTTCCGGCGGCATGAAGCAAAAGCTCGGGCTGGCCTGCGCCCTGTTAGGAAAGCCGCGGCTGTTGTTGCTCGACGAGCCGGGTGTGGGCGTGGACCCGATTTCCCGCAAGGAGCTGCGCGGCATGGTCGAGCGGCTGGTGGACGACGGCATCGCCGTGGTCTGGAGCACCGCCTATCTGGAGGAGGCGGAGATGTGCGCAACCACCCTGGTGCTCAACGAGGGCAAATTGATTTTCTCCGGCGCGCCCGCCGCCATGACCGCGCCTCTAACCGGTCGCTGTTGGCACCTGAAAAACCCCGCGGGCAACAAGCGCCGCTTGCTGGCCCAAGCGCTGTCCCACCCGTCGATCAGCGATGGCACGATCCAAGGTCACCACTTGCGCCTGACATTCCGCGTCGGCGCGCCGCTGCTGCCGCCGGATTTTCCCCCGGCAGCACTCGGCGCCCCGGCAGCCACCGAATGGGCGCCCGTGGCGGCCCGCTTCGAGGATGCGTTCATCGACCGCATGGGCGGCGGACCGGGCGGCGAATCGGTGCTGGCCAGCCACGTGCGGGCTATCCCAAGTGACGGCGAGGTCGTCATCGAGGCGGAACAACTCACCAAGCAATTCGGCGATTTCACCGCGACCGACGCGGTCACCTTCCAGGTCCGGCGCGGCGAGATCTATGGATTGTTAGGACCTAACGGGGCGGGCAAGTCCACCACCTTCAAGATGATGTGCGGATTGCTCAAACCCACCTCCGGGCGGGCGACGGTGGTCGGGCTTGATCTGCGCCACAGCGCCGGCCGGGCACGCCAGAAACTCGGCTACATGGCGCAGAAATTCTCGCTCTACGGCAGTCTGACGGTCCGGCGGAATTTGGAGTTTTTTTCCGGCATCTATGGTCTCGCCGGTGCCGAGCGGCGGCAGAAGATTATCACGATGGCGGAGATTTTCCACCTCGGGCCGTTCCTTGAGGCCAAGACCGACGCGCTGTCGTTAGGCTTCAAGCAACGGCTGGCGCTGGCCTGCGCGGTCATGCATGAGCCGGACATTCTGTTTCTGGACGAGCCCACCTCGGGTGTGGACCCGGTGACGCGGCGCGAGTTCTGGACCCACATTAACGGTTTGGTTGAGCGCGGCGTGACGGTGATGGTGACCACGCATTTCATGGATGAGGCGGAATACTGTGATCGTATAGGTCTGGTGTTCCGCGGCCAACTCATCGCCAACGGCACACCGGATGAACTCAAGGCCTTGGCTGCCACCGATGACAACCCGGACCCGACCATGGAAGACGCCTTCATCGCCCTGATCCGCCCACCCGCACCATTCCCAACCTAACATAACCTATGCCGCACCATTCCCTAACCACTCCCACGCGCCGTAAATTCATCGCCACCGGTGCGGCGGCCTTCGGCTGTAATTTCATCCCGCGCCGGGTGCTCGGGGCGCCCGGGCAGCCGCCACCGTCGGGGAAGTTGAACATCGGTTGCATCGGCATTGGCGGGCAAGGCAATGATGTCACCCGGGAGTTGGCGACCTTTACCAATGTGAACATCGCGGCGTTGTGCGATGTGGACGAGGCGTATGCCGCCCACACGATCCAACAGTATCCCGGACGCCCGGTTTACAAAGACTACCGCGTCATGTTGGAAAAGGAGAAGGGCCTCGACGCGGTGATGATCGCCACGCCCGACCACTGGCACGCGCCTATTGCCATCGCGGCAATGCGCATGGGCAAACATGTGTATTGCGAAAAACCCCTCGCCCACACCATCGAGGAAACCCGCCTGATGGGCAAAATCGCCGCGGAAATGCACGTCGTCACCCAAATGGGCAACACCGGCCATGGTGGCCAAGGCATCCGGCTCACCAAGGAATGGCTCGCCGCCGGGGCCATCGGCACGGTGCAGGAAGTTCATGTCTGGTCGGATCGGCCGGGCAAATGGTGGGACACCCAAGGGCGGCGGCGGCCGACCGATACTCCAGCGGTCCCCAAAACCTTGGATTGGAATTTGTGGCAGGGCCCGGCGCCCGAGCACGCCTATCATCCGCTCTATCTGCCAGGAAAGTGGCGCGGTTGGTTCGACTACGGCTGCGGCGCACTCGGCGACATGATGGTGCATAACGCTGACCCCGCGTGGTTCGCTCTCGATCTGGGCGCGCCCACCGCGGTCGAGGCCTCAACCGCGGAGACCAATCCTGATAGTTTCCCGCTGTGGAGCGTGGTGACGTGGCACTTCGCCGCCAAAGGCAATCGCGGGCCGATCAAACTGACGTGGCATGACGGCGGCAAGCTGCCTGAGCCACCGCCGGGCTTTGATACCACCCGCCCCTTCGAGGACAACGGAATCATCTTTCGCGGTGACAAGGGCAGCCTCATCGCGCCCGGGTGGAGTGGCAGGCCAAGACTCCTGCCGGACAGTGCGATGAAATCCTTCGTGTTGCCGCCACGCACCTTGCCGCGCAGCCCCGGCCATCGCAAGGAATGGGTCGATGCCTGCATCGCCGGCAAACCCGAGGATGCAAAGGCTGGCTTCTGGTATTCCGCGCCGTTCACCGAAGCGTTGCTCGTCGGCGTGCTGCCTATCCGCCTCGGCAAACGTATCGAGTGGGATGCCGCCGCCATGCGCGCCACCAACGCACCCGAAGCCGATGCCTTGATCCGCAAGACCTATCGCAAGGGCTTTGAATTGCCCACGTGAGCGAAGAATTGGCGGAGCTTTGACTGGCGGCGGTTCGGAGACCGCCGCTCCTTGTGGTCTCAGGGGGCGAAGACGATTTTCTCTTTTTTTGCGGTGCCGCGCCCGAAGCTGTCACCCACATCCTTGGTGGAGACGTAAAGCATCAGGCTGATGAGCAGTAGCGCAAAGGCGGTTTGCACCACTTCCAACACCCGCACCTTGACCGGGCGGCGGGCAATTTTTTCCAGAATGGCGAGGGTGATATGGCCCCCATCCAGGACGGGAAGCGGCAACATGTTGAGCACTGCCAGATTGACGTTGAACAAAACCATGAAGGCTAACAAGCGCTGCCAGGCGTGTTCCCCCTGGAGAATCGCATATTGGTGTTTGGCAATGCCGATCGGACCGCTCAAGTGGTCGATGCCAATGCTGGAATCCCGCGACACCAGCCGGGTGATGGTTGTCCACATCATCGTCAGGCTTTCCACCACTTGCTGCACCGGCGCCGGGTAGACAATGGTTTCGTCCACATACTGAACATCATCGAAATACAGGCCGACCATGGGGCCCATGCCCGCAGGAGAGGTCGGCACTGCGGGTTGCACCGTGAGCTTTATTTTGGCGTCGGCGCGTGCAATATCAAATTCGATAGGCTTGAGCGCGGCCTGCTTGATATGCTCGAGTGCTTGGCTGACGTTGGTGATACTCGCACCATCCATGGCGATGAGGCGGTCGGCCCGTTTAAGTCCGGCGCGGCTGGCCGGGCTGTCTTTGAGCACGTTGTCGATGGCGATATATTCGCCCTGCGGCTGGATGCCGACGCGGCGCAAGCCGCTGCGGTGGAACCAGTGGCTTTTGGCGGGGATTTCAAAGGTGGAGACAATTTTGAGCGGGATGGCGGCATCAGGCCGTTCGACGGTGAACTCGATGTCTTGGCCTTGGCTCAGGATGATGCTTTCGAAAATGCTGTCGAGCGAGCCGGCATAGCCATGGACGGGTTTGCCGTTGACGTGGGTGATTTTGTCGCCGGCGAGGAGGCCGGCCTTGTGCGCCGGGCTGTTCGGCAGCACCGTCCTGATCACTTGCGTGGGCACGAAGTCATGCGGCTTGCCCACCTGCCACACCACTGC
>JBAXOF010000283.1:0-5388 GCA_037133375.1 Verrucomicrobiota bacterium | reverse complement strand
CCATTCCGCCGATGCCGGCGGCGAGTTCCTGCCATTCCTCGGGGGTGAGCTGGTCAATGATGCGCATGCCGAGGCGGCTGACGGTGACTTTAGGGTTCGGGAGTTGGATCGGTTGGTTCATGAGATTTGGTGGTCTGGATGCGGGCGGAGCGATACGTCTTGCGGGCTGTCAACGAGCGCATGGCGCGGGAGGGGCGCAGGTTGAGCAATTCGGTCAGTTCGACGCAGCGTTTCGATACTGCGGCCCGGCTGATGCCATGGCGTTTGGCAATGTCGGTCATGGAATCGCCGGAATAGATCAGGCCGCTGACCAAAGCGATGCACTCGGCGGTTAGGCGAGCGTTGGCGTGATTCAGCACCTCGCCCAGGACATGGCGAGCGGTGGACCAAGCGGCTTCGTTGTCGCGGATGGGCTGATGCGGTTCGGCGTTCGGTGCGCAACGAGAATCGGGCTCCGGTTCCGGTTCCGGCATGAGGGCGGGATCATCGCCCTGCCGCATGATCGGGCTGTCGGCAGCATCCCCCTTGGCGGAACCGTTGCCGTGACGGGCCAAATCGGGCGCGGCCAGTCCCTGGGCTTCGAGTTCCCGCCGTTTGTCCGCAGGCAGGGACTTGATCCACACCTTGTATTGGCGTGCGTATTCGGCGTCCTTGGCGGTCTGCCGCCGGCTGTAGTCGTCGGAGTTCATCGGCCACCTCCTTTCGTGCCGCACCAGAGCTTTGTGATCGGATCGAAGACGATGACTTTCTTGTACCTGGCATAGTCGAAAACGCGAAGGGCAAGGTCCACGGATATGCCGAATCGATCACAGGCGTATGCAATGACCTGGCTGTTGGCGCAAGCGAATGGTTTGGTCCGATCCGGCCAGTGCGAGAGAACGGGCATGTCCGCCAGCAAGGGCCAATACCTGTTAGGCGGAGTGGACGAGACTTCTGTTTTCGTTGGTGCAGTCTCCTGACTTTTCCCATGCTGCCCACTGCAACTGCAATATCTCTCCCTACGGGAGAGATATATTGCAGCAATTGCAGTAGATGCAGCTTCGGTTTTTGCAGTAGTGCAATATCTATTTTTGCAGTAACTCATAAGTCTTTGTTTTTCAAGCGTTTCCACCAAGTCCATGCAGTGCGTGGACTGCATTTAGTTTTTGCAGCGACCTCATCCACGTTCGCCATCGTTAGAGAGCCGCCATGGGCGTCTATGACCCCCTTGAAAGCCACCGGATCGAAGGCAGATTTGCGGCCGGTTTTGTAGCGGTTAGGGTTGTTTTCGGCGGCGGGTTCCGGCGACTCGCACTGCTCCCAGCAGATGCCGCCGTGTTGCGAATGGCGCACGAAGATCGTGTCGGTGACCGTGCCCACAGAATCACGCAAGCCGGCCCGTGTCCGACGTTTGGTCATGCTGAGCTGGAACGTGGGTGGGTCGCCGTCGGGCGTCTTGATGCGCACCAGCACGGCAGTCTCACGAGCCCAGTTGACCAAGGCTGAGCTGCCCAGGCCGCTGTAGGCAAGGTCGCTGGCCGTCCAGTGGCTCGCCGCCTTCGGGTCTTTCGACGGCTTGCCGGTGTGATGCAGCAGGCACCAGACGACGCCGGTGCGCAGACTCACCGCGTTGAGCAGCTTGCAGCAGAAGTCACTGATGACCCGCTGCTCGGAAATCTCGTCGCCGATGTAGTTGAGCAATGGATCGGCCCACACGAGGTCGGGCTTGTGGCGGTCCACGAGAGCGGAGGCGGCATCCACGAACTCAGCACCGGTGCGTGTTGTGTCGCGATAGATGAAGATGCGTTCGTTGAGGATCGCCTCTTGCTCTGGTGTGATGCCCATGCCGCGACGCACGCCTTGATACATTTCGGCCAGGTCGCCGACGTCGTTTTCCGCCTGGATGAGAACCGAGCGTAGCGGCGTAACCGGTGTGATGTTGAACGCGGGGATGCCCAGCGCCCACAGAATCATGAGCTGCATGCACAGCGACGACTTGCCGATGCCTGACTGGCCGACGACCACGAGCGAGCCGCCACGGCACAGCCAGCGATTGCCAAGAATGTTGTTAGGGTCATGAGATGTGTCATAAGCCGCCAGTTGGGCGATTGGCATCAACGCCCCCTCGTCAGGCGTGGCTTGCTCGGCCTCCCACGCGGTCCATGACTCGGCACCGATCCCGAGCGCGAGCAGGCGTTGGCGGCGAACGTCGCCATCCACAGTGCGCCAGCCGTCCGGGCAGCGTGACAATCGCGACGGGTTCCGGTTTTGCTTATCCAGGTTGATGCCGGAGAACCAGCCCCAGATGATTTCAACGCGCCGCTTGTATTCGGCTTCGTTCGGCGCATCGACCCGAATCCACGCGTGCAGGCTTTTGTTGCCAGAGTCTATCAATGCCGACACCGGCATGCCACTTGCCATGACCGCGTGATATTGTTCCTCCTTGGGGATCAGGTTGCCCGCCTCGTCGCGGTCGAATTCAACAAGGACATAGCGGAACGCGGTGACGTCCCCGTTTTTCGCGCCATCTTTGCATGTTGGGTTGATCCGGATGAACAACCCGAGCTTGGTGCTGAAAACCTTTTCGATACCGCCCTTGGCCGCCACCTTGGATTTCCACTCGGCTGCCGTGAGCGTGACACCCCGGCGCGGGACGATGTCGCCATCTTCCGTCTCAGCCGCGGGAGCGATGGAAACGAATTCGTCCGGGCCGTAACATTTGTCGATGAGCTTGATGAATCCACCTTCCATCGGCGCGGGCACAGCCATAGCGGGTCGCCCCTGCGTGGCGGTGGCTGGCGCCGGTCGTCGCGGCGGGCTGCCTGGAGCGGGACATGCCACCACCGCTCCTACCGGCTCCCTGGACGTCCCGGCGTAGGCAGATCGGATCGCATGCCGCGCTTCCACCTCGCCCAGCCCGTCGGCCATGGCGCGGGCGAGCAACTGCTCTTCCGCGTCTTCAAGCGGAATGCCGGCGTCCCTGAACTGACAGGTTGCGTCAAAGAGTTCAACATTCCTCGCGCCCTCGGCAGCACCGTGCTGGAGGTAGTCGATTGTGCGACGGGGCAACGATGGCCCGGATGACCGGTAGCGTGGCATGGATGATTTCAGTTAGGTCAAGCGGCGCTGCCGAACTTGAGGGCGAGAAATGCCTGGGCATCCTTGAACGTGGTCATCTCCGGCCGCGGGTGGGCGTATTTGCGCAACAAACGGACCTGCTTAGGCGTGGCCAATTCCAGTTTCCGACGCGTGATGAGCCGGTCCAACAAGAACGATGCGTGTCCTTTTGTTAGAATCGCGTTCACGTCCATCCCGAATTTCCCGAGAACATCGAGCTGCTTTGATGTCGGCGATTCGCTCTGCCACTGCATGACCGGGGTGAACTCGGCCAAATGCGCGTCATTGAGCGTGACCGCCAATTCCAACGGGTCGAGCACAGACCCCTTGCGGCGTTGGTTTTCCATCAGACGCTCGGTGAGCTTCCGTGTCCGGTCGGCATTCACCTCTGCGCGGGCCTCTTCCATGTCGCCCTCGTCACCGAGTTTTTCAGTGAGGGCGCGGGCATCCTCCTCGTCTTCGGCAATCAAGTGCGCCGGTTTGACCAGACTGTGTTCGCCCGACTGCCACAGGAAATCGAGAACCAACAAATGGTCCTTGCCAGGGCAGATCCGGGTCCCGCGACCGATGATCTGCGAATACAACGCCCGCACCTTGGTCGGACGCAGGCACACGACGCAGTCGATGGACGGTTCGTCATATCCTTCCGTGAGCAACATCGCATTGGTTAGAATGCGCGTCTCGTCGCGCCGGAAGCGATCCAACACAGCCCGTCGTTCGTTTGTCTGCCCATCGACATGCTCTGCCTTGAGTCCGCGTTCCCGGCAGATTTCAGCGAACCGCTTGGACACCGCGACGAGCGGTAGGAATACGAGCGTCTTGCGGTGCCTGTGTTGGACCAACACGTCGGCGATGCGTTCAAGATACGGCTCCAGCGCGTGCCCCAGGTCATCGGCGTTGAAATCACCCGCCGTTGTTCTGACCGAATCAAGATTCATGCCAAGCGGCACGGTCTTGACCTTGATCGGCGCGAGCCACCCTTGTTCGACAAGATCCAGCAGGCCGATTTCATACGGGATGCTCTGGAAATACTTTCCGAGATGGCGTTTGTCAGACCGCTCCGGGGTGGCGCTGACGCCCAGGACATTGGCCGATCCATCAAAATGATTGAGCACCTTCTGCCATGAATCGCTCATGGCTCGATGCGCTTCGTCAGCGACCACGAGACCGAAGTGATTGGACGGCCATCGCGCCAACCGCGAATCCCCCATGAGCGTCTGCACGCTGCCGACAACCGCCGATGCGTTGAGCGACGCCACGCTGCCTCCCATCTCGATTTCGACCTGGATGCCGAATGATTCCAGTCGCCTCGCAGCCTGCCCGATCAATTCCTCGCGATGACAGAGCACAAGGGATTTCCGTGGCTGGTGCCTGCGGACCGTCTCACAGAAAATCTGGGTTTTTCCTGCGCCCGTCGCGGCAACTAACAATTGTCTCCGGAAATCATTGAAACCGGCTCCGATCAAGTCAGCGGCTTTCATCTGATAGGCCCGCAGACCCATTTTCGGAGGCTCGCTCATAAAAACCTCCTTTCAGTAGGAAGGGGGCCCAACGGGATTCTAATACCAACCGTGCCGATTACCTGGCCATTGCTAATCAGCCTTTTCGGGCGGGGGCCGTGCCAAATTACCCGCGTCACCTTGATTCCCATTTGATCCGGCAACATGCCCTTGCCGAGAATGAGGGTAGCTCCCTTTTGCTTGCGGTTAGAACGGGATGTCGTCATCTTCGATGGATTTCGGTTGGAATTGGGTTGCTGGCTTGGCAATGGGGGCGAACTTCGCGGGCGTGCGCCCCGGCTTCGGGGTCAGCCACGCGACGACCTTGTTGCGCTTCTTGCCGTTGTATTCCTCAATGACGAGGCGTGCGGTGCCTGTGCGGCCGATCAGTTCGTCTGCCATGATCTCGGTTTCCTCGTCGGGAGTGACGGCCTCGCCAGTGGCGGCGCGGAAACTGTCGATTTTCCAGTAGGCGTTGGGGATAAAGACAAGAAAGTCGTAGAGGTAACTGCCTGCGGATGTCTTGAGCTTGAGTTCAATCATCTCGTGACCGCTCTTGCTGAGTGTCTCGACCGCATCGACGATTTCGACTTCGTAATCTCCAGGTTCGACATGATCGGGGCGTTCAGTGGGGGTGGATGCTTTGTATGTGGGCATTGTGTTAGGTATGTTTGAGGTTGGTTTGAAATGGGTAGGGGGTTATGGCTTGTCGCCGTGACTGGAGCGGGAAAGCTTGACATGGGCTTTCGGCTGGCAGGCATGGCGGGCCAACACGGCACGCGCCGCGATTTCG
>JBAXOF010000282.1:0-5401 GCA_037133375.1 Verrucomicrobiota bacterium | reverse complement strand
CTCCACTACTCCACTACTCCACT
Organism: Verrucomicrobiota bacterium; assembly: GCA_037133375.1. GTDB lineage: Bacteria > Verrucomicrobiota > Verrucomicrobiia > Verrucomicrobiales > Akkermansiaceae > Luteolibacter. The sequence continues at coordinate 5,378 of JBAXOF010000282.1, read as the reverse complement.
ACTCCACTACTCCACTACTCCACTACTCCACTTACTCCACTTACTCCCCCCCCCCCATGCTCCACCTCCTCGTCACCGGAAAATCAGGCCGACTGGGTCAAGCCGTCCTGCAAGCCATTACCGCCGAACCAGCCGTCACCCTTGCCGCCACCCATGATGCCGGTGAAGATCTAGCAGCCGCCATTGCCGGTGTCCGCTGCGTCATTGACTTCTCCATCCACACGTTCACCAACCAACTGCTAGAGTCAGCGCTCACACACGGTACCCGGCTTGTCATCGGCACCACCGGCCACACCGACGCCGAGCGCGCCGCGATCTGCCGCGCGGCAAGGCAAGTCCCGGTTGTTTACGCATCTAACTATTCGATCGGCGTCAACACCCTGTTCTGGCTGACCCGTCACGCTGCCCGCATCCTGGGGCAGGACCGCTTCGACATCGAAGTGACGGAGATGCACCACCGGCATAAAATCGACGCCCCCTCCGGCACTGCCCGCACCCTCTTGGAAATCCTCAACGAAGTCACCGGCACTTCCTACACCGCCGATGTCACCCATGGCCGCGTCGGTAACATCGGCCCGCGCCCACCGCGGGAAATCGGCATGCACGCGCTGCGCGGCGGCGATGTCGTGGGCGATCATACCGTCCTGTTTGCCGCCGATGGCGAACGTGTCGAACTCACTCACAAGGCATCCTCCCGCCTCACCTTTGCCGCCGGAGCCGTCCGCGCCGCCCTCTGGCTCAACGCCAAAGACCCTGGCCTATATGACATGCGGGATGTCCTCGGACTGAAATAGACGCAAATTTAATCATGTTATGAGTTATGGGTTATAGGTTATAGGTTATAGGTTATTTGTAATAAGCCCGCACCATGCCTGCTCTTCCCCACTAACTGATAACTATCAACTAATAACCTCCCCCCCCATGCGCCACCTGCTGCTCACCGCCCTACTGCTCAGCATTTGCTACGCAGCCACCGCCGCTGACCCACCCACCCTGGCAAGCCTCAAGCCCTCCATCGTGCGTCTCAACTCTACCTTGCAGTCGTGGAGCGCCGGCCAACCCTGGGAGAAAGCGCCGCCCACCAACCGGCGCGCGCTGACTGCCATCGTTGCCCCGCAACGAGTGCTCACCACTGCGGAGATGGTGGCGGATGCGACCGATCTGGAATTGGAATCCGCGGATGGCACCCGCTTTGTCCCGGCCACGGTCATTGCCGTGGATTACGAAGCCAATCTCGCCCTGCTTGGCCCGGCCTCCGCGGAGGAAGGTGCCCAATTGTTTGAAAATACCCAGCCACTCGATGTCGCCACCCCACCGTCGCTCGGCCAACCCCTCGACATCTATCAACTCGAGGACAACGGCGTCGAACTTCGCACGATCGGCACCCTGCAAAGCATCGATGTCGCATCTAACTTTCTGCCCGGGCATAACTTTCTCACCTATCTGGTGAAAGCCTCGATGCAAAGCGCAGCGAGCAGTTTCACGGTGCCGGTGCTCCAACATGGCAAACTCGCCGGCGTGCTCGCCAGCTATAACTCCAAGGATCAACTCTGCGAGGTGGTCGCCACGGATATCGTCGCCCGTTTCATTACTGCCGCCACGACCGGGCCCTACATCGGCTTCCCCAGCCTTGGCATTTCCGTCGCCCGCACCGAGGACCCCTCGTTCCGGCAATGGCTCAAACTTCCCGACGACCAAGGCGGCATCTATATTAACTCGGTGCGCAAGCGCAGTGCCGCGCAAACCGCCGGCGTCAAAAAAGGCGACGTTCTACTCGCCATCGATGGCCATGCCATCGACCGCCGCGGCTACTATTCACACGCCAACTATGGCAGCCTCGGTTGGGGGCACCTCGTCCGCGGCGAGCGCGCGATTGGCACCACCGTCACGCTCTCGCTGAGGCGGGAGGGCACGTCACTTGAAGTTAAAGCCACCCTCACCCGCGAAGAGGAAAACGCGCGACTGGTGCCCAACCACACCTTCGGCAAAGCCCCTAACTATCTGGTCAAAGGCGGCTTTATCTTTCAGGAACTCACCCTGCCCATGCTGCAGGCATTTGGCGAGGACTGGAAAGCCCGCGCGCCGCTCAAACTGCTGGATGCCTACGAGAATCCCGAAAAATACCAAGAGCGTGCGGAGCGCATCGTCTTTCTCAGCGGCGTGATTCCCACGCCTGCCACCGTCGGTTACGATGCCCTGCGCAACCTCGTCGTCCGCAAAGTCAATGGCAAGGAGATCCGCGGCATGAAGTCCCTCATCGCCGCCTTCAAATCCAACCTCAACGAGCTTCACTCGATCGAGTTCGATGAGGAAAACTTCACCGTCTATCTCGATGAGACCGTCTCCTCCACTGTCGATTCCCAACTCCTCAAGCGCGGCATCCCCCAACTCTCCCGCGCGGAATAGGCCGATGAAAAAGACACAAGTCTTGTAGTCTTGCGTCTTGTAGTCTTGTAGTCTTGCGTCTCTTCACTAATAACTGACAACCCCTAACCGGTTCATAGCGCCCCCTTCCCGATGCTACCTCCCCCCCCCCGCCCCGTTGGCAACCGCGTTTTACTCATGGGCACCTGCCTCTGCGATGCCTTCTATGACGACGTCGCCCGCGCCACCGTCCAGGTTCTGGAGTATCTGGACATCACCGTCGAATACCCCGAAGACCAAACCTGCTGTGGCCAACCCGCGTTCAACTCAGGGGATTGGAATGCGTCGCGCAAAGTTGCGCGGCACTGTGCCAAGGTCTTTGCCGGCGATCTTCCCGTCATTGTTCCTTCCGGGTCGTGTGCGGCGATGAATACCCATGGCAATTCCATCCAGTTCGAAGAGCAACCGGACCCTGCGGTCCAATCCTTTGGTGATCGCACTTGGGAAGTCATCGATTTCATCTACAACGGGCTCGGCATCAAAACCTGGCCCGGCAAATTTGCAGCTAGCACCCGCATCGCTTTCCACCGTTCCTGCCACAGCCGCGGCACCGCCACCGGTGCCGCCGCCCGCGCCCTGCTCGCGTCTATCAGAAATGCCGACGTCACTCCATTCGGCCAATCCGAACAATGTTGCGGCTTCGGCGGCACCTTTTGCGTCACCTTTCCCCACATATCCGGACGCATGGGCACCCTCAAGCTCGATCACATCCTCGATATCAACCCTGACCTTCTCGTCGGCGTTGACATGTCCTGCCTGATGCATCTGAGCGGCCTCGCCCAAACCCAGGGCCGACCTATCAAACACCTCCACACCATCCAAGTCCTCCGCGACACCCTTGGCCTGCGCTGACCTGTAACGACACTTGCCAAACCATACCCCGCTAGGCATGCTAGCTCCATGCTTTGTCGCAAAGTCGTCCCCGAAGGATTCCGTTTGACCGGTCAAAAAACCATCCTGACCCAAGAGCAACGCGAGGAAGTTCTGCGGCGTCTGACCACGGGCGAAACGCAGGTGTCGATTGCCAAGGATTTCAACGTCACCCGTGCGGCCATTTCCCTGCTCAAGCAACGGACAGCCGACCCCGCGCGCTTTGCGAAGCAATACGGCCATAAAAAGCGCCTCACGCCTGAGGAAATCGCCCTCTTCAAGCAGACCCTCGAACAAACCCTTCCTAAAGACCACGACCTGGAATTTCTCGGCCACGTACTGCCGAAGTTCTGGACCATGGAGCGCGGCTACGCCCTAGCCGACAAGCTCATCGGCAAGCAACCCTCGGTCCGCGTCATGAAAGAATGCATGGGTGGCCATCTCATCCGCCACCCGGATGGACCGCTTGCCCCGCCTACTCCCCCGGGCCCACGGGACATCCGTGGGCTACCGCCGGAACTTGCTGCCGACAAGAGTTTCGTCAAATACTACATGTCACCCATCGCCTTGCAGATCGAGCAACGCGAATACGAACTCGCCCTCGATCACTACCACCAACAACTCGCCAAGCAGCAGCAACGTGAGGCGGCCAACACCTCGGACGACGACCTTCCTCCGGAATTGGAGGATGAGGAATGGGACGATGATTGGGCGCCTCAGCCTATCCAAACCAGCCAACCCGGACTAGCATCACCGCCGCCACCCGGTCACCGTATCGGCAAGCACGCCAAAAGCAAGGGGAGCCCGTTCCCCAAAGCCAAACGTAAAAAGAGCAAACGCTAAACACACACAGCCTCACACATAGGAAGGATAGTCCGGCATAAACATGCGGCTCTCAATATCTTTCTCAATATCTGCCGGACGCGGCACCCGGGCATAGCCGGAGTCGTGCGCAATTTCCGCCACCGCCGTGGCAATCCGCAACGATACCTTGCGAATGTTTGTTAGGGTGGGAAACACCCGCCCCACCGCCAGTTCCTCATCCGTCACCATGGCGGCCAGCGCCTGCGCCGCCGCTAAAAACATGTCATCCGTCACCACGCGGCTGGCGCTGGCCAACACGCCCATGCCCACCCCGGGGAAAATATACACATTGTTCCCCTGCCCCGGCACCATCGTCCGGCCACCATATTCTACCGGCTGGAACGGACTGCCACTGGCAAAAATCGCCGCCCCCTTGCTCCACGCATAGGCTTGCTCGGCTGTGCATTCCGCCTTGGAGGTGGGATTGGACAAGGCAAATACCACCGGACTCCGGTTCATCTCGGCCATCGCCTCCACCACCTCCTGCGTAAACACCGCAGCTACCCCGGCCGCACCTATCAACGCCGTCGGCTTGATCAACTTAACCGCTGCCAGAAAATCATCCATCGGCTCCGCGTCTTGGGCAAACACGCGTTTGTGCGACGTCAGGTTGGTCCGCGATTTAACAATCAGCCCCTTGCTGTCAAAGAACCAGCACTTGGCCCGTGCCTCGGCTTCCGAGAGCCCTTCACCACACAGCGCCGCCACAAACAACTCGCCGATCCCTGTCGCCGCCTCACCCGCACCAAAAAACAACAGCTTCTGCTCGGCCAGCCCGACCCCTTGCAGGCGCGAGGCCGCAATCAATCCGGCCAACGCCACACTCGCCGTGCCCTGAATGTCGTCGTTGAACGAACAAATCCGGTTGCGGTAGCGCTCTAACAAATCAAAGGCATTATGGTTGCCGAAGTCCTCGAATTGCAACAGGCACCGTGGATACCTTGTCTGCACCGCCTGCACGAATTCCTCGATGAAGTCCCGATACTCCTCGCCACGCGTGCGCTTCTGGTCAATGCCAATATACATCTCATCGGCTAACAACTCTTGATTGTCCGTGCCCACATCCAGAGTGATTGGCAGGCAATAGTAAGGATTAACCCCGGCACAGGCGGTGTAAAGCGAGAGCTTGCCGATGGGAATGCCCATGCCCAGCGCACCGAGATCGCCCAAGCCGAGGATGCGTTCGCCATCCGTCACCACGATCAGGCGCACATCCTGAA
>JBAXOF010000281.1:0-5402 GCA_037133375.1 Verrucomicrobiota bacterium | reverse complement strand
GACCGCGGACGATCAGGCCCGAGCGCTTCGAGACGGTGACCGGGTTGCGCCAGCCTTGTTCCTGGATGATCGACGCAAGAAGCTGGATCTGGTGGGCGCTGTGGCGGTTCGGGTTGACCGGGTTGGGTTTCAGCGTGTTCGGATCAACCAGGCGGGTGTGGGCGCAATGCACGGGAATGCTCATGGCACGGGCAAAAGAGTCAACCTTGGCACCACGGGTTGACGTGTCCGCAATCCAACAGATGGAACCCGTATCACCTGACATTGCCAAGAAACTGCTAACCCGCGACTTCGCGAACCTGGTCGGTCGCGTGCAAAAGGGCGGCAAGCTGACCCGCACCGAGCGTGCCATGTTGCAATCCATGGCCACCGGCACCGGACCCGCGCCAGCAACCGCAGCCAGTTACGTCGAGTTGGCGGCCATTCTCGGCATCACCCGCCAGTCGATCGACACATGGAAAAAGCGCAAGGACGCGCCAAAGCCCGCCGCCAACGGCTTGCATGACGTGCCCGCATGGCAGGAGTTCATGCGCCGCAACGACCTCAAGGGTGGTGAACTCACGCCACAGGCCGGCGACATCGAAACATCGCTCAAGGCACGCAAGCTGCTTGCCGAAGTTGAAGAACGCGAACTGCGGTTGGGCATCCGGCGTGGCGAGTATGTGGCCGTCGAGGACGTGCGGCAGATGTGGACCGAGTTCGTGGCGCAGGCAACGGCGATGCTCCGCAAAAAATTCGAGCAGGAATTGCCGCCGATCCTTTCGGGACTCGACGCCACCGGCATCCAGGAGGAAGCCCGCCGCGCCATCGACGAGGTGCTGTCCATTCTCCATCAGGAATCATGAAGACCATCGAACAGCCGCGCAAAAGACTCGAACGCATCTGGCGCGAAGCCTGGCGCCCACCTGACCGCCGACCGCCATGGGCATGGTGCGAGGATCACATTGCGTCCATCCCCTACTCGCCAATTCCCGGGCGATTCCGCTCGGCAAATTCGCCGTGGATGCGGGAACCGATGGAAGCCCTGATGGATCCAAGGATCAGGATCGTGAGCATCATCGCCGCCATTCAGAGCGGGAAGACCAGCGTCGGTGAACTCGGCCTCTGCCACATCATTGCCAATAACCCTGGTCCCACGCTATGGCTAGACCAGACGGACGACGATGCGAAGGACCAGAGTGAAAGCCGGTTACAGAAGCTCTTTGACGAGTGCCAACCTGTCCGAGCCCTCTATCATGCCAACCGTCACAAGAGGCGCAACACCACGATTCAGTTCGCCAATGGCATGACGCTGTGGGTGTTGGGTGCTAACAACAAGACCAACCTTCAGCGGCGTTCGATTCGGTGGCTCGTTTGCGATGAGACCTGGCGCTACAAAACAGGCCACATGGCCGAAGCCGAAGCCCGTGTCACCGCGTTCGGATGGTTGGGCAAGTGCCTGTTCATGAGTCAGGGCGGCGAGGATGACGACGATACCCACCGCAAGCACGAGACGACCGACATGCGGGTGTGGACATTCGCCTGCCCGCACTGCCACCAGCGACAGCCGTTCAAATGGGAGCAGGTTGAGTGGAGCAAGGACGCCCGCAACGAGGATGGCGAGTGGGATTTCCAGCGGGTGCGCGACACCACCATCATGCGTTGCGCGTCCTGCAATCACTATTTTGAGGACTCTGACCGGACGCGCCGCGAACTCAACGCCACCGGATGCTACGTCATAACTAACAAGAACGCGCCGAAGGAAAACACCGGATTCCACTGGAATGCCCTCTGCGCCATGAGCTGGGGACGTTTGGCAGAGTTGTATCTACGCGCCAAGGCAGCCGCCCGCCGTGGTGACGTGTCGCTCATCCAGCAGTTCTATCAAAAGCGTCTGGCACTGGCATGGCGCGAGTATCTGGAGGATTACAAGTTGGAGATCGTGCCGGGTGGCTACCTCAAAGGGGAAAAATGGGATGGCGAGGCAGGCGTCGATGCCGCAGGGAGGATCATTCCTCCAGGCGAACCGTCCGTGTGTCCGTTGCGCATCCTCACAGTCGATTGCCAGATAGATCACCTGTTCCTGGTCGTCCGCGCATGGGCGATTGACGGATCCAGCCGCATGATCTGGAACGAACGGATTCTGACATTCACCGACGTTCAGACGGTCCAGGAACGGTTCGGCATTCATCCCAACCTGGTGTTCATCGACGCGGGGCACGCCACCTACGACGTTTATCGGGAATGTGCCGCGCACGGCTGGACCGCCCTCATGGGTGACAAGCGGGCGACGTTTACGCACAAGGTGAAGGGCCGCAAGTCGGTCGAGCGGTTCTATTCGCCGCGCCGAAAGGTTGTGTTAGGCAGGGGGCAGAGTTGCTCGGTGTTCTATTGGTCCAACCTCAACATCAAGGACACGCTGGCCCGACTGCGTCGCAACCAGGACCCGGAGAACGGCCCAGTGTGGGAAGTGCCCGACGACATCGACGAGGAATATCTCGCCCAGATGGAAAGCGAGCATCGGATCAAAAAGGGCGGAAAATGGTTGTGGGAGCAGATCGGATCGCGGCCGAACCACCTCTTTGACTGCGAGTCCATGCAGGTCGCCGCCGCCACCATGCTCAAGATTGTTGGGCGTGAGGCAGCCAGCCCTGACCCGGTTGACACCCCGGACGGGGAACCATGAAAACGCTGATCCTGCTCGCCGCGCTATCCCTGCTGACCGCCTGCACCACGCCGCCCCCGGTCACCGGCACCTTCGTTACCAAAGCCGGTCAAATCAAGGTCCACCCGGACGGCCGCTTTGAAATCATCATCGAGCCCCGCACCTCCAAGTGATCTGAGGTCCACTCCACCAACCGACCATGAGCACGGCACTGTGGAAAGAGATCCAGGCATTCGTCGGGGTGACTGCCGATGGAATTCCTGGGAACAACACGGCGGAAGCAGTCGCAAGGAAACTCGGAATCGACAAGGCGGCACCGGGGGCGACTCTGTCCGGTCCCGCGACCATTGACGTTCGCTCCGCAGCGAATATCGCCACGCTGAGGCCCGATGCGCAGAGCAAGGCCCGCGAGTGGTTGCTCAAATGCCTGGAGGCCGGCATCAACGTGAAGATCATCACCGGCCTCCGCACCTATCAGGAACAGGATGAATTGTACGCCAAGGGCCGCAGCACCCCCGGACGAAAAGTCACCAACGCCCCTGCCGGCTACTCGTGGCACAATTTCGGTGTGGCTTGGGATTTTGTCGTCTTCGACGCCGAGGGCCAGCCGCAATGGGAAAGCCCGCTGATGGAAAAGTGTGGCAGGATCGCAGAGTCGCTTGGTCACGAATGGGGCGGTCGCTGGACAAGCCCTCAAGACACCCCGCATGTCACGGTGAAGACGGGTTGCACCCTGGTCGAAGCACGCCAGCGCGTGAAAGATGGCAAGTGGTGGACGTGACCCACCGTTGACACCCGCGACCGTGCATGGCCCGAGGATTATTCATTACCGGATTTACCGTCGCTGAGGTTCTTGCCATCCAGCGCCGCGCCAAGGAATTGTTGTTGGAAGGCAAGACAATCATGAACTGGAACGATGCCGACACGTCGGTCTCCAAGCAATTCACCATGTCCGTGGCGGAAGTCCTTGAGGAATGCGGCCACGCGTTGCGCATCCTCGATCCCGGCACCTATGGCAGACCCCGCATCGCGGTCACTTCATTCATCGACGGCTATCTCCCCAAATGAACCGATTCAAGAACATCGCCCTGCGTTTGCTGCCCCCTGTCCTTGTCCCCAAGGCATGGGGTTCTCCCTATGAGGCCGCCAACTGGTCGCCCCGCCGTGGCACGGTGCCGGGTGCATCGCCGACCGACGCCCGCAACGACCTCACGCCGGGTGTCCGCACCGAGTTGGTCCGCAAGTCGCGCTACCTCCATAAGAACAGCGGATTTGTCAGGGAACTGGTCGGCAACATGGCGATCTATTCCACCGGCGACGGCATCCGCGTCCAGGCGCAATCCGCCAAAACGGAATGGAACCGCGCCGCCGAGGATTACTTTGCCCTGTGGGCCGCACGCTGCGAGGTGACGCGGCGGTTTTCATTCGAGGAATGCCAGTCGCTTGTTTGCCGTGGCATCGACATCGACGGCGAATATTTCGTTCACAAGACCCGGGATGCGGATGGCGAGCCACGCATCCAACTGATCGAGTCCCACCGCATTGGCGATGGATTCGGCTCAAAGGAAACCATCGACGGCGTGGGACTTGATGCCTGGGGCGCTCCCATCTTCTATCGCGTGTTGGAGGATAGTGGCGAATCCCGCGACATCCCGGCTGAATCGCTGCTGCACCTGTTCGAGCCGGAATGGGCCGGCGGCGTGCGGGCGCATCCAACAATCCAACATTCCATCAACCACGTCCTCGACGAAATGGAATTGCTGGCGCTGGAAAAACACGCGGTCAAGGACAACGCCGACGTGTCCCGCATTCTCAAAACGGCACGGGGCGAGATCGACGACAACGGTGACTTCGTGGTGGGCGGGGCTGGGGGCACCGGCGAGGCGAGCGACCCGGTATCGCTCCAGAAGATCGTCGGCGGCAAGCTGGTCGCCCTTAAACCCGACGAATCATTGGACAGCTTCCAGTCCAACCGCCCGAGTCCAACATTCACAGGTTTCCTTGAGCATCTACGGCGCGATTCAGCACTTGGCATGATCCCGTTCGAGTTTGCGGCGGATTCCAGCAAGATCGGCGGCGCGGGTGTCAGGCTCGTGGTTGCCAAGGCTGACAGGCGGTTTTCGTTCCGCCAGATGATCCTTGAACGGCGCTTCATCCGCCCGGTGTGGGCCTACGTCATCGGCGACGCCATCAGCCGCGGTCTGTTGCCTCCCATCGCGGGATGGTGGAAGATCAGTTCTGTTCCACCGAGGCGGGTTACCGTGGACGCGGGGCGCGAGGCCCAACAAAACCGCGCCGACGTGGAAATGGGACTCAAGACTCTATCAGACCACTTTCAGGAGTTGGGTGCGGATTTCGGTGAGGAGATCGAGCGCCGCGCCAGCGACGCCAAGCTGATTCTTGAAACAGCGGCCAAGTATGGCGTGCCCGTGGACATGCTCTGGAAGCCATCTGGCGGGTCGGGTGTCATGCCGCCCGCGTTGACACCACAGCCGGGGCGTGAATCCGGTTCTTCAAAATAGCGAGTGGCTGATACAGCCCGATGCCCTGCGCTCGATGGCGGCGGCAGCCCGTTCGTTTCTTGATCGTGGCGCCGCTCTGCCGCAACCAGGCCAGTCCAGTCCGCTCCTGAGTGTCGAGGATGGCGTCGGCGTGGTTGCCATCGACGGCCCGATCATGCGCAAGCCGGACATCTTCGCCCGCGTGCTTTTCCGCGCCACCGATTCCAACATGATCGGCGACGCCCTGCGCGAGGCCG
>JBAXOF010000280.1:0-5424 GCA_037133375.1 Verrucomicrobiota bacterium | reverse complement strand
TGATGGTGGATCTTTCAATGACCTCCGTCCCCATAACGAGCGTGTGGCCGTAGGAATCCGTCAGACGCCATGGCGTGGATGTCCCGCTGCCTGATACTGACCGGCTTGCCGACAACTCTTTGAGGTTGGTGTCCACCCGGGTTCCCCACTCGATTTTCACCGTGCTTGGCAAGGTCTTGCGATGGGTTTCTTCCCAGTTGCAGTTGAGCTTATTCTCTTCGCTGGTAGTCTTGCACTCATTGAGAATCCTGCCGGCTTCGTGGTAGGTGCTCTTGGTCAGGGACGTTTGCAGGTTGACGGCATTGGAGTCGAAGTTGGGTGAGTTCTTGATGGTCAGACGGGAGTCCTCCTCGTACTCGAGGAAACGGGTCAAGGTGTTTTCGGCGTCGTCCAGCGGTAGGAAGCCCACGGCGACGTAGATGCGGCGGGATTCCGTGGTGACTTCCAGTTCCGCGGTATACAGGGCGTCTTCACCTGGAGGGGTGATACCGCTGCCAGCCACCCCGGATGCTTGATAGATCTGCATGACCGTCATGTCGCAACCGGTGATGCGGGCATTCGGGTCGAGGTTGCCCGCGCGCAGCATGGCCAGTTCGGATGATGTGAGATTGGTTGTGTCGAGGGTGTCGAGGCAGATGGCGGCCCAATGTTTTTCCCAGTCATCGGGAATGCCGTTGCCGTTGAGATCGTTGCTAGGGCTGACCTGGACGATGATTTGGCGGCCGTAGGAGTCGGTGGTGGTGAGGGTGATGCGGCCGTCCGAGGTGATATGGCGCGGGTAGATGCCATTGGGGAAAAGGCTGACAAGCGATTGTTCAGGAGCACTGGCGGAATTGCGGATGCGCAGGGAGTCCATGCACACGCAGGTGCCTCCGGGCGTGACCATGAAAGGTTTGTTGGCATAGCCAACCATACGGCCGTTGCGGGGCGACATGGCATTGATCGACTCATAACCCGCACCCAAAGTGGACACGCGGGTGAAAACGTGGCTGGCGAGATTGAGGAGGTTGTATTCGTATGAGTAACTTCCATCCGGATTGCGCAAGCTGCGCTGGATGAGTGCCAGACCGTCTTCGGAGAAAGTTTGGATGTAGCTAAAGTTAGACGCAACGTTCCAATCGGACGGAGTGGGAATGGTGGCTACGGTGGCACCATTCCAATACAGGACTTCGTATTTGGAATAGGCTGGCAAGCCGTTTGCCGCCGGCATCCAAGTGCTCTTGATCGCCACCGCATGGCCTTGGGAATTGAGCATTTGCCAGTAATACCGGCCACTGGTATTAGAGGACGCTGGTGGTGCCCACCCGATCCGGTTGCCTGATGAATCCAGAAGGTAGTAATTGCCGGCGCTGTCTTGATAGAGGCTGCGGCTGCCATCGGGCGAGCTTGCCTGCGGGTAATTGTTCAAAGTTCCGGCAGTGCCGGTGAGTTGGGCTTTGACCGCGTCCCATGAGATCCAAGTGGCCGGGTCGGCGGCATCCGGTGCCCTGGCATCCGGGATGAAACTCCGCGCCTCGCTGGTTTGATAGGTCCGCCCGTCGTAGGCATAGCGGTATTGAGACACCTGGCAATGCACCGCGCCGGAAGCGGCATCAAGCTTGAACGTCGAACTCAGCGAGACGGAGTTGTATTGGCTCCAATTCGGGCTGTATTCGCTATAGTAGCTTGAGGCGACCGGCAGTTGGGCGATGAGTTGGGCGGAGTTCGGGTTGAGCAGGCTGCTGGTGGTGGTTGAGGTTGAGGACTGCCAGCCATTGGCCAGCACTTTCGAGGAGTATTGGTATTGGCAGATGAGGACTCGCCCTGAGTCGTCAAAGGCACACGGGTAGGAATATACGTTAGAATAGTCGGTATACAGAACTTGGGAGCGGAACACGCCTACCGGGTTGGTGCCAAGCTGGGCTTCGCGCAGGTTGGATACATGATCACCGTCGGCATCGGCGGCGGCATCAGTCGGGTCGAGCGGATTAAATCCCCATTGAATTTCCCAGGCGTCGTTCATGCCGTCGCCATCGCTGTCCGGGCGGCGGGGGTCAGTGCCGTAGCGGTATTCCTGCAGATCGCTGAGACCATCGTTGTCGGTATCGGTGGTGGCCGACTGGGCGCGGTAAGGGTTGAAATGGTTGAGGTTTTCGTAGGCATCCGGGAGCCCGTCGCCATCGGCATCGGCGTCAGGTGTGAGCAGCAAGCGTGCCTGATAGTTGCCACGCCATGCGCTGACGAGGAGGGAGCCGTTAGGGTTGAGGCCAAGGATGGAGATGAGCGAGAAGCCGGATGTGGCGGGAAGGATGGAGTCAAGCGGATAGGCGCGACCTAGGCGCCAGAGAGTGGGGGCCGCAGGTTGCCGATAGACGGGAACGCAACTGCCGAGGAGCTCGCCCGCATCGGTTAGATAAGTGTGGGTCACGGAAGCAGCGGCGGCACCTTGCGGAAAGAGCTTCCATAAACCGGCGGACCCTGGCGGAGCCGGTTTGGCCAGAAATGATTTGTATCCATAGCTGGTGCCATCCCACACTCTGGAAATGCCAGCCACCAGACCGGAGGGGGAAACGACCGTGACGCAGGAGTCGTTGCCGAATTCAAGCGTGCCGAGGTCAATGGGCATGCCAAAGCTGTTCCACACAGTGGCACGGCGTTGACCGTTGGCAAGGGTGGCGCTGCCAGCCACCACCGGGCTTGGCGTGTTAGACAAACCGCTCACGCTCGACCAGCTGCCGCCGGAGTGCGGAAGCAAGATACTCGGCGACGGTTGGCCGCTCACACTGAGTTTCCACAACACGGCGCGGTTATAGCCGCCCTGCATGGCGGTGGCGGCGACCACACCCGCATCATTGACTTGCAGCGGCGTGCCACTCGACAGAACAAGTCCGGCGGGCACAGTGAGTGGCATGGGCATGAAAATTTGGTTGGCCGTCGGCATTTTCCACAGCACCGGCTGCATGGCTCCGGTACTATGCGACGTGCGCCAACCGGCAAGCCAGGTGCCGGATGGTGAGAGTCTGGCGGACGACAGCGCGCGGACATCGGCGGCAATGGCGTTGCCCACGGTGGGCACGGCCCCGGATATACTAACAGGATTAGCGGATGGCGACGCCCAATACACCAAGGTCACCGGGTTGTAGGAATGGGTGGCGAGTGCCGCACCGGTGTCGGTCATGGCCACCGGACTCAAGTATTGACTGCCATGGGATGGATAGAGTGAAAAGCTTCCCTGGTTTTGCGTGCGCTGGATCGACCACACGGCAGGCCGGCAATTGCCTTGGGTGGCAGTGTTGGATGGCGTGGCATAGAAATAGGCGGACTCGGTAACGGTGCCTGTGGCAAGTGTGAGCGGCGCGCCACCACCCTGGCCGCGGCCCAAGGTGGCGGTGGATAGGTTTACGTAGGAGGTGTTTGGAAACGGGCCGATTTCCCGGATGCGGAAACAGGGGGTGCCGCGCGGATCGGTGTTGAGCTGGTATTCCTGCAAGTTGGTGAAGCCGTCCCGGTCAGAATCCAACACGGCATCGCTTGGGTTCTCGAAATCCAGGCCGTTTGCCCATTCCCAAGTGTTAGGCATGCCATCGCCGTCGCTGTCGATACCGGGGCGGGTGTCCATGAGTTGGCCACTGGCACCGCGCGGGTTAAAGACATTCGGATCAGAGCGCAGCATGAACTCGCCGAGGTTGTTGATGCCGTCTTTGTCGGGGTCGGCGAAGGCATCGGACGGGTCGTTGGGGTTGAGGTTATGAAATAGTTCCCAATCATCGGACATGCCGTCGCCATCGGCGTCTTGCTCGGGAGAGATGAGGAGGATTTTGCCGATGGCCTGGTCGGTGGCCAGAATCATGCCTGCGTCGTTGATTTTTGCGGAATAGCACGGGCCGATATCCAGCGGCAATTGATGCAGGAACAACCCGACGCCATCGCGGAAGATGAAGCCGCCGTCGTCCGCGGGATAACTGCTGGCGTAACCGACGATGGTGCTGGCTGAATTGAGGTCTTCCGGAAAGATATAACTCAAGGTCTGCGCGTTTAAGCGCAAGGGTGTGAAGCAGCCGTCAAAATGATAGCCAAGATACTCCCATTGATTGCCGACCGAGCCGCCGCCGCTGCCGGTGAATTCGCCTTGTGAGTTCATGGCGGACGCCCATGACCAGACGTTGGTTAAATCATCAAACAGCGGCTGGGAGCCGACGAATCCCGTGTCATAGCGCCATGAGCCATAGGCGAGAAACGTTTGGGAATTGCCAGTGAAGGGATTGTAATAACTGCCCATCGCCTCGCCCGCATCATTGAGATCGGTCAACCAGCTGTAGGGCCACCAATCCTGGGACGTCACTTGATTCTGGCCGCCCACCACCCAGGCTTGTTTGTATTCCCCGGTTGTCGGCTCAATGAACGAGCCCATCCAATCGCCGTGATTGTTGACCTTATAGGCCATGGCCTTTTTCCCCTGATACTGCAGGGTTTTGAAGCCACCGACCGGATCCCAGATGAAGGACTCCCAAGTGCTCCAATCATTGGAGTATCTTTGACCCACCACTTGTTGTTGGTCATTGAGGTCGCTGCCATACGAATTCCACGATGGCTTGTCACTGGACACCAATTTAGTCCAAGTGCCATCGTGGGTAACAAGCAACGCGAGGTAGCGATAGGGGTTGCCGCCGGACGCCTGGACCAGCACGTCGCCAGCGTGGTTGATGGCGACCGGATAGAACCAGCATCCGGTGAATTCGGCGGGTGGCTCCAGGGTTTTGACGCTCCATTGGCCGAGCGGGTTGCCGGCGGTGCCGGCAGTGCGGGTGTATAGTTGATATTCCTGCAGCGCGCAAAGACCGTCGTTGTCGAAATCCGCGGCGGCGTCCGCTGGGTCGTTAGGGTTGTGATGAAACTGGTTTTCCCATGCGTTCGGGATGCCATCGCCGTCGCTGTCGTCGGGTGTGGGAATGCCAACCGGGGTGCCGGCCACCGGAGTTGGACTGGAACCCGGCACGGCCGGCGGGGGGGTGCCAGCGCCTGGCGCGCTTTGGCCCAGGCATTCCCCTGCATAGTGAACCAACAGGGTGAGCGCCGTGCCTAACAGCAACCCAAATAGCGCTGCATAAGAAACGCGGGTGAGCAAAACGATTAGAACGGACGCCTTGGCAAATGGATGCTTTTTCATGGCCGTAAAATTCGATTAGAATATAAATCAATCCCAAAAATACTTCCAGATGGCAAGAAGTATTTGCCATAATACCCGATAGATGGGTGCTCGACCCGTTGCGAAAACCGCAATAGCTTGGAAGTTGTGCGCGTTTGAAATTCCAGCCAGATCGGAGGCATTAATTCGGATAGCTGTAACAATCTCCGGGGAAGCCCGCCATGAGTGGCGATCTAACCGATCTCAGAAACTGTGAAGCTGCGCCTGGCACCGGCCAGTCCTTGCGAGCTCAGAACCTG
>JBAXOF010000279.1:0-5425 GCA_037133375.1 Verrucomicrobiota bacterium | reverse complement strand
GCATTGGCGCGGGTCAAATGAGCCGCGTGGATTCCTCCCGCATCGCGGTGTGGAAAGCCCGCGAGGCCGGTCTCGACCTCAAGGGCAGCATTGTCGCCTCCGACGCCATGTTCCCGTTTGCCGACGGCCTGCAATCGGCCATTGACGCCGGTGCCACCGCCTGCATCCAGCCCGGCGGCTCGATCCGTGACGAGGAAGTTATCGCCGCGGCGGACGCCGCCGGCATGGCGATGATCTTCACCGGCTTCCGCCATTTCAGGCATTGAGCGGGGATCCAATGCCGCGCAGGGCGTTTGACTGACCGGCGGTGAGGCTGCGTATTGCCCCTGCGCTTACGGCCAAGACGGATGAAATATCACCGGGGCCTCCAACGTTGATGCTGTTCTAATCTCCCAATCCTCTCAAATTATGCACCCAAATTTTCTTTCGATAGCCGTGCTGCTGCTGGTGGCGCAGGTGAGTGATGCGGCGGCAGAGCCGGTGATGCGGCCGCTGTTCAACGGCAAGGATCTCACCGGTTGGAGCGGGGCGGGCTATGTGGTGGAAGATGGCGCTATCGTGTGCACGCCGACGGGGGTGAATCTGGTGACCGAGGAGACGTTTGCGAGTTTCATCCTGGATTTTGAGTTCAAGCTGACGCCAGGTGCCAACAACGGACTGGGGATTCATTACCCCGGCCAGGGGGATTCAGCCTACACCGGCATGGAGTTGCAGATTCTGGACAATACGGCACCGCAATATAAGGATCTCAAGGACTATCAATTCCATGGCTCGCTCTACACGCTGGCACCGGCGGCCAAGACCGGCCTCAAGCCGGTGGGTGAGTGGAACCGCCAGCGCGTGAGTGTGATCGGGCCAGCCATTCTCGTAGAACTCAATGGCACGATCATCTTGCGCACCAACCTTGATGACATCAACAAGCAGTTCCCGGAGCACCAGGGCGCGAAACGCCGCTCTGGACACCTCGCCTGGCTCGGCCACGGCGATCGCGTGGCATTCCGCAACATTCTGATTGCCGATATTGCGCCCGTGGCAAACGAGGCACAGGTCAGGGCCGCCGGTTTCACCCGCTTGTTTGATGGCAAATCCCTCACCGGCTGGAAGCACGGCACATCCGACCCATCTAACTGGACTGCGGCCAATGGCATTCTCAAGCACAACGGCAAAAAGGGTGAAATCAACGACTTGTGGAGCGAGAAGGAGTATGGGGATTTCACCTTGGTGTTGGATTGGCGCTGGAGTGGCCGCGGCCCGCTGATGCAACGCCCGCTTATCCTCGCCGATGGCACCGATAAGAAGAAAGCCGACGGCACCGTCGAGACCGTCGAAGTGGAGGAGCTCGATAGCGGCATCTATCTGCGCGGCAATTCCAAGAGCCAGGTCAATTTGTGGAACTGGCCGATTGGCTCCGGCGAGGTCTATGGCTACCGCACCGCCGGCGACAGCTCTGCGGAGACCCGTGCCGCAGTCACCCCCAAGGTCAAGGCCGATCGTCCGCTCGGCGAATGGAACCGCATGATGATCGTGTGCAAGGGCGATGTGCTCACCGTTTCACTCAACGACCGGGTGGTCATCGACCATGCAACGCTGCCCGGGGTGCCGGCCCGCGGCGCGATCGCCTTGCAGCATCACGGCGGCGCCATCGACTTCGCCAACATCTGGATCAAGCCGGAGTGAGGCTCAGTAGGTGAATAGCTCGCCGTCCTTGAAGAAGCGGCGCAGTTCCTCGGCCGCCGACTCCGGGGAATCCGAGGCATGGCAGACGTTGATCATTTTGTCTTCGCCCAAATCGCCGCGAATGGTGCCGGGTGCCGCCGCCGTGGAATCCGTGGGGCCAAGCAATTCGCGCACTTTGGCGATGGCGTCTTCCCCTTGGAGGGCCACCGCCACCACTGGGGTTTGGCTCATGAAATGGATGAGCTGTGGAAAAACCGTCAAGTGGGTGATGTGGGCATAGTGCTCACGCAGGAGGTCCTCGCCTAGTTGCGTCATCTTGAGGCCGCGAATTTGGAAGCCGGCGGCCTGAAAACGTGCGAGAACCTGACCGATCAGCCCCTTTTTAAGGGCGTCCGGCTTCAACAAAACAAGGGAGGTCTCAATTGCCATGCCGTTGTGATACGCCGCAGCCTGCCGTCGCACAAGCCTTTTGCAAATCCAATGATTTTCTGGTAATTGAGAACTTAGGTTCTATAATAGCCTCGCGTATGCGTTCCCAATCGCCCGTTCATTTCCTCCAAAGGGCCATTGCCGTCTGCGCATTGACTGTTGCGGCATCCGCACTAGCGCTTGCGGGGCAGCAATTGCATGGCCATGTGCCGGCGGCCGTGCCGGCACTGCAACCCGTGGAGCGGCTGCCCGCCACACAGCGCGTGCAGTTGGCGATCGGCCTGCCGTTGCGCAACCCGGACGCGCTCAAAAGCCTCATTGCGGACCTTTATAATCCGGCCAGCCCGAGCTACCGCCAGTATCTCACCCCGGCGCAGTTCGCTGAGCGCTTCGGGTCCACCGCGAATGACTATCAAGCGGTCATGGATTTCGCGCAGGCCAACGGCTTGACTATTACAATGACTCATCCCAATCGCCTGGTCCTGGACGTGGAAGGCACCATCACGGACATCGAAAAAACCTTTCATGTAACGATGCGGACCTATCAACATCCGCGGGAAGGGCGCACGTTTTACGCGCCGGACGCCGAACCGTCCCTCGACCTGCCTGTCCCTGTCTTGCATATCAGCGGGCTGGACAATTACTCGATCCCTAAGCCTAACCACAAAGTCCAACCCCTCAACACCACGGCCCGCGCCACTCCCAACGCCGGGTCGGCCCCCGGCGGTGCCTACGCCGGAAACGATTTTCGCGCCGCCTATGTGCCGGGCACGCCGCTGACCGGCACGGGCCAAAGCGTGGGCTTATTGCAGTTTGACAATTACTACGCCAGTGACATCACCGCTTACAAAACGCAGTTTGGCTTGCCCAACGTGCCGCTGAACAACGTGTTCATTTATGGCGGAAATGGATTCACGCCGGGCGCGGGCAACGGCGAGGTCTGTCTGGACATCGAAATGGTGTTGGCCATGTCCCCGGGGGTCTCAGCCATCTATGTGTATATGGCTCCCAACCCGAGTCCGTGGGCGTCCCTGCTCAGCAAAATGGCCGATGATAACCTGTGCAAGCAATTGAGTTGTTCGTGGAGCGGGGGTGCTCCCAAGCCCAATGAGGAGCAGATTTTCCAACAGATGGCCACCCAGGGCCAGTCGTTCTTCAACGCCACCGGCGATTCTGATGCCTTCACCGGTTCGATTCCCTTCCCGGCGGACAGCCCGAGCATCACCCAGGTCGGTGCCACTACTCTAACAACCACTGGGGCCGGGGGTGCGTATGTTTCGGAAAAGGTCTGGAACTGGGGTAAGCAGACGGATGGCAGTTACGTGGGTAGCAGTGGCGGCATCAGCACCGACTTTCCCATTCCCAGTTGGCAGCAATCCATCAGCATGAGCACCAATCAGGGGTCCACGACCCAACGGAATGTTCCCGACGTGGCCCTCACTGGCGACAATGTTTATGTAACCTATCATTCCATCGACCCCAAGACAGGGGTTGCCACGGCCGCTACCGGTGCCTTCGGCGGCACCAGTTGCGCCGCCCCGCTGTGGGCCGCCTTCACCGCGTTGGTCAATCAACAGGCCGCGGCTAACGGTCGGCCTGCCGTCGGCTTTCTCAACCCGGCCCTCTATGCCCTTGGCAACGGCACCAGCTACACCTCAACTTTCCATGACACCACCTACTGGAACAACTTCAGCGGCACCAGCCTTAGCAAATTCTCCGCAGTCGCCGGCTACGATCTCTGCACCGGTTGGGGCACCCCCAATGGCACCGCTTTGATCAACGCCTTGGCCGGGGCACCCGAGAGTTTACAGGTGTCGGCGCTCGCGTGGGCGGTCGGCGCTCGCGTCGGCGGTCCCTTCGCGCCGAATGCGGTGAGCTGCACGCTGACCAACGCTGGCGCTACCGCCCTGAACTGGTCCGCCGCCAAGATCCAGCCATGGACGACCCTCTCGGCCACTACCGGCACCCTGGCACCCGGAGCCAACACCACGGTCACTTGGTCTATCAATAGTGATGCCGAGGCTTTGGCTGCCGGAGCATACACCGACACGGTGACTTTTACCAACGTTAACTCCGGCACCACCCAGAACCGTGGCATGAGTCTCACCAGCTTGAGCCCGCCCATCAACCTGGTCGCCACCCCGGGCAATAGCACGGCCATTCTAACCTGGAGTGCCACCAGTGGCGCGTCCGGTTACAACGTGAAACGGTCCCTAACCAGCGGCGGACCTTATGCGAATGTCGGAGCCGTCACTGGTCCGAGCTATGTAGATGCGCCAGTGGCCAATGGCACGGCCTATTTTTACGTGGTGTCCGCCACCTATGGCGGTGGGGAAAGCGATAACTCCAGCGTGAGTGGCGTCATTCCCGCGGCCGTGCCATCCACCATTGCCCTGACGTCGTCGTTAGGTGCCGCCGGAGCCTATGGCACTGCGGTTGCTTTCACCGCAACGGTAACAGGCACCGGAGGCACCGCCACTGGCGTGGTGACCTTCAAGGATGGGGCCGACGTGCTTGGTACGGCAACCCTGAATGGTTCCGGCGTCGCCATCTTCAGCACCAGCACGCTCGCCGTGGCCACCCATGCGCTCACTGCCAGCTATCCGGGAGATGCCACGTTTGCTGGCAGTAACTCAAATAACTTTAGCTATACGTCGAACCCGAAAACGGTGACCATCAGCGGGGTGACCGCGGCTAACAAGGTCTATGACGCCACCACCACCGCTGTTCTAACGGGAGGCACGGTTGCCGTTCTGGTCGGCAGCGACGTCGTGACCGCGGTCGCTGGCAGTGGGGCCTTTGCCAGCGCCAACGCGGGCAGCCAGCCCGTCACCGCCACCGGCTATGCGCTTGGCGGGGCCAACGCTGGGAATTATGTGTT
Source organism: Verrucomicrobiota bacterium (assembly GCA_037133375.1). GTDB lineage: Bacteria > Verrucomicrobiota > Verrucomicrobiia > Verrucomicrobiales > Akkermansiaceae > Luteolibacter. Next base: position 438 of record JBAXOF010000279.1, on the reverse strand, counting down.
GCCGGCGCAACCGGTCGTGGCCAATGCCACGATCACGCCGCGACCGATCCAAGTGACGGGCACGCGGGCTTATGACGGGACGACTGCGGCGGCAGCAGGCAGCATGGCGGCATCTAACAATCTTGACGGTGCCAACCTCACCCTGACCGGCAGCGCCAACCTGGCGGGCCGGAATGTTGGTTCACAGGCGGTTTTAACCGGCGCGGCACTAGCCCAGGTGCAGAGTGCCACCGGCAACACCGGTTCCAGCGCCCAAAGCTCTTTCAGCGTGACGCTGGGCAACACCCCGGTGGCCGGCAATACCCTGATCGCGGTGATTTCCACTCGTGGCAAAAGTGCCAACCAGGTGACCGGCATCGCGCAGACCGGAACGGTGACTTGGTCGCGTGCGTCCCAGGCCACCAACACCAATGGCACGACCACGGAAATCTGGTATGC
>JBAXOF010000278.1:0-5442 GCA_037133375.1 Verrucomicrobiota bacterium | reverse complement strand
GTCCGGCATCGCCCCCCCGCGCTGTCACCAGCGCGCCTACGAAGAGCGCGGCCGCCCGACGGCACCACTCAGCGGTTGAAATGAATCAGCCACCCGATCAGCAACACCTGCGGGGTGGAGATCAGCGGCAGGGCTAGCGTGGCTTTCCACGAGCGGGTGGTGGTGCGCAGGCTGAGAATCTGGGTATAATCGGTTGCCGCCCCCGCCATCAGAAACACAAAGGCATTGCCGGGAGCGTGCGCCCGGGTCAACAAATCCGCCGCAATCGGCGAGGATCCCTCCGAACACACCTCTAGCAACGTGGTCGCCAGCAGCGTCAGGAACAATCCACTCACCGTCGGGCCGAACATTTGTGCAAACATCAATTCCGGCACGAAGGCCCGGATCATGCCTGTTAGAACAAACCCAAACAGAATCCAGCGCAACACCATGCGTGAACCGGCCAGTCCCTCCCTGACAAGGCGGGAGTAATTCTCCACACCCGGTTGCAACGAGCGCAGCACCTCCAGCAAGGCGGGACCAACCCGGTAACCGGCGGGAAGGTTCACCGCATTCGGGTTGGCCGGAATTTTTCCGGCATGCACCAAGCGGTCCGCGATCCACCCGGTGATAAGGGCCACCCCCATCGACAAGCCGATGAATAACGCCATCCACCCCCAACCGATCAAGGCCGCGAGAATCAACGTGAGCGAGAGCGAATTCCACGGGCTGGCGATGAGAAACGCCAGCGTCTGGCCGAGCGATGCACCGCGCTTGTAGAGACTCATGCCAACCATCAATATCCCGTGATTGCACAAATCCAAGGCCACCCCGGCCCCCACCGCCCGCAGCAGGCCGGAAACACTGCCCGCACGCCCAAGCAACGCCGCCACCGCCTCACTCGGCACCCGGCCAATCACCGCCACCGCCACAATCCCCAAGCCGAGACTCCACCACGTCCGCACCCACATTTCATAACAAGTGTGCCCGAAAACATGCAGCCATCCCGGCCCGCCAGCCAGGAAATGCCCAACCACGCCTAACATAAATAACAGGGCCGAAATCCACAGCAGCCAGTCCGGCCGCCGCCGATCCCCTCCCCCACAGCACGACCCGCCGGCCACCGGCGCTTGCGGCGTGCAGCACGACCGCACTGCGGGCTCTAACTGCACCACGGGTGCTGGGGCCGTCATTTGCAGCAACGCGCGGCGCATCGCCCGGCGCTCGCGGTCATCGCCCGGCGGTGGTGGTGGTGATGGTGTGGGACAGCAGGAGGACATCGTGTAGTGTTGAAAACTCTCTTAGAATTGGGGAGCGCCGGCGTCCCGCCGGCTGTGTTCGGCATCCTGCCGAACACTCTTCAGAGAATGCGCCGCACGGGAGCCACGTTCAAAATAATAGCACAACTCACCCGGCCGCAAGCGCATCTAGCAACTTCTGATGAATCCCGCCGAATCCGCCATTGGTGAGCACGGCGATGACGTCGCCGGGGCGGGCCGAGTCTGTCACCTTTTGCACGATATCCTCGATGCCGGTTAGATACCAACCGTGGCCGCCAAGACGGCCGATGTCGGCGGCGAGTTGTTGCGGGTCGAGCCGGTCGTCTGCGGGAATCTTGTGGAGGTCCGGAATGGCAGAAACAATGGCAAAATCGGCGCTGGCCAGCGCCACGGCGAGTTCATGTTGGAACACCGCACGGCGTGTCGTGTTAGAGCGGGGCTCGAACAACACCCACATCCGCGCCCCCGGGTAGCTTTGGCGCAGGCTCCCGATGGCAAGGCGGATCGCAGTCGGGTGATGGGCGAAGTCGTCGATCACCCTGATGCCATTGACCTCGCCGCGAAGTTCCTGACGGCGGGCCACCCCATCAAACGCCTCGAGTCCGGCGCGGATCTCGTCCGCATCCAACCCGGCGAAGCCGGCGGCGGCGGCGGCCATCGCCGCATTGCGCACATTGAACTCGCCGGTCATGCGGATGGAATACGCCACCCCGCCAAGCGTGAACGAACTACGATCCGTCTCGTAGTGGGTGTTGTCGATCCGCAGCCCGCAGGTTTCGGCAAACCCCACGCGGGTGACCGGGCAGGGCGCTCCGGCCGCCACGTCGAGACTGTTAGTATCGTCACCGTTGATGAAGGCCCGGCCGCCGCGCGGCACGATATTGAGCAGGCGGCGGAAGCTCAGTTTGATCTCGTCGAGCGAATTATAGATATCCGCGTGGTCGAACTCGATGTTGTTGATGACGACGCACTCGGGCAGGTAGTGGAGGAACTTCGAGCGCTTGTCGAAAAAGGCGGTATCGTATTCATCGCCTTCTAGCACGTTGAACTCGGAAGCGGCGAAATGCGCGCCGCAGCCGAGGTTGTTAGGGAGCCCGCCGATCATGAACCCGGGGTCGCGTCCGGCATGGCGCAGCAACCACGCCAACATCGAGGCGGTGGTGGTCTTGCCATGCGTGCCGCTCACCACCAGATTGCGTTTGCCGCGCAGGAAATGCTCCTTCATCACCTCGGGCAGCGATTGATAGAGCAGCTTGCGGTCGAGCGCGGCTTCCGCCTCTGGATTGCCGCGCGAGATAGCGTTGCCGATGACGACCACCTCGGCGTCCGCGGGGATATTTTCCTCGCGGTAGCCTTCACTGAGCGTGATGCCCTGGTGGCGCAGGAAATCCGACATCGGTGGATAGACGTTGGCGTCCGATCCGGTGACGGTGAACCCGCGTTGCTGCATCGCGGCGGCCACCGCACCCATGGCCGTGCCACAGATGCCGGTGAAGTGAAATTTAGTCTTGCTGGACATTTTTCGTTAGATCAAAAGGTGGGTGCGGGCACCGTGGCATGGTCCAACTCTTCGGCGCGGTGGCGCAGGATGCGATCGGCGATCTCGCGGACCATTTCCGCCAGCAGCAGCCACAGGTGCGACCCTTCGCGGTAATCGGCCGGGGCGATATGTTTGACGCGTCCGGCATGGGTGCAGAGTTGGAAACACTTGTGGAACGAGCGGCCGCTGGCGTCGTCGGGATTGTAGACCGCGATGCCGTGGCCGCCATTGTGGTTCATCACGGTGAAGCATGGCACATCGGTCGGGCCGTCGCCCACATACACCATGTTTTCAAAGGGAATCGGGCGCAGTTCCGGCGGCATGTGGTCGTTGACATCCTGATCGTAGTTGAGCATGCCCTTGTTGATGCGAAACAAAAACTGAGTCTTGGTGGTGTGGGAAATCACCCGCTTGGGAAAACTGATGCGACCTTCCGCGTCTTCACCGAACTCACAGCCGAAGATCGCTTTAACGCAGGGCTTGAGGCGCGAACCATCGAGCAGCGCTTTAAGGCCAGAGGAAATAATGTAATGCTCGATTTTGATACCAGCCGCCGCGTGCTCGGGGCGCAAGCTCTTGGCTGGCAGGGCGTCGAAGAGCTCGGGCAGGCCGGGAAAAAACCGCAGCCCGGCACCCAGGGCGGTGAGCCGCGCATTACTCACGTGGTCCATGCCAAGGTAATCGAGCAGGCATTTCATATACGCCAGCTCGCCGTCCCACTGCTGGTCGCGCACCAAGGCGTTGCAGCGGAGCCAAAACTGGGTGGGATCAATCCCGAATTCCGGCAACAGCACCTCATCCTGCATGTAACGCGGGCTAAGCGTCTGATCGTAGTCGTAAATCAGCGCGATAGTGCTTTGCGGGGTGGCCATGGGGGGCAACCAGACAACCAAGCCCACCCGTCCGCGACAAGCAGGAAATCGCAAAAAGAACGCGCGCCATCAAAACGGCTCGTCATCGCTCCACACCTCATCCCCCCAGGCATCGGCACCGCCAACGGCCCATGCTTCCACCAGATCGGCGGGAAAATCGCCTAGGAAGCGCGAGGGGCTGCACACCACATCCCCGCTGTAGGACTTGGGGTTGGTCATTGGATAGGTCAGATACAGATGATCCTTGGCACGGGTGATGGCCACATAGAACAGGCGCCGTTCCTCCTCCAGCATCGCCTGGTCGTCGGTCTCGATGATGCGCCCGTTAGGAAACTGCCGGTCCACCAGCCAGATCAGAAACACCACCTGCCATTCCAGGCCCTTGGCCTGGTGGATCGAGGACAGCGTCACCTTGTCCTCGTCCTGCCCGTCTTTGTCCGCGCCCGGTTGGCCATCGACCGAGCCCAGCAACGACAACTGCGACAGGAATTCCACAATATCGTCGAAGCCGCCGCCATACAGGGAAAGTTGCTCCAAATCACTACTACGACTCTCGTAGTTATCAAAGCTCGCTTCCATATACTCGCGATAGACGCCCTCCAGCACGCTGAAGATCATCGCTGCAGGCTTGTCGAAAAACCCGTTAGGTGCGAGCTCGTCGAGGGTGTAGCACAGTTGCTGCCAATGTTTGAGCGCCTTCTTCGGCACCTTTTTGAACGGCAGCATGATCTCGGAGAACTTGACGGGCAGGTCGTCGCGTTTCGCCCAACCGCTGTCGAGCCACTCGCGCCAGAGCTTGCCAACCGCCACCGGCCCGCAACCCGGCAACCGCGCCACCATCCGTGAAAAACTCTCCTCGTCGCGCCGGTTGACCACAAAGCGCAGGAACGCCGCCACATCCTTGACGTGAGCCTGCTCGAAAAACCGCAAGCCGCTGGTTAGAACAAACGGGATCTTGCGCACGGTGAGCTCCAACTGGATTTCCAGGCTGTGGAAATGCGCGCGATAGAGCACCGCCATCTCGTTGAGCGGGATGCCCGCATCGCGCAGCTCAAGCATCCGCTGCACCACAAACGCGGCCTGCGTCCGCGGCTCCGGCAGCGCCACCAGCGCGGGTTTCACCCCCGCCGCATCGCGCGACGCGTGCAGGTCTTTCTCGAAGCGACCCGCGTTGGCGCGGATCGCCGCATTCGATAGATCTAACAACTCTGGCACGCTGCGGTAGTTCGTGTCAATCGTGAACACCCGCGCTTCGGGGTAGCGCTTGGAAAACCCCAGAATGTGCCCCATGTCAGCCCCGCGCCATGAATAAATCGATTGCGCGTCATCGCCGACCGCCATCAGGCTGGTGGATTTGCCGGCCAGCAGGTCAATCATCCGCCCCTGCACCAGGTTGGTGTCCTGGTATTCATCAACCAGGATGTGGGTGAACTTTTTTTGATAGATTGCGAGCACCTCCGGCCGTGCCTCAAACAAGCGCACGGTGAGCACCAACAGGTCGTCGAAATCCATCGAGTTGGACGCGCGCTTTTTTTCGATATAGCCAAGGCGGACCTGCTCGATCTGTTCCAGCCAGTCGTAAAACTTGTCATAGCTATCGGCGATGATTTTTTCCAGGCTGGTGCCGGAGTTTTCCATCAGGCTGAAGATGGATGCCAGCACGTCCGCCTTGGGAAAGCGCCGCTCCTTGGTGTCGATGTCGCAGGCCGCGACCACCTTGGACAGCATCGACTTCTGGTCGTCGCGATCCAGGATGGAGAACGCCCGGGTG
>JBAXOF010000277.1:0-5464 GCA_037133375.1 Verrucomicrobiota bacterium | reverse complement strand
ACGCGCCTACGAAGAAGAGTGCTACCGCTCGTAGGCGCATGCGTGAGAAGGCGGCTGGGGTGATGGAGCGTCCATGAGCAACCGGGTGTTGCACTCCCGCGTTGTCACCAACGCGCCTACGAAGAAGAGTGCTACCGCTCGTAGGCGCATGCGTGAGAAGGCGGCACAACTTGTGACAATGTATGTAATGCGGAATCGGAATCCGCGTGCGGCGGAATCCTGGCTGATCTTTGCGCTTGCCTGGCACGCCCAACGGACAAGACTGCGCGCAGATGAAATATGATTTTGACGAGCCGAGCGAGAGGCGTGGGACGGGTTGCATCAAGTATGACCGGCGTCCGGAGTTGGACCCATTCTGGGTGGCGGACATGGATTTCATGTCGGCGCCAGAGATTCTGGCGGCGTTGCAGCGGCGTGTGGCGCACGGGGTTTTTGGTTATCCGCAGGCGCATGACGGCCTGAATCAAGCGGTGCTGGAGTATCTGCGGACGCGCCGCGGCGTGGAAGTGCCACTGGAACAGATTGTGCACTTGGGCGGACTGGTTCCGGCGTTGTCGTTGGCGGCGCGGGCGTTTTGCGGGCCGGGCGAGTCGCTGATGACCTGCACCCCGGTCTATCCCCCGTTCCTCAATGTCCATCACGATGCGCGGGTGGATTTGGTCACGGTGGATCATGTTTTTGAGGATGGCCGGTGGGAATTTGACTGGGCGGCGATGGAGCGCGCCGTGACCCAACAAACGCGCGTGTTTCTCCTCTGCAACCCGCAAAACCCGCTGGGGCGGGTGTTTTCACGCGATGAGCTATTGCGTTTGGCGGCCTTTTGCGAGGCCCATGAGCTGGTGCTGGTGTCCGATGAAATCCATTGCGATCTTATTTTCGATGAAGCCGCCACTCGGCATGTCTCCGCCTTGAATCTGCCGCCCGATCTTGCCCGGCGCACCATCACCCTGCTCTCCCCCAGCAAGACTTGGAACATCGCCGGCCTCGGCTATGCCTATGCCGTCATCCCTGATGATTGCCTGCGCCGGCGCTTCACCGCCGCCCGCGGCCATACGCTGGCGGAAATCAACGCGCTCGCCTACTACGCCGCCGAAGCCGCCTTACGCCACGGCGAAGCGTGGCGCCAGCAATTGTTGGCCTATCTGAAAAGCAACCGCGATGCGCTGGTCGCCTTCATCCGCAGCGAATGCCCTGGTCTAACGGTCATGGCGGGCGACGCCACCTATCTGGCATGGATCGATGCCCGCAGAATGGACGTGCCTAACCCAGCCGAATATTTCGAAAACCGCGCCGGCTTGTTTCTATCAGATGGAAAATTCTTCGGCTGGCCCGGTTGGATCCGCTTCAACTTCGGCTGCCCGCGCGTCCATATGTTAGATGGTCTGGCAAAAATCCGCAACGCCCTGGGGTGATCCGGCTGGGGGTGATGCGTTTGGGCATGGCGGTTACAAACCGCCGCCACGGTTAAGCTGCCGTCCGCGCAGGTATTCCGCGGCGCTCATGCGGCGCGAGCCCTCGGGTTGCACCGCGTGCAGGCGCAGAGAGCCACTGCCACAGCCCACCCTGAGTTCGGCATCGGTGGTGGCAAATTCTCCGGGGCACAGCGTGCCGTCACAGACTTCAACCGGCGGAAATATCTTCAACCGCCTGGCTTGATCCGCCTCTCTAACAATAGTGAAGGTTCCCGGCCACGGGGCGTAGGCACGGATGTGGCGCTCCAACACTGCGGCCTCCAGCGTCCAATCGATTCTGCCATCCTCACGTTCCAACTTGCGGGCATAGGTGGTCATGCCCGCATCCTGCGGCGTCCGCATGGCGGAACCGGAGGTGAGTTGGCGCAGGGTTTCCGCAAGCACCGACGGTGCCAACTCCGCCAGCCGGTCATGCAAGCTGCCGCCGGTTTCCGCTGCAGCGAGCGGGATGGCTTTGGCAAAAATCACATCCCCAGCGTCCAACTCGCGGATGACATACATGGCAGTGATGCCCGACACCTCATCCCCTGCGGCGATGGCCGCCTGGATGCATGAGGCACCCCGATGGCGTGGCAACAGCGACGCATGCAGGTTGATGGTGGCACTGCGGGCAACCGTCAAGATGTCCTGCCGCAAAATTTGTCCATAGGCCATCACCACCATGACGTCCGGCGCCATGACTCTTAACTCGTCCGCCGCTTCGCCAATCACCAGCGGTTGCATCACGGGCAGACCTGCCGCCAGCGCCTCGAGCTTGAGCCGTGACGGGGTAAGCGTCTGGTGGCGCCCTAACGGCTTGTCCGGTTGGGTCACTAGCGCCAGCGGCCGCGGTCCATTATCTAACAAATACCGGAATGTCGGCAGGGCGATCTCCCCGGTGGCAATCAGGACCAGACGCGTGGCAGGGGCGGCGTGGATCATGACATGCGTTTGCCCATCTAACATATCAGGGGCTTGACAAGGCGAAAAACACCAACGCCGGGGCCACCAACGCCACATCCGCCAGCACCCGCAGCGATTCCATGGAAAACCGCGCCCGCGTCCGGTTCAGAATATGCAACAGCGCCGCGCCGGTGAGGATGGCATAAAAAAATGGCCGCGACCCGTGGTCCCCTGCTTTAAGGGCAAACACCAACGAGGCCGCCCCGAGCAAGGTCAGCGGCAAGGTCAACGCCAGTTCGTCCGCGGCCTTGACCTCGGGGTCCGGGGTGTGATTGGCGTGCTCCCACAGGTCGATGGCCGAAATGTCGAGCATGCACAGCAAGGCAAAACAGGCGAACTCTGGCGCAATCAACAAATCGCGAATCCCCCGGTCATACATGTAGACATGCGCCACCATGGCGGTGCCGAAGGCAAAGGCGGTGCCAGCGAGAATGTTTTTAACATAAGGAATCTCGTCAGTCGCGGGCGCGGTAAACACAGCCATCGCAAAAAAACCCGCCACCAAAAATGCCTCCACTATCACATAGTTAAAGATGGCCATTGGGATTTTCCACAGGACCATTGCCAACGCGGCCAGTGCGGCAAGGCCAGCTCCTAACAGGAACTTGCGGCGGTGTTTTCTATGAAACCGATGCCGTGCCTGAGAGCGTGCCGAGTCCCCTAGCAACGCTGAATCCAGCACCCGGTCACCGACATACATCACCCACACCACCAGCGCTAGCACCACATAGGCATGTCCCGGGTGGAATCTGACGCCCCAGGTCTGCGCGAACAAATACAACCACACCACGGCCACCAGCGGAGCATCCAGGCTCAGCAGATTAGGCAGCAGCCAGAATGGCTTGCGGGTGGGGGTGCTCACGCCGCAGACCATCGATGACGCCGCTGAATCTGGCAAGCGTTCTATGGATATTTCGCAACGATTCAGGTTTCGTGGACAATTCCAACAGCCCGCACCGGGGCTCGGCCGCGGGCGCATGGAGGCATGGTTTACGTTCAAATTGTCCAACGGCAAAACTGACGTGCAAAATTGACGTTGCAGGCTGCCGAAATTGAGCGAAGATTCCGGCCCGATGAGTCCAGATTTCATACGCGAAGCCCTCCGCCAAGTTCGTTACCCCGGATTTTCCCGCGACATTGTTTCTTTCGGCCTGGTCAAAGACATCACTTGCGAACCGGGTCTGACCACGGTGCAAATCGAGGTCCAAACCAATGATCCGAAAGTGCCGGAGCAGATTTTCCGCGATTGCCACGCTGTTCTCGACCCACTCCCTGACGTCGGCCACGCCAAAGTGGTCATCGAAACCAAAAGCGCGCCAGCACCCGCCGCCGACCTCGGCAAGTCCGCCATCCCCGGCGTCAAGCGGGTCATCGCCATCGCTTCGGGCAAAGGCGGGGTGGGCAAATCCACGGTAGCCGCCAATCTCGCCATCGCCATGGCTGCCACCGGGGCGCGGGTCGGCCTCTGCGATTGCGACCTGTATGGGCCGTCGGTCGCCCAGATGTTTGGCACCACGGAAGGTCCGCTGGCCAACGAGCAGGACCAAATTATCCCGATAGAAGCGCACGGCATTCAGTTGATGTCGATGGCCTTTCTGCTGGATGGAGACACGCCGGTGATTGTCCGCGGGCCGATGGCCACACGCTATATCCAACAATTCTTGCGCCAGGTGGCATGGTCCGATCTTGACTTTCTCATTCTCGACCTGCCGCCAGGCACCGGTGACATTCAACTCACCATCGTGCAAACCGTCAGTGTCGATGGCGCGGTCATCGTCACCACGCCGCAGGAAGTGGCACTTATCGACGCCCGCAAGGCGGTTGCCATGTTTGGCAAGGTCAACGTGCCGATCCTCGGTTTGATAGAAAACATGTCCTGGTTCGAGTGCGACGCAGGCAAGCTCTATCATCTTTTCGGAAATGGCGGCGGCGTGCGCGAGGCGGAGTCGCAGGGCGTTCCTCTGTTAGGTCAAATCCCGTTCGATGTCCCCACCCGTGAACGCGGGGATTCCGGCGCGCCGATCGCCTTATTGCCGCCATCGGCCAACAAGGTCGCGGCCGCCTTCCATCAGACTGCGGCCGCCGTGCGCGCCGCACTGCCGATTTGAATCCGGCACCCAGCACCATGCAAGACCCTGTCACCACCCTCATTGATCTGGCACTCGCGGAGGATATTGGCTCCGGCGACCTCACCTCCCGCTACTTCATCCCGGAAGCGCGCCGCGCCCGCGCCTTTGTCGCAACCCGGCGCGATGGGGTGCTCTCTGGAGTGGACGTGGCAGCTCGCGTGTTCCTCGCCGTCGACCCCCAACTCGATGTGGAGGTGCTCATTGCCGATGGCAGTTGCGTGGCAGCTGGTGCCTTTCTCATGCGTATCGAAGGGTCTGCCCGCTCGATCCTCACCGCCGAGCGCACCGCGCTCAATTTCCTGCAGCGCCTGAGTGGCATCGCCACTCTAACATCCAGCTACGTGGCACTGGTCAAGGACACCAATGTTCACATCCTGGACACCCGCAAAACCACTCCGGGTTACCGCATGTTAGAGAAACAGGCGGTTGTCCACGGCGGCGGCAGCAATCATCGGTTCGGCCTCTACGACCGCGCCATGGTCAAGGACAATCATCTGGTGGCCGAGGGCGGGGTGCCCGCGCTGCAAGCCGCGATCCACCGGCTCAAAGCCGAGCGACCGGAGGTGGAGGTGGAACTGGAGGCCGACAGTCTCGAACAAGTCCGCTGCTTTCTCGCCATGGATGGGGTCGATCACCTGTTGCTCGACAACATGTCCCTCGATGAACTCCGCCAGGCGGTGGCCGCCCGGGGTGAACACCCTTTGCCACGGCTCGAAGCCAGCGGCGGCGTCACCCTCAGGACTGTGCACGACATCGCTCTAACCGGAGTGGATTTCATTTCCGTCGGAGCCCTCACTCACTCCGCTGCCGCACTCGATATCGGGCTGGATTTTCACCGAATTTGAAGACACTAGAGGAAGCATGGGACTGACCTCTGACCTCTGACCTCTGACCTCTGACCTCTGACCTCTGACCTCTGAC
>JBAXOF010000276.1:0-5485 GCA_037133375.1 Verrucomicrobiota bacterium | reverse complement strand
CTGGCGATCGTCGACGCCAAGAGCAGTGTCACCATCGAGGCGATGCATCCGTCCAAGCGCACCAAACCCTATCATGTGGTGGCAGGAGACAAGCCCGTCGTGATTGAAGCACTCGATAAGACCGACAAGGATGGGAAACCCGCCGCGAGTCAAATCCTCATCCCGCCGGCTAACAAACAACCCCTGCTGTTATTGTTGCCGGATGAAAAAGCCGCCACCGGCCTGCGCCTATTCGTGTTAGATGACGACGCCGCGGACTTTCCGTGGGGCGGCATCCGGTTCATCAACGCGTCCGGCAAGAAGCTGGCCTTCGTGTTCGAGAAAAAAACCGTGGTCCTGCCCGCATCATGGACACCTGTGTTAGCAAATCCCGGTGGCGTGAGCCGTAACATGGAAACGCAGCTATTCTTCTTCGACCAGCCTACGGACCCGATCTATTCGGCCATCTGGGAGCAGCAACAGGATGTGCGGATGTTGATATTTCTCGTTCCGGGCGAGGATCCCCGGCTCGGCCCGGTGGCCATGAAGATGATCTCCGAGGACCGCAGAGTCAGCTTGGCAAAGCCCGCCACAGAGAGTAAAAAATGACCCTGCCCCGCAACCAACCAACTACCAACAAATCTAACCAGATGAGATTAATGAAATTCAACTCCAGATCGGTGACCCTGTCGACAACCCTTTTTCTAACGGCATCGCTTGCGGCGGCGGCTGAGTGGCCGAATTGGCGGGGCCCGAATCATGATGGCATCAGCAAGGAAACCGCCTGGGAGCCTGCTGCGGTGAGTGCGCGCAAGGTCGCGTGGGAAGCGGAGGTTGGAGCCGGCTATTCCGCCGTGGCGGTGACGAAGGGCAAAGTTTATACTGCGGGCAATTTCAACAAGGTGACCGATGCGGTGGTCTGTCTGGATGCGGCAAGCGGCAAGCAAGTCTGGCGCCATGAGTATCCGGAACCGTTGGCTCCCAAGTATTATTCGGGCGGCTGCAGCGGGACGCCCACCGTCCATGGCGGCAAAGTCTATTTTGCCAGCAAGAGCGGCAAGGTGATTTGTCTCAATGCCGACACTGGCAAGGTGATCTGGAACAAGGAACTGGAACGCAAGGCACCCACCTGGGGGTTTTCCAGTTCGGCCCTGATTCAGGGCCAGGCGGTCATCTTCAATGCGGGCCGTTGCGGGATGGCCTATGACAAGGACACCGGGGCACCGCTCTGGAACAGCGCGGATGATACCTGCGGATATGCGACACCAGTGCCCTTCGAGCATAACGGCAAACCTGGCCTCGCACTCTTCGCCAAGAACAGCATCACAGCGGTGGCACCGGCCGATGGCAAGGTGCTCTGGTCGTATCCATGGCAGACGGAACACGACGCCAATATTGCGGATCCGCTCGTCTCTGGCTCCCAGGTGCTTATCACTTCCGGATACGGTCGTGGCGCATCTATGGTGGATTTCTCCGGCGCCGAACCAAAAAAGGTTTGGGAAAACAAGCTCATGCGAACCCACATGAGCGCCCCGGTTCTCATCGATGGCTTTCTCTTTGGGTTTGATGACAACCGCTTGGTCTGTCTGGACTGGAAAACCGGCGAGCAAAAATGGAATGAAAAATCCCCTCAGAAAGGTGCCCTGATGGCCGCCGGCAACAAGTTGCTCGTGCTAGGTGAATCCGGACGTCTCGCCATCGTGGAAGCCACGCCAACCGCGTATAAGGAAATTGCCGCAGCGCAGGTGGCTGACGGGCGCTATTGGACGATGCCGATCCTAAGCGATGGCCGGATCTATATCCGCAACTCGGATGGCCACCTGGTGTGCCTGGATGTCCGGAAATAACCGGCACCCCAGCCTAACTGCGCGTATTTTCCGATTCGCCGCGCCATCTTTGCCAGACGCGAGGAATCGGTTTGCAGGGAACTCCCGCCACGCCTAGGGTTGCCTCCCACGCCATGTCTGACAAACCGTTCCACTACCAAGATCCGTTTCCACTCGGCCCCGATGCCACTGAATATGAATTGCTCACCGCAGAGCATGTGTCGCTCGGCGAGTTTGAGGGCAGGCCGGTGCTCAAGGTCGCGCCGGAAGGTCTGACCTTGTTAGCCGCCGAAGCGATCAAGGCGATCAATTTCACCCTGCGCGCGTCGCACCTGGCCCAGGTGGCGGCCATCCTCGAGGACGCGGAGGCGTCGGAGAACGACCGCATGGTCGCGCTGATGATGCTCAAGAATGCCGAAATCGCGGCGCACGGGATTCTGCCATTCTGTCAGGACACGGGCACCGCCACCATCGTCGGCAAAAAGGGCCAACAGGTGTGGACCGAGGGCGATGATGCGGAATTTCTCTCAAAAGGAATCTATCAGACATACACCCGGGAAAACCTGCGCTACTCCCAAACCGCCCCGCTCAGCATGTTTGAGGAAGTCAACACCAAGACCAACCTGCCCGCCCAAATCGACCTCTATGCCACCGGGGGCGCGGCCTACAAGTTTCTCTTCGTCACCAAGGGCGGTGGCTCCGCCAACAAGACCTTTCTCTATCAGGAAACCAAGGCCCTGCTCAATCCCAAGCGTTTCAAGGAGTTCTGTGTTGAAAAGATGCGCTCGCTGGGCACCGCCGCCTGCCCGCCCTATCATCTTGCGTTCGTCATCGGCGGCACCTCGGCGGAAACCTGCCTCAAGACCGTCAAGCTCGCCTCCACTCATTACTACGACGAGTTGCCGACCACCGGCAATGAGCATGGCCGGGCGTTCCGCGACCTCGAACTGGAAAAGGAATTGTTAGAAGCGGCGCGTGAGATCGGCATCGGTGCCCAGTTTGGCGGCAAATACTTTGCGCTGGACGTGCGCGTCATTAGGTTGCCGCGGCATGGGGCCTCGTGTCCGGTGGGCATCGGGGTGTCCTGCTCCGCCGACCGCCAGGCACTGGCGAAAATCACCAAGGACGGCATCTTCCTCGAGAAGCTCGAGAAAAACCCCGGCCGTTTCATTCCCGAGCGGTTCCGCGACTGGAAGTTCAAGGGCGTGCCTATCAATCTCGACCTCGGCATGGAGCAAACGCTCGCCACTCTGGCCAAGTATCCGGTGACCACCGCGCTTGCCCTAACAGGCACGATCATCGTCGCCCGCGACATCGCCCACGCCAAGCTCAAGGAAATCCTCGACGACACCGGCGAACTCCCGGAATACTTTAAGAAATACCCGGTCTATTACGCCGGTCCGGCCAAGACTCCGGCGGGCCTGCCGTCCGGGTCGTTCGGCCCAACCACGGCCGGACGCATGGACAGTTATGTGGAATTGTTCCAGGCGCATGGTGGGTCGATGGTGATGCTGGCCAAGGGCAACCGTTCGCAACAAGTCACCGATGCCTGCAAAAAACACGGCGGCTTCTATCTAGGTTCCACCGGCGGTCCCGCCGCCTTGTTAGCCCAGGACCATATCAAGTCCCAGGAAATCGTCGCCTTCCCCGAACTCGGCATGGAAGCGGTCTGGAAAATCACCGTCGAGAATTTCCCCGCCTTCATCCTCGTCGATAACAAGGGCAACGATTTCTTCACCTCGCTGAGCGCCTGTCCGGTCTGCCATTGATGTTGCCCGTCATTCACCTCCCTGATTTGATAGACTATCAGGATGCACTGCGCCTGCAAGAACAGGCGGTCGAGGCGATTCTGGAAGGCCGCGGCGGGGAGTTGCTCTATTTATTAGAGCACCGCTCGGTATACACCATCGGGCGGCTGCGGGACCAATCCTCGCTGCGGGATGCCACAAGCCTCCCCCACCCCGTGCTTGAAACCAACCGCGGCGGCCAGGCAACCTATCACGGGCCGGGCCAACTCGTCGGCTATCCGATTCTCGACCTATCCACACGCGGCCGCGACTTGCACCTGCATC
The DNA here is from genome assembly GCA_037133375.1 of Verrucomicrobiota bacterium. Taxonomy (GTDB): domain Bacteria; phylum Verrucomicrobiota; class Verrucomicrobiia; order Verrucomicrobiales; family Akkermansiaceae; genus Luteolibacter. The sequence goes on along the minus strand of JBAXOF010000276.1, from coordinate 1,608 downwards.
TGCGCGGCATCGAGGACGCGCTGATCCGTGCCTGCGCTGCTTTTGGTATCACCGCCGGACGCCGGGATAATCTAACTGGTGTGTGGGTCGCCAACCGCAAACTCGCCTCAATCGGCGTGGGCGTGCGCAAGTGGGTGTCCATGCACGGCTTCGCCCTCAACGTCACCAACGAGTGCCTGCCGCCGTTTCTAGCCATCACCCCGTGCGGCATCGCCGGCGTGGCCATGACCAGCTTGGAAGCGGAGGTCGGGCGGGCCATCCCGATGGCCGAGACGGTGGCGGCGGTGACCAAGGAACTGCGCGGGTTGTAGCGGGTGGTCGGCCACATGGCAGGGACGCCTCTCCGAGGCGTCCGCTGGGGACAAGGTCGCAACGGTTTGCACTGCCATCACGCGCCCTTCAAGCGGCATTTTTGAGAATTGTTAGTACCAGTAATGGTATCGCCACCCTGCCTCAGCCGGACCGTTCGGAGAACGGCTCCATCTATGGTGGTTCTTGCGGCAATCGTTGATTTCATGGGCATTGGTGCGTTACTGGAATTGGTTCGTGATGCATGGTTGTGACTGGTGATACGGCTGGTTGTGTGGAATCCGTGTGGAATTCCACCATCCGACACATCTCTGCCACACCACTGCCACCGATCAAGGTCATTTCTAGCTCATCTATTTTTGGGTTTGTAGCCGAGCCGCCGCAGACGTGCAAATTGCCCCGGATTCTGCTCGCCTCACGACGCCGGATGGACACCGGGAAGGTGGCGGCAGTCGGGCATTGAAGGGCGGTGGTCATTGCGTTGCTGTGTGATAGCACGGCGGTTGGCGGGGGACAAGCGGGAAGTGGGACGCGGGAGGAATGCGCCCGCCGCCATGGCCACAACCTGGAGGCCTACCTCGCCGCCGTGCTTGGACGCCTGCCTGCCATGACCAATCCACGACCTTACTGCTGCCCTCCCGCTGGCAACCAACCGCAGGAGTATTTACTTGTACGGCCACGGGACCATTTCATGAGGGGATTTCCCCCCCTTGTCCAGTACATTGGCTAAGCCGGGATTCATTTCAGCAACTCGACGATACTGCTCAGCATTCCCATATAATGCAATGTAATGAAGCACGGTGCGCCCTCCTTCATCTTGAAGTGACAAATTGGTTAATGGAAGCAGTAAGTCAAACACCCTATTCTTGCTTTCCGCATTTGCTCCATATGTAAAAACATTCATTAACGCGGTTTGTTTATTATAGTCTCTCAAATTAGGATTGGCGCCATACTCTAGCAGTATTTCACAGATCTTGACATTGCCTTGCCTCACAGCATAGTGGAGAGGTCTGGTTGTCGACTTTGTGCCACCCCCTGTAGAAAACTCCATATTCGGGTCTCCTCCTCTCGCGAGAAAATCACGAATCTGCCTCGAGGATCCCTTATCGATTTTCCACTTGATCGTAGAGCTTGGAAGTATTGAAAGTGCATGGCAGAAAACAATCGCAAACATGCCCAAAATTGCAATCAACCAGATAAGTTTATGCTTAAACATGCTAAATGATCTGCTCGAACCGTTTCTGTGAGGCGGCCCCGAAAATCCGACCAAGCAGTGGCTAAACTAAGCTATGGCGGAGG
>JBAXOF010000275.1:0-5486 GCA_037133375.1 Verrucomicrobiota bacterium | reverse complement strand
AGCACTTAAGGAATTTTAAGCACTTTGTCAAGTTTATTTCTTTACGCCGCCTTACCGACTTCCGCCACCGGTTGACGCCGGAGCTGGAAGCGTCCTGCATCCGCAGGCTCGCTCTACCGGAAACTGACCCATTGTTAGGAAACCTTCCGCCTCAATCCTTCCGCCAGAAACGGAATGCAACCTACCTGCTTCAAAACCACCTGCATGCCCTCTCCAATGTAGAACTGCGACGGTGTGCCAAGGCGGATCCCATCACTGCCTATCGTTCGCGCCATTTGATGACGGACGATAGAAGAGCCGCGATCCTGCTCGCGACCACCTTTGGCGTCGCATGGCACACGGATCGTCACACCCTGGGTCGCGCCTTCCGCAAGGAGATCTTCGAATCACTAACACAATTCCCGGACGAATGGCTCAAAAGTAACCCAGGATTTCCCCATATCTTCGGACGTCTGAATCATCTGCTCGGCATCTGCTTTGGTGCCAAAGCAATCGCCTTAATGCTTCGCCGGATGGCCCCAGCCAACCGCGGTCCGCTGCGCTATTACATTGCTTCCAAAATCTAAGACTCATGAATCACACAATCATCTCTTCCTGCGACGGCACGGCGTTGGCGGCTTTCGAGTCACCGTCATGCCCTGACCCCCGATCATTTCCGCAAATTACCAGCTATCATCGCACCTATCGTGATCCCGCAGCCTCCGCCGACGGCCCGGTCGTCGGACTCGGTGTCGGACCAACTTGTGCGTTGATCTTGAAAGTAGCACCACACAGCCTCGCCCTGATCATTCAGCCAACCGCCAGCGGGACGGAAAACTGGCGCTATTTCCGCATCGGAAAGGACTTCGAAATATCACCGATCGAATCCAGAAACCGCCCGATTCCGCAGGATGTGATCAAATCCATCCTACAGTCGTCACCAGCCGCCGACATCGCACCGCCCGCAGTTTCCGACGAGGATCTGGGCCTGCTATTCTCCGCTAATCAGCCTCCATGGCTTCAGGAAATCCTCGACGCCCAACTGCGGCACTGGGAAATCCACGATACAGGCCTGTTCTATCAGTTCACACCGCGACAGGTCACCCGGGAGGATATCTGGCGGTGTTCAATGGCATCGCCCTACTGGGCGCTAGCCCGTTGGATTGACCGACTCACACCTTCCCAGGTTGCCTTTTGCATGCAAAAGTCCCCACGCGGCGCGGTGTCCTTCGCCATCGAGCGGCTACCGCATTGGACGAGGACCAGTCATCTGGAAAAACACCCCGCCGCCGCGCTTCTCAATGCGGCAGATAAACTCACCAACAAAGAGTTTGCATTCTGCTCCACCAGGGAACCGCGAACGGTATTCGCGGTGAATTGCCGCCGCAGGTTACCGCCGGAGCGGCGGGCTGTCCTGTGGTCCGTGCTCTACCAGAAACTCTTCCTCGGCATCGGATACGAACCACCACCGGGCTTGCAGCGCGACATCCTCGACAGCATTGCCGCTTTTCCAACTGTATGGCTCGCCGTCCACCAAGGCGGTGGCTTCACAGCCATTCTCTCCGGACTCGCTCGCCATCTTGAGATCAGGCCGGACGCTGCCACCCTGATCGCGATGTACCACCGGATGGATCCTTCCGGCAGGCAGGCATTCTTTGACCACATCGCATCGTTGATATGAGGCAATCCATATTCACAAAAAAGACAAGCATGAACTACTATAATAATCACCCCATTATCCCGTTGGGAGAAATCATAATCTCTCCCGGCGTGAGCAATCTAGGAATCGACCCGACGCCGCTCCTCCGGCGGCATCAGGAATGCGACTGGAGCCAAATGTCCGCAGAGGACGTCGAATTGAACAAACAAGCACTGGCAAATGGCGAAGCTATTGTTTCACGATACAATGTCACCAATTTTATGAGAAAATCGATTATGGTCACTATTGTAACTGAGGACGACCGTTCCTATACCTTAATTTTCATGGAGAATGAGGTAACACCAGCCGGATAGAATGTTTACTAGCCGCAGTGATAATCGGCTTATATGTAAGACCAGGAATAGGTTGGTAACCACGACGATTCCTTAAAAAGACTATAGGCCCAGCCCGTGCGCTTGCGCGTCCGGCCTGCGGCAGGCGTGAAGATGGAGAAATGAAAACAAAACAACTATACCTGCTATAATATGAAACACATACTAACTCCCGGACTGCACATTGCCATTGTCACCAACCCATTAGGAGGATGCGGGGGCTCCATGTTCGCATGGGAAACCTATTTCACATGCGTTTCCAAGGGGATTCCGGCAATCCTGGCTACATTCGACCACTGGCACCTCTATCCAGAAAAAATTGGTTTAGCACTGAAACGACTCTGGTTACTGGACAGTTCGAATCAATTTGGAGATACGCCAAGGAATCTAGAAACTCTTGCGGATGTCTGCATCGAGGCTCGCACAAAAAGCAAGTTTTTGATCATTGATTTAAAGGCCGGATTTTCCACGGACCCAGCGGTGCTTGACGTGTTGAAAAATAGTTGCCTCCGTGACGCATCTTCAAAGGCGGGCCTTATTCCGATCCTGCCTGCCTTTTCAGGAGCTTCGGCAATCGCTGTCGAAGCATTTATGAAAGCAGGAATATACCTAGACCGTGGATTATTCCGTCACTGGGAATTCACTAAAGATCCAATCCCGCCTAGCGTGCCAAAACATCCGAATTTCCCGGTTTGGAATGCGTCTTGGCTTTCTGATGGTGCCGTGACGCTGCTCCATCATGGATTGCGGCGTCCCGGCCAACAAACCATCCATCTCCTGCCGGACCTGCTGACACCGCATGTTTGTCCAGGACTTCCGGCTTTCATGAGACGAACGATTGAGGAGGCCGTTAGCCACATGTGTGCCGCAAAGGAGGCAATCTATCAATTCATTCTGGAACCCATCACTACTCAAGCGCGATGACACACACTTGCAAACAATTAGATACATGCACCGCAAGAATGGTCTTTGAATACAAGGATGGCTATCACACCTGGAGAAATCTAGCAATATATCGGATATTCTTCTGTGGCTCTGGAATCCCGACTGTCAGTCAGGGAGTTGTCCTCGGCCGAGACGAGGGCAAACCCAGTGCGCTGATCATAGACGTCCATCAGCGCGACCTGGTCGCAATCTGCGCAAATGACCTCAAGGGCGGCAAATTCATCTGCCAATACTATCGTATCGAGCGTGATTGGGTGCCCCGACGACTCAAGCTGACTTGTACTGACTACTGTCATCAGCAGGTCGTGAATCTAATAGAACTGTGTGACATTGCTCCGGACCATCAGGTTGATTCATCTGACTGTGCGTTGCAGAATTTTCTCGTTGAAACCCATCCGACTTGGCTCAACGACATTCTTTGCAGACAAATTCAGCACTGGCATCTGAATAAGCTGGAGCGCTTTTTCTGCCTGGCACCCTCAATGGCCACCTATGATGAAATCCGTATCTGCATCAATGACTATCCTGCGCATGCATTGGCGCATTACAAATACCTCCTAACGAGGGGGCAGATCAGGTCGTGCGTTCGGCGATGCTTGCGTGGTGCGGTAATGCATGCTTTTGAGGAACTGTCGCCTGCCCTTGTCGAGAAGGCAGTGGTGGATCATCCGCACGAAATGATCCGTTATGCAGCATCCAAATTGACGGACTCACAGCTCGAACGATGCGCGCACTCCGCTCCGTATGCGGCATTCGTTTGCCGGTCAGGCATGCCGTCTGCAAGACAGGCTGCGATGCTGGCAATATCCTACACTTACTGCGCCATTATATATTACAACCATCATCCCGCACTTCGTTCCGAATTCATCCAATCAATCACATTGCACCCGGCGAAATGGTTGTCCTATCACGGCCACTCCTATACCAGGCTTTTCCGCTGCCTGAGAAATCGTCTGGGGCTGAAACTATCAGCCTCCGACCTGCGGGGAATCATGAGTCGAACGTCTGAAGAATATCTTCAGCCACTCATGGACTACATCGCAGGCCAGCTTTGACTGACGGAATTGCCCACCTCCCGCTCTTGCGGGTGGTTATTTCGTCGGAGTCAAATGCGAATTAGTCACATCCGAAATAATTTGCACACCTATTCTAAACCAATCTTTCACCCGGGTTTTGTTCTCTCCGACGAGCTGCCTGCGGGCCCATTCTCGCTAACAAAACCAACGGGTGAGACTCCCCCGAAGGACCACGCCCTCTCCTTGATTTGAACTGCGGGTCTATTTGGATCCGCCAAGGTCCCAATGATGATGGACAGTGAATAGAGTGTCGGCAACCCCGGCACCCGGAGCCCATGGATCCAACCGCGCGCGCGTCTGTTAGAATGCGTGTCAACGGTATCCACGGTGATGCCGTGGTGTGTAGGCGGTACCAAGCGCGGAGCCGCTGTTGGGGCATGTTGAAAAATGTCGAATAACCGTCGGCAGGACGGTTCAAGGCAATGGTGTGGTAACGACAAAGCATTGAAGGTGGACCAGGGTAGCGTGGTGGCGACCGGTTTAGTCTGCTCGGTTGTGACCCTGCGGGGCGTTCGTCTTGGTGGCATCAAGGCAAACCACTAGGACGGCGGGTGTGGGCGGCGGGTTGGACGTCATAAGAAATGGCGGACGTGAGCCGGTAGGCAGGCAGAAGAAGACGGCTTTTGAGGGGGGAGATTTTGTCGGGGGCGGCGGGAAAATGGCCGCGAAAGAAACCTACCGCCGCGGGGCCGCGGATTTCTCCGCTCCGCTCCAAGCGATCAAGGCCGCGCAGCCGGATGTCATCTTCCTCCCCGCGTATTTTTCGGAGGCCGCCGCGATCATCAAACAAGCGCGTCCGCTCGGGATCGGGCAACCGTTCCTCGGCTCGGATGGCTGGGAGTCCCCGGGATTTCTCTCGGCCGGCGGCGAAGCGGTGAACAACTGCTACTTCACGAGCCACTTCTCCGCCGGCGAACCCTCGGAGAAAACCGCGGCCTTCGTCCGGGCCTACCGGGAAACGAACGGGAGTGATCCCCTCGCCCTCGCCGCGCTCGGCTATGACGCGGTGAATTTTCTGGCGGACGGCATCCGTCGCGCCGGCGGCACGGAACCCGCCGCGCTGCAGACCGCGATGATGGCGGCGACCCGGGCGGCGGTTCTCGTGCAGCGCGAACTGGCGGTACGCGAGGAAGAAGTGGCGCGCCAGGCCATCCTCGATGCGGGAGGCGAGATCGTCGAACTGACACCGGATGAACGCGCCGCGTTCGTGCTGGCGGTCAAACCGCTGCACGACGAAGGGCGCTCCCGTTTCAGCGAAGCATTTGCACTGCTCGACACGACGCGCCGAACGAAAGTGGAATAAACTCTCCGCATTCGAATCAATACGGCGCGCCGCTCGCCGCCGGCAGGAGGAGTCGTGTTAAAACCAACGCTCGCACAACAGCTGGGTGAATTCGCGGCCAAACTACGCTTCGAACAGCTGCCACCGGCCGCGCTCGCCCTTGCGAAATTGGG
>JBAXOF010000274.1:0-5496 GCA_037133375.1 Verrucomicrobiota bacterium | reverse complement strand
CTTGGAGATCTACCAGAACCGCAGTTCACCCACAGATTCTGCTGAAGAGCCAAAAAATAAGGCAAGCTGCCACAGAATGAATTTTTCGTGTTGTAATCATGGCTATTTTCGGTTGGCCGATAATTCGGCTTGAGCATCAAGACCGGCAAAGAGCATGCCGATTGAAATCATTACTATTACGGTGGATTTGCTCGTTGGCATCTGCGGGGATAGGGATTACTTGGTTGACGTTTATCACATGGGGCTCATGTTAATTCGAATTAACAGTGATCCGGACAAACAGCGAAGCCGCCGTCGCCAAATCCGTTTTACAGCGGAAAACCACCGTGTCGCTGCCGTCGTAATTGTCCACTGGGTTGCCGACTTGTTCGAAGTGATCAGGGCCCGATTGCCAGGATTTGAGATCGCTGGAGACCTGCGGCGTATAGGTCAGGCTGGGTGCCTGCTTGTTGCGATGGAAGGTGATGTGGAGATAGTTGTGGCCTGCGACACTGCGGATGTTCGTGACTGGCAAGTTCTCGGCGCGTGAGCGTGTGGGATCTGCGGCCAACGCGAATTCCATGAGGTCGGGGGTTCCGTTGTGGTTGGAGTCGGGACCACTGCCGGTGGCGGCAGTGGTCCCGAAGTAGCGGATCTCCCAACTGTCCGGCACTCCGTTGCCGTTAATGTCCGGTCCGGCGAAGACACTGAGAACCGAGGACAGGTTGCTGGCGGCGTCATACTGGTAGGTCGTGTAGCGGCCGTCCGGATAGGTTACGCGCGTCAGGCGGGACATGGAGTCATAGGCGTAGGTCTTGCCGGGCAGAGAGGATACGGGGAATGGGGAAGAATCCCCGAATGCACGGGCATACGATGCCTCTCCGAAAGCAGTGAGGCCAAGCGCATAGTCGCCGGGGGGCAAACCCACGGGGTTGACGAACACCACGCGCGACTGATTACCGTTGATCGCGGAGGCGGAGGCCCCGAAAAACAACCGGTCGTTTGCCATGTCGAAATTTAACACGCGCAGGTTGCCGGTCCAACCAGTGACGGCACCATCGGTGAGGCGCAGTGTGTTAGAACCCGCCGCCGTGCCGAAGTCGATGACGGTATTCGTCCCACTCACCATCAGGGACTTCACGGTGGCGCTCTGCCCGTTCAGGTCAAGCGTGCCGCCGGCAAGAATCACCTTTGAGTTGGCGGGCAGAGCTCCGGCGGTGCCGACCCGCAGCACGCCGCCTTGGATCACGGTGTCACCAGTGTAGGAATTCGAACCAGAGAGAGTGAGTGTGCCGCCGTCCTCCTTGGTGAGCGTGCCGCTGCCGGTGATCGATGTGGCGACCGTCGAGTCAGCTTGGCCTGTGGAAAAACAGGCGGGTCCATCGAGTTGGATCTGACCCGCGCCAGAGACCAACTCTCCGTTTGTAGCGGCGATCAAGCGGCCGCCGTTGAAATTCAGCCGTCCACTCGCATTCTTCAGGTAGATACCTGCGGAGTATGCTGAAGATCCTCCTGTTGCCGCGCCAACCGTGAGGGTGCCGGTGGCTGATCCGTTACCCAGATAGACGACCGAGTTCACGCCCAACACATACAAAGATGTAGTCAAGGTCACCGCGCCACCGTTAGATACTTCAAGATAATTGCCGCTGCCACCGTCGGTAATAGTGCCGACACCGGTGACAAATCCACCGACGCCTACGGGCAAGCTGTTGTTGGCCCCTACCGCCCAGCCGACCGTCATGGTCGAATCGGTTCCGCTGACCTTGAGGTAATTGTTGCTGCCATCCCTACCGATCGAGAAGTTCCGGCTGTTCCCTGTGCCTGAGAAACTGAAGAGACCGCCGGCCTCCACGGAGAAGTAGTTGCCATCGGAGCCGCTCACGCTGCCGATCTCGAATAGCGAATTGGTTGTATCATTGATCGTGCTCGATGCCCCGCTCCCGGTAACCAGGACAAAATTATTATCGCCGCCGTTGGCACCCACGACCCACCTTCTGGGCTTCACCAGGCCGCCCGCGCTGATGGTGACGCCGTTACCGTCGCCCGCCGCGCCGACATTTATGGTAGAGCCCAATGCGCCACTTCTGTCAATAGTCGAACCAGTGCCCGTGACGGTAATCGAGTTGCTATTTGCTCCGGCGTTGGTGCCGATGGTGCAAGTGTTGATGCCATTGGTACTGCTCTGGTAGAGATAAGCGCCGTTTGAGACGGTCAGGCAGTTATTGGACGAGGACACGCCCATGTTGAACTGACAATTGTTGCCCCAGATCCACAACGAGGGACTGGCTTTCGTTCCCGGCGTTGAAATAGTCACACGGTTGCCGCCGAAGGTCGAATTCCCAATGGAGAGACTGCGGGTGCTGTTTGTGGCCATGGTGCCACCGTTGACGAGAAGCAAGGCGTTGCCTGCCGAGCCGCTGCCGACACTGATGGTGCCGCTGAGGGTGTTTGCGCCACCGAGTTCCAATGTGCCGCCGCCGTTCATCATCATGCCGGCAGTGCCTGCGAGTCTGGCACTAATTGTAGTCTTCTTGTCAGTAGCCAGAGCGTTAACTGAGATAGTGGGAGCAACCCCGGACAGAGTCAGAACATTGGCGGCATTGCCGTTATTGTCGAGTATCCAACCAGCGGCGCTGGTGGTGTTTGTGTCGCCGAAAACCAAACTGCCGATGGAGCGAGCGGAATCGATACTCACGGTCCGGTCGGCAGTTAGATCCATGGTGTTGAAGTTGGCGATGAAGTCCGCACCGTCGGCCACCGTGCCACCACTCCAATTTCCAGAAGTGCTCCACGAGCTGCTGCCGTCATTAATCCAAGTACCACTGTCAGCCTGCACATAGTGCGGAACGAGCAGGGCGATGATGAATCCGGCTAGGAAGTGAAGCGAATGGGTTGGTTTCATCTGGTAAAACAGGTTACGGGCAGAGATGCGCCCCCCAAAAAAGTCCGCCGTGCAATGGCTAAACTTAGGTATCGTGGCAGGTCGTGAAGGCGCTGTTAATGAAGCATGTAGCCCCCTGTCAATGACAATTTCAAGTAAGCGCGTCATTGCGTCATTAATCGTCATTACCAGGCCAGGGCGTTTTGGCTGGCCAGTGTGTTGGATGGTATCTTGCCCTGTGATGAGGGCGTCCATCAAACCATCCGTTTCCGCGACGATGTTGGTTTGGAGATCCAGCTCAGGAGCGGGGTTGATCCAGCTCAGGGGGGCACTCCGCCGGCCACTCGATGCGGGCGGCGAAGGCGCCGTCAGTGTGATCGCGGAAGGGCAGTGCCTCGCGGGTCGAGTGGAGTGTGAGATCGGGGTGGGCAGCGAGAAACGCCTCGACCTGGCCGAGGTTTTCGGCGTGCTCAAGCGAGCAGGTCGAATACACGAGGCGGCCGCCGGGTTTGAGGCAGGGCAGGGCGTGGGCCAGAATTTGACGCTGAGTGTGGACGAGCTTGGCGATGTCCGGGGCTTGCAGGCGCCAGCGCACATCGACGCGGCGGCGGATCACCCCGGTATTGGAGCAGGGGACATCGAGAAGAATGCCATCGAAGGTGCCGTGCCACTCGGCCGGCGCGGGCTGGGTCCAATCGTGGACGGCAATGCTGGCCTCAGCAGCATTGAGGCGGGCGAGGTTTTGTTGCAGGCGGGGTATGCGTTTTTCGTTAGAATCGGTGCAGGTGAGGGTCTTGGCGCAACCCAGCGCGGCGGCGATGAGAAAGGCCTTGCCGCCGGGCGCGGCGCAGGCATCCAAAATGCGCTCGCCGGGTTGCGGGTCTAGCAGATCGACAGCATGCCGCGTGGCCGGGTCTTGGATATAGACAGCGCCTGAGGCCAACAACGCGGTGGGCAGGGGGCCTTCGAGTTTGAAAAAAAACGGAGCACCGGCCAGCGGGGTGCCAGGGAGTGACGCGGGTGGTGGGACGAGGGGGTTGAGGCGGAAGAAGGTTTCCGCCGGTTGGTTGTTCCACTCCATCAGGGCCAGGGTGTTGGCCTTACCGAAGGCGGCTTTCCAATGGTTGTAGAGCCAGTCCGGATGCGAGTGGACGACGGCCGGCGGGAGGTCCGACAGCATATCTAACAAGCGCTTGCGGGACGTGGTGGTGCGGCGCAACACGGCATTGACGAGGCTGCGGACGCTGGCCTTGCCGGCCTCCACGGTTTCGTTCACGGCGGCGTGGTCGGGCAGATTCAGGATCAGGAGTTGGCAGAGCCCGACGCGCAGGACATCGCGGGTTTCGGGATCGAGTTTGCCGTCACGGAGTTCGCCGATCCAGTGGTCTAACACTCTGCGGTGGCGCAGCACGCCGAAGAGGATGGCTTGGAGCAAGCCGCGGTCCGGCGAGGACAGCTTGCGGCGCTGGGCATGGCGTTCGATGAGGGATTCGGCGTAATCGTGGCCCTGGGCCCACGCGTGAAGAGCGGAGACGGCGGCCTGACGGACATGGAAATTCTTGGCGGGCATGGGATGCGTTAGTTCAATGGCCTTGGGATTTTTCGCGGGGTTCCCATTCACGGCGGGTGCGCGAGCGCACCGAGAAGAGGATGGGCACGCCAGGGGCGGGATGGGATTCGCGCATGCGGTTGGTCAGATAGGCCTCGTAGCTGTTAGCCATGAGGCGTTTGTCATTGACGAAAAGGACGATGATGGGGACCGGGATGACGCTGTATTTCTCGTTGGTGGCGGCAGTGGCGTAGTAGAGTTTGAGGCGGCGGCGCAGCTTGTTATCGATGGGCGGCGGGGTTTTGGTAAAGGCGGCGTGGAGGATGCGATTGAGCACGCCGGTGCCGGGAATGTTTTGGGCACCCTTGCGAACTTTAAGGGCTTCCTTGAGGACGTGGTCGACGGAGGCGCCGGTTTTGGCCGAGCAGGCGACAAACGGGGCGTAGGCGAGGAAGAACAACTCGCGGCGGACATGTTCGGCGGCGTGTTCCAGGCGCGCTTTGTGCGGGGTATCTGGGTGATAGAGATCGAATTTGTTGAGGGCGATAATGCAGGGTTTTTTTTCCTCAAGGATGAGTTGGGCGATCTTGCGGTCTTGGGCGGTGATGCCGGTGGCTAGGTCGATGACGAGCACGCAGAGGTCGGCGCGGCGGATGGCTTTTTCCGAACGCATCGCGGAAAACACCTCCACTGAATTGTCGCGCTTGCCGCGGGGGCGCAGCCCGGCGGTGTCAATAAGGGTGAAGCGCTCACCTTGGAATGTGTAGGGCAAGTCCACCGCATCGCGGGTGGTGCCGGCAATCTCTGAGACAATGGTGCGCGCGTCGTGGAGGATAGCATTGACCAGCGAGGACTTGCCGGCATTGGGCTTGCCGACGATGGCGAGCTTGATGCCGACGGCTTCCGCCACTTCGGCGATGGCTTCGGTTTGCGCAACGAGCGGGGCGATGGCGGCGTCGATGGCATCGCAGAGGTGACCGAAATTCCGGCCGTGCTCCGCGGAAACAAACAGGGTGGAGGTGAAACCGAGTCGCGAGAAATCGGCAAAGATGGATTCATGTTTTTGATCGTCCACCTTGTTGATGAC
>JBAXOF010000273.1:0-5526 GCA_037133375.1 Verrucomicrobiota bacterium | reverse complement strand
TGGAGATCTACCAGAACCGCAGTTCACCCACAGATTCTGCTGAAGAGCCTTTTTTGGAAACCGTTAAAACAGACCGGAGTGGTCCTTTAGCCGTTGGTAGTTTCACCCAGTCATCCTTGATTTCAAATTCGGGACGTTTGGCCAAATCTAGGGTTTTGGTTTCCGCAGGGGGCGTGCTAAGGGCGAAAACGAGGCTGTTTGACTTGGGGTATGCAGTGGCTGCCACCAAGCCCGGTTTGATGTTGAGACTCACGAAAAATTCGTTCATCTCTTCCAGGATTTTTGCCTGCGCGTCTTCGGCTCCAATAAATTGCACTCCCATGCCAGCCGCCCCGTGGGCTGTGGCATGGTCTTGGTTTACCGTCAAGCTTATCGGTTGAGCCATGGCTTGGGGAAAACCCAGCCATGCGGTCACGAGTCCGATGATAATATCCAAAGCACCTGTCGATTTCATAGACATCTTCTAGCCACCGATCTCCAGCGGAGCAACAACGTATCTCATCACGCCCTGTGGGCACGGCGGTCACCCGCCCCCCTAACATCAGACAGCCTCCCGCCACGAGACCCTGGCTGAGAACCGCCAGGGTCACATGGAGAGTTCCCGTGTAATCTGTGGTTGCTCTTCCCCCATTGCAGGAATTCAACTCCGGATTTCGGGCTTATGCTTGTCAGAGCGTCTGGAGCAAGATAAAGGACAGCCATGCATGTCCCTCTGGTGATGACGGTGATTGGCAAGGACCGGCCTGGCCTGATAGAATCGATGGCGCGCCTGGTGGCCGATCATGGCGGCAACTGGCTCGAGAGCCGGATGTGCCGCTTAGGCGGCGAGTTCGCCGGCATCCTGCGCGTCCACATCGCCAAGGCCCAACAAGCCGCTTTGGAAGCCGCTTTGCATGGCTTGGGCCAACATGGTCTAACGATCACCGTGCAGGTGGATCGTGGCGCAGACGCCATGGCCCTGCAGCGTCTGGCTCGGCTCGACATCCTCGGCCAGGACCGGCCTGGAATTGTCCAACAAATCGCCGCCGCCCTCGCGGTCCATGGCGTCAATGTCGAGGACTTCAGCAGCACGTGCACCAGCGCGCCGATGTCCGGCGAGATGCTGTTTCACGCCACCATCACCCTGCGCATCCCCGCCACCTGCCAACTGGCCGACTTGCGCCGGGAAGTGGAAAAACTGGCCAACGATCTGGTGGTGGACGCGGCGTTCGAGGGCTTGGACTGATAGATCTACTTGCCCCAGCGCTCGCGCAAGGTGCTGGCCATGACGCTGGGGGTTTCCGCCACGGCGATGCCACACTCGGCGAGAATGCGTTTCTTGGCGCGGGCAGTGTCTTCCTCGCCGCCGACGATGGCCCCGGCATGCCCCATGCGGCGACCCGCAGGCGCGGTGGCCCCGGCGATGAAACCGGCGATCGGCTTCTTGCAATGCTCCTTGGCCCAGCGCGCGGCTTCCGCCTCGGCATTGCCACCAATTTCCCCGATCATGATAATAGCTTCTGTCTCCGGATCGTCATTGAAAAGTTTCAACACATCCAGATGCGACGTGCCGTTGATCGGATCGCCGCCGATGCCCACGCAGGTGCTCTGGCCGTAGCCAAGTTGGGTCAGTTGCCAGACCGCCTCGTAGGTGAGTGTGCCGGACCTGGACACCACCCCGACGTTGCCACGCTGGTGAATGTAGCCGGGAGAAATCCCGATACGGCAACCACCCTGGCTTTTCTCGCCGCGCCCCGGCGTGACAATCCCCGGGCAGTTAGGCCCGACCAGACGGGTCTTGGATCCGGCCATCATGGCGCGCACCCGCATCATATCCATGACCGGGATGCCTTCCGTGATGCACACCACCAACTCCAACCCGGCGTCCACCGCTTCCAGAATCGCGTCGCCCGAATACACACAGGGCACGAAAATGACCGAGACGGTGGCCCCGGTTTCCCTAACAGCCTCAGACACCGTGTCAAACACCGGCACTTTCTTGCCGGCATGCTCAAAGATCTGGCCGCCTTTGGCCGGGGTGACGCCGGCTACTATCTGGGTGCCGTAATCAATGCTAAGCTGCGCGTGGCGGGCGCCAAAGCTGCCGGTGATGCCTTGGACCAAGACCCTGGTGGTTTCGTCAACGAGAATGGACATGGGAAAATAAGGTAGATGTTGGGATAGGGGAGAACGCGACACCTCATTTGACGGCGGCGACGATTTTCTGGGCGGCATCCGCCATGGTGTCGGCGGTGATAAGGGCGACTCCGGCATGGGCGAGGGTTTGGCGTGCAGCATCGACGTTGTTGCCTTCCAGGCGCACCACCAGTGGCAGGCTCAAGGCCACTTCGCGGGTGGCATCGACGATGCCGTTGGCAATCACATCGCAATCCATGATGCCGCCGAAGATATTGACCAGGATGCCCTGCACCTTGGCGTCGCCCATGATGATCTTGAAGGCGGCCACCACTTGTTCCTTGGTGGCACCGCCGCCCACATCAAGGAAATTAGCCGGCTCGCCGCCGTAGTATTTGATGATATCCATGGTGGCCATGGCCAGCCCGGCGCCGTTGACCAGACAGGCGATGTTGCCGTCCAGCCCGATGTAGTTGAGCCCGAACTCGGAAGCCGCCACTTCGCGCGGATCTTCTTCTTCCGGATCGCGCATCGCTGAAATCTCCGGATGGCGAAACAACGCGTTGTCGTCAAAATTGAATTTTGCATCCAGCGCATACACGTGGTCATCGCTGGTCACCACCACCGGGTTAATCTCCACCATCGAGCAATCACATTCGATGAACAGCTTGTAGAGCGCATGGAGCAAGCGCCCGAATTGGCGCGCCGTGGTATTGAGGCCGAGCGCGTCGCAGAGTTTGCGCACTTGATAGGCCTGCAACCCTGCCAGCGGATTGACCGACTCGCGGATGATTTTCTCCGGGGTCTTGGCGGCCACGTCCTCAATGTCCATGCCGCCTTCGGTGGACGCGATGATCACCGGTTGGCGCGACTCACGATCCATCAGAATCGCCAGATAGATTTCCCGCTCAATGCTCACCGCCTCGATCACCATCACCTTGCGGACAAGCCGGCCGGCCTCGCCGGTTTGTTTGGTGACAAGCACTTCGCCGAGCATCTTGGTGGCCACTTTGCGTGCTTCCTCAGGTGAGTTGACCACTTGGACGCCACCCTTGAAGCCGTTCTTAAACACCCCCTTGCCGCGCCCTCCGGCGTGGACCTGAGCCTTGACCACCAGATTTTTGACGGCCAGCCATTTGGCCGCGTCGTAGGCTTCCTTGGGTGTGGCGGCGGCCTTGCCTTGTGGGCTAGGCACGCCAAATCGATCAAACAGCTCCTTGGCTTGGTATTCGTGGATATTCATAATAGCGGTGGCTACACAATGGATGATTGCACTCGGGGCGTCCTAATGCGCGGCGACGCTATGCGCAGCCCCGCCGCCGGGTCAAGGCCTGCTTCTGCAGATTTTGCACAATTTGTGAAATAAGAATATCAGATCAGGGGATTTCCGTGGTGGCATCCAGCACCCGGCTGCGGGTGACGCCATCGGCAAACTTAGTTTGCAGCAGGTCGCCAGGGTGCAGCACCGTGGCCGAGCGCGCAATCCGCCCGTCCGGACCCAGCGTGATGGAAAACCCCCGTTGAAACGCGCTTTCCGGACCCAAGGTCCGCAGCAACCCGCGCAAGCGCACCAAGCGCTCGCCTTGCCGTTGCAGCACGGCCTGGATGAGCCGCTCGAGGCGCTGGCGCTGGTTGGCTAGATGCTCCAGGCGGCGTTCGAGCACCCGCGCCGGGTGGTGGGCCGCGTGGCGGAACCGCAACTCGTTGAGACGTAAGGCGGCAGCTCCCATTTCACTGCGCAGCCCTTGAACAACCCGCGCCCGCAGCGTGTCGAGACGCAGCATCGGCTCGCGCAACAATTTTTCGCCACCCCGCTGGAGCACGCCGCGCTTCACCCCGTCGATGGTTCTTTGGGATTGGGCCAGGCGTTCTGTCGCCAGGCGCAGCAGTCGGCGACGGGTTTGGACCAGCCTCCCTAACAACTCAGTCCCATCCGGCACCGCCAGCTCGGCTGCGGCACTCGGTGTCGGTGCCCGCAGATCGGCCACAAAATCGGCGATAGTGAAATCAATCTCATGTCCGACGGCCGAAATGACCGGCAATGGACACGCCGCAATCGCCCGCGCCACAACTTCCTCATTGAAGCACCACAAATCCTCCAGCGACCCACCCCCGCGTCCGACGATCAGCACGTCGCAACGCGGATAGCCGAACGCCTCGGCGCGGCCTAACTTGTCGATGGCCCGGGCGATTTCCAGTTCCGCCCCCCGCCCCTGCACGCGCACCGGCAACAACACCGGCTGCACCCACGGCGCACGCCGTTGCAGCACGTTGAGAATGTCCCGGATCGCCGCGCCAGTGTCTGAGGTGACGATGCCAATGACCTTGGGAAACACTGGCAACGCCCGCTTGCGGGTCGCCTCAAACAACCCCTCAGCCTGCAATTTCCGCTTCAACGCTTCAAACCGCGCCGCCAGGTCTCCCAGACCAGCCGCTTCGGCCTTGAGCACGATGAGTTGCAGCTGGCCGCGCGCCTCATACACGCTGGCTTCCGCCAATACCCGCACCTGTGCCCCATCCGCCAGCGCCGCCGCCCCCGGCCGTTTGCCTGCCCCAAACATCGCACATTGGATCTGCGCCCCTGCATCTTTTAGCGAAAAATACCAGTGCCCGCTCCCTTGCTTCTTTAAATTGGAGACCTCCCCCTCGACCCACACCTCGCCCACTGTCGACTCTAACAAATTCTTCACGCGCCGCAACAATTGTGTCACGGACAGCGCCTGGGGCGCAGGGGCTTGGCGTTGCGAAAATAGGTCCACACCGGAACCGTGACCATGCCACCAAGAATATTCGAGCCGCAAATCAAACAATTTTTTCGGTTCCGCAATATCCTGTTGCGCGGGTCGGCTCCCCATGTAGGCTCCCGCGGATGGATCTGCCGACGACCCTACGCGCCGCAAGCGGCTGGCTTGAATTGGGCTTGCCAGGCGAGGCCCTTCAGGAATTGCGCGGGTTGCCCCATGACCAGCAATCCCAGCCCCATGTGCTGAAATTGAAAATGCATGCCCAGATGGAATGCGCCGCCTGGAATGCCGCCGCCGACACGGCCCGCCTGCTGTGCGCCAAGGTGCCCGGCGTGCCGGACTTTTTCCTCAGCGCCGCCTATTGCCTGCACGAAACCGGCGACACCCTGGCCGCCCGCAACCAACTGCTGCGCGGTCCCAAAGCGCTGTTTGAAATGCCGGTGTTTCATTACAACCTCGCCTGCTACCTCTGGACCCTCGGCCAACAAACCAGCGCCCGCAGCCACCTCAGCCAAGCCATCGCCATGGATGCATCCTATCGCACCGAGGCCCTCGCCGACCGCGACCTCGTCGGCATCGGCCCGCTGCCCTGACTCGTGGTAGGCGCGTGCTTGAGAACGCGGGCTCTTCGTAGGCGCGTTGGTGAGAACGCGGGCTCTTCGTAGGC
>JBAXOF010000272.1:0-5558 GCA_037133375.1 Verrucomicrobiota bacterium | reverse complement strand
GCATGCAGGGCATGGAACAGACATAACTGGTATCAAACGTCACCGCCCGCTCGGCCAGTCGCTGGAAGTTTGGCGCCTGCACCCACTCACCGCCGTACGGCGGCAGCAGGTTCCGGTTCAACGAGTCGAACATGACCATGATCGCTTTCATCGTCCTGCCCATTATGCCTGCCGACCGCAGCCAGTTCAATCTACAATCCGGAAAACGTTTTCGGGGCGTCGCGGTACGGACTTCTACCTTCGTCGCCGGGAGCGCAGAGTTCCGGTGGCCAAGGACAATCGAAAACGAAACTGTCTAACAGGTACCCAGGTAAGGCCGGCCGGCAATTAAGCGCTTGCCATCGGTGAAAACCAGTGGACCGGCCGCGCAGCCGCGCGATCAACCGTTCCTGCACATCTCCACACGAAGCCCCATCGGGCAAGGTGGTCGTAGCGACCCACGGGATGTAATCAGAAACAAACCGAGAACCGCTGCCAGTCCCACCCGCGGCGCCCCAGTCCCCGGCCTAAACGCAGAGCGATTCGCTTCAGCACAATCAGATCATGCGGCGGAGGACACAAGTCACAGTCTGGCCGGCTGCCAAAAACAATTTCCTGTTAAAAACATACCGTTTGGGCGAAAATTGCAAGGTAAACAAATACGATTATGACTCGAGAGAATGACAAACTGAATTTAAATTTATCCAAACAAACGAGACGCGATTTTCTTATTCGTGCTACCACCGGTGTTGGCGCAGTTTTAGCTATGCCTTTTTGGTTGCGGAGCGCAATGGGCGCATCGGTTCCCAATCGTCGTCCCAACATCATTTACATCATCGCGGATGATCTTGGTATTGGTGATGTGGGAGTTTACGGTTGCAAAGATATTCCGACTCCCAACCTGGACCGCCTGGCAGCGCAAGGGATGCAGTTCAATGCCGCTTACGCCTATCCCTCTTGCTCACCTTCGAGAGCTTCATTACTTACCGGGCAATACGCAGAACGATTTGGCATTACGCAGGCCCTGATGGGAGAGGATGCACCCGGGTTTAGCCGAGCTGTAACCGTCGCCGAACAGTTGACCCGGGTTGGATATGTCACTGGTTTGATAGGCAAATGGCACCTCGGCTACCATGAGCCGGTGCGCCCCATGGACAAGGGTTTTAAGGAATTTTTTGGCTTCCTGGGTGGCAAGATCGATTATTTCGAGCACACCGACACTGCTCAAAAAGATCCGAATGGAGGGAAAAATGGAAGGCATGATCTTTGGGACGGTACCACAGAGATTCAGGCCGATGGTGTCTACAGCACAACTCTGTTCACGCAAAAAGCCACCGAGTTCATCGAGCGGCACAGTCAGGAACCGTTCTTTCTCTATTTGCCCTACAATGCTCCGCATTATGCGCGGATCGGTGTGATGCAGGCACCTCCCGAAAAACTGGAAGCTTTTGGAGCAACCCAGAACTCGTATGACCGGAAAATCTATGCGGCGATGGTCAGTGCCCTGGATGATGGCATCGGGAAGATCCTCGACAAATTGAGCGCGCTCGGCTTGGACGATAACACCATTGTTATATTTTCCGGCGACAATGGAGCAATAACACCAGGTTCGAATGCCAATTTGAAAGGCAGCAAGTCCACGACGACGGAGGGTGGCATCCGCGTGCCAGCTCTTGCCCGATGGCCGGGGCGGATTGCGCCGGGCTCAGTGTGCGACGCAACGGTGCATGCCATGGACTGGACACCTACCGTACTCGCGGCAGTGGATGTTGTGCCGGCTCCCCAGCCAGATGGAATCAATATCATGCCGCTACTCGAAGGCAACCCGATGCCAGACCGCCCGTTGGTTTTTCGAGGTCAAGCCGTGCGTTTGGGCCGCTGGAAATTAGACAAAGGGAGCGAACTGTATGATTTGGAGTTGGATCCGCGTGAGCAAACAAATGTTGCCAAAGCGCATCCGGAAATTGTGAAGCAATTACAAAAAATCCTCGCTGACTGGAAGGCGCAAGTAGAAACCAAATCTAAAGGGAAATAACTGCCAATTCGCGTCAAGGAAACAGGCCTTTTACCTTCACGTGTCCCCTCCTCCTGCGCCAGCGTGATTCGGGTGCCAAGAGCAATTTCCTATCGTCAAGGATCAGGCGCGGCTATTTGCCATCGCCTGCATCCGGCTGCGGCACGGTCTCTCTCTGTTTCTTGTAAGCGCGGAAATAGTCAATGACGTACTCCTGCTGCTGGTTGAAATCCTGCTTATTCTTCGAGCCATAGATGCCAAGAAAGAACATCAGCGGCGTCTCCCCACGTTTCTTCCAGTCAACGTCCGCTTCCTCGATCAGTATGTTGTCGTGGTAGATGCGGGTGCCTCCGGGAAAGACTTCCAGTGCATAAATGTGGAATCCGGCAGCTCGTTGTTCTTTTGACGTTATCTTGTCGTAGGAGCTGACGCTCTTGCGCTTCGTCGGGAATGGGGTCGGAGAAAGCCACTTGTGCCAGTTAGGTCCCGGCCAGGCTGGATCCTCGGTAACGTCAATCTCGCTTCCGCCAACTTTAGCTTCCAGTGTCCAGAAAGCGATATGATGCATTGGGCCAACATGCTTGGCGCGGATCTCATACCAACCGTAAAGCTGGGTGAACTTGTTCGTCTGCGGGGTGTCTTCAGGCTTTGACTCGTAATCCTTCCACACCAGTTTGTGGCAGTTGAAAGTCTGAAGCGATGAGACTGCCTGATATCCGAAGAAATCTTCGGCTTTCTTATCGTTTACATGCAGGTGGATGGCGCCGTCCTTGAAATAGTAAAAGGCTTTGCGTGCAGTTTTGAACCTACCGGGACAGTACTCGGGTATCCAGAGCTTTTGATTGACTTCAGGACCATCGAATTCATCGTTGATCACCAACGTCCAGCCGGTCTTCTTGAGAGGGTTGGCGGGGAAATCTTGTGATTCGCCGGCTTGTTCGGAAGAATGGCCGAGCGAACAGGCAACGCTCGTCAGGATTGCAGTCAGCATTATCGATCTCATTACAGCTCTCCTTCGCAGAACATAACTCCGGACTCAGGACTCCTGACTACGGACTGCCGGTCTTCTGATACACCCGCACATAATCCACGACGAGACTATCCGGCAGTGTGGCGCTGGTAATATCGCCGGCCCATTCGCCCACCTCCAAACTAAGAATCATGTATTCCGATCGCTGAGAGACGGCTTTGTCGGTCCGCCAGGTCTCTTTCCCGTCCACGTAGAAGACATATTCGTGCGCGGTCCACAGCAGGCCAAACGCATGCCACCCCTTGGACAAGCCCGGCAGGCGCGGTGTCGCCGCTGCCGACCTGTGGTCAATCCCATAGCCGTTCCAATGTAATGTGTGTTGGACCGTGTCGCCTTTTTTTCGCAGGTATTCAAAAATATCGATCTCCGTCCCGGCTTGCGCCGGGTTTCCGTTGTGTTGCTTGATGGTTGGCGACTGCAGCCAGAACGCCGACCAATGGCCGATCTGGCTCTGGAGTTGCACGCGACATTCAAAGTACCCATACGTCGTCTCAAACTTGCCCTGGGTGCCAATCATCGCGGTGTGGTACATGTCACCGACCCGTTTCGTCGTCAGGATCAAACAGCCTTTCCCGTCCAGCGTCACCGCCTCCGCGACGTTCACGCCGCCTTTGCGGGGGCCGAGGGCCCGGTATACCCATTTATTCGTGTCCAGCACGCTCCCGTTGAATTCGTCCGCCCAGACGAGCGTGTAGCCGGCCACGGGAAGATCGGCCGCGATGATATCTTTCGAGGCCTTCTGGAAGGCTGCCTCGGCGTCGGTGACAGTCTTAACCGGACCGAACTGTTCCAGAGAAAAGATCGGCCCCTCTTTTCCTGCGGGCGCATTGGTCTGCGCCGAAATTGAGAAACTTGCCATTGCCAAACTGATTCCCACCACGAGCGCCCGATTGACTGTGAACATAAGAGACCATTTCCTTTGGATTTGTTGTTCGAAGAAGACTCCTAACTAACTATGCACAACACCTACCAAATCTTACAGCAGGGCAAGCGCATCTAAACTTCCATGAGGCGGAGCAAGTAGGCGTGATCCCAACCGGCATTGAGTTGTTTCCCTTCCATGTCCCGCTTCCTGGTCTTCTCGCGCTTGAGCCGACATTTCCCATCGGGGGCTGGAGTAGATCAAGAACCTGCAGATGGGCAAAACGAATGGGGCGATCAAGGTGCCATTTGATGGGGGGTGCGGTGACCACGTTCCTCACGTTGACGGGCGCGCCGGGCACGGAGATCCGGATTGGTGACGGCGGGACCAGCACGCGGACGGGCGAAAACGCGTACTTTCTCCAGTGACAATCCGAATTAATCCTCCAAATGAATTACAAAAACCTCTTATTCCATATCCGCCACGGCAAGGGCGATGCGTTGCTGCAAACGGCGCCCCACGTTGACAAAAAGAAAAAGCCGGTTTGGTGTCTGAATTAGACACGGGTCACTGAGACGCGCATTGCCAAAACCGGCGGCCTCGTGATGCATGAACATCCCGCAGAACGCCACCTGATTCAGGTCCGGATCGACTTCATAGAGGTAAAGATCACTGATCGGATCAAAAACGGGAGAGTCTTCCCGGTTGGCAAAACAAAGAATGAAGAACCGACTCCCCCACGCGAAGAGCCAGCCCGGTCCCATCTGATTGGTTCCCGGAGGCGGGACGATCAACGCCTGCTTTTCGGCTGTCCAGCGTCGGCCATCGCGCGACCAAGCCACGTAGATCTTCCGTGTCTCTTTGTGGTTGCCCATGAGCAACATGACGTACGACCCTTTCGGGTGTGGTCGGTTGTGGCGGAAAACGCGAGCGTAGGAGGCTTCACTCACCTCCGGTTCGAACATCCCGGTGTGGACGGCGACACCGCTGTACTCGAAGTGGACTCCATCGCGGGAGACCGCAAACCGGGTCGTGTCATTTTCACCGTGGAAGTAAAGAAATAATCGTTGCTCCTCCGGATTCCACACTGCATGAGGACTGCTCACATGGCTGACGCGATAGTGCGGAATCCAGTCAGCGGAGATCAGCGGATTGCGGTCGTATTCCTGCCAGGGCCCCTCGGGTTGATCGGAAACCGCGAGACAAATTCCGCCGGGAACATCGTGAGGAGCGTAGTACATCAGGTAACGCGCCAATGGCCGATCCCACTGGGAATCAGTTTCGATGACACTGGGGTGGATGATGTCGGGTTTTGGACTGTAGCGTAGTCCTTCCGGCGCTAGTACGACGCCGTGATAGCGGAAGGCAGGCAGAAGTGCCGCCCCAACAGGATTCTTTATGTCGGCGGTTTTGTTGGGTTGATGTGATGGCATCTTATTGTATCGAGTTCTATGACTTTGGCGAAGTTGGTAATGGCAACATTTGCGTCGAGCACTAACTGGTTAATCCGAGTCGGACATACTGCTCAG
Organism: Verrucomicrobiota bacterium; assembly: GCA_037133375.1. Taxonomy (GTDB): domain Bacteria; phylum Verrucomicrobiota; class Verrucomicrobiia; order Verrucomicrobiales; family Akkermansiaceae; genus Luteolibacter. The sequence continues at coordinate 144 of JBAXOF010000272.1, read as the reverse complement.
GAGGCGCATCGTTTTCACGCATCAGCCGGATTAAGTGATCGATCATCTTTTGCTCGATGTTGGGGGCGGTAAGCGGGCGTTCTTGTTTTGGGTCGGCAGCAAGATCGTACAACACCGTCTGCCAGACCAGTTCATCCACGGCCC
>JBAXOF010000271.1:0-5572 GCA_037133375.1 Verrucomicrobiota bacterium | reverse complement strand
CCCATCTTCCTTTGCGTCTTTGCGGCTTTGCGCGAGTCACTCTTTACCCCCCGCCACCGTTGATACCGCGCTTTTCCCAATTCCGATACCCCAATGCCATGTGCTGGACGAACCTGCTTTCAATTCAATCCAAGTGAAGAGTTTTCTCGCGCAAAGGCGCAAAGGCGCAAAGTTTTTCAGAATCAATAATCATCAGGGATCATGAATGGACAAATCTACCGTTCATCCCATCTTCCTTTGCGTCTTTGCGGCTTTGCGCGAGTCACTCTTTACCCCCCAATACCATGACCGAAAACGAAATTAGCAAAATCGTCGTCGATGCCGCAGTAAAACTCCATCAGGACCTCGGCCCCGGCCTGTTGGAATCCGTCTATGAAGTTGCTCTCGCTTATCTTCTTATGAAGCGAGGCTTGTCATGCGTCCGCCAGCTTCCCATTCCGATCTCCTATGATGGTCTTGAGTTCGACGAGGGCTTCCGTGCGGATATCGTCGTCAACGATCTCGTCATCCTCGAACTCAAGTCTGTCGAGAACATCGCCCGGGTTCACCGCAAGCAGCTCCAAACCTACCTCCGCCTCTCAGGCAAGAAGCTAGGCTTGCTCTTGAATTTTGGCGCGCCTCTTATGCGTGATGGAATCGTCCGGGCCGTCAACAATCTCCCCGAATAATGAACATCTTCCAATCCATTTATCGCGGGTAAGAGGTTTCTCGCGCAAAGGCGCAAAGGCGCAAAGTTTTTCAGAGTCAATAAATCCGGATTTTTGGCATGACGGTATATTGGTGATGGCCATTTCCATCGGTCGATTCTGCTGGCCGTGGGGCGCAGGCTGAGCAAATATGCGCCAGAGCATCCTTCATCCAATCCCGATTTCGATCATTGATGCAACCACATCTCTAGTTCCAACCTGACACCTGCCATGAACCATCCCGTGAAAGGCTATTTCTGCCTCGTCCAATACTGCCCCGACCTCGCCAGGCGCGAGGTCGCCAATGTCGGCGTGCTGCTGTTCTCCCCGGAACATGCTTTCCTAGAGGCCCGGCTGGTCAGCGGCAACCAACGCGTGCGCCGGTTCTTTGGCGAGCATGCGGACCACTTCAGGCATGTGAATGCCATGAAGGAGGCCTTCACGGAGCGATTGCGAGTGGAAAAGACTGAGTTCAGCACGCTGGAAGACTTGACTTTGTTCGTGCAGACGCGGGCGAACCGGATCATTCTGACCCCGCCAAAATCAGTTAGAGTAACGGATCCGGCAAGTGATCTTGCCGCCCTGTTTGCGACTTTGGTGGCCGAGCCCTCACACGGTGAGGAGGCGGTTGTGGATCTGTCCCTCAGGGATCGTTTGGATCAGGTTCTGGAGATGCCCGATTTGGCCCCAAAGATCCGCACAAGCATCCGTGTCCAAGTGCCGTTGCTGAAAAGGGAAGTGGTGATGCCATTCGGATTCCAGAACGGGCGGTTCAACCTGATCCAGCCTGCTAATTTCCATCAAGCGTCGATCTCCAGAGTGCGTGACGCGGCCTGCCGCTTCGCGGTGGATGGCGACTCGCTCTATCAGCACTGCGATCCGGATCTGGGTGACCTTCAATTGGTGGTTGTCGCAGACTTTCAACCCACCGGCAGCGAAGGAGCGGCAGCAGTGAAGGAGTTGTTCCAGGAGTATCAAGTGAAGCTCTACACTCCGGATACTTTGGGTGAATTGGAACAAGAGATTAGGCTGCACGGCAAGGTGCTCTCACAATAGCATCGCCCATGCCCGCCAAAACCAAGCCCAAGACCACCACCCGCGCCGGCCTTGACAGCGCGATCTGGAGTGTGTGCGACATCCTGCGCCGCTCCAACTGCGCGGGTGCCTTGCAATATGTGCCGGAGTTGACGTGGATTCTGTTTCTGCGCATCCTCGATGAGACGGAGGAAGTCGAGGCCACGAATGCGAAAGCGGTGGGCGCGGATTTCCGGCCGTCGTTGGCGAGCCCGTATCGTTGGCGGGATTGGGCCGCACCAGGCGCGATCGAGCGCAAGCGCATGGTGGAATCCACCACCAATGCCTTTTACGATTTCGTGAACACCAAGCTCATCCCGCACCTCAAGGCGCTCAAAGCCCGGCCGAACGCGACGCCGCGCCAGAAGGTGATGAGCGAAATCATGTCCAGCGTGGACCGCACCCGCGTGGACACCCAGCGCAACCTGTTAGACGCCTTGGACAAGATTCACGAGATCAGCCTCGACACGGTCGATGACACGCATGTCTTCGCCCTGAGCCAGATTTACGAAGGCCTGTTGCTCAAGATGGGCGAGAAGGGCAATGACGGCGGGCAGTTCTTCACGCCGCGGGAAGTGATCCGCACCATTGTGCAAACCGCGGCACCGAAAGTGGGTGAGACAGTGTATGATCCCTGTTGCGGCACGGGCGGCTTCCTGGCACAGGCGTATGAATACATGCGCGGTGGCTTGGGCGCGAACGCCACCGGCGATCAGATAGAAACGCTGAAACACCGGACTTTTTATGGCCGCGAGAAGGAGAACCTTGTCTATCCGATCGCGCTCGCCAACCTGGTGCTCCACGGCATCGACGAGCCGCATCTCTGGCACGGCAACACGCTGACCCGCGAGGAAATCTACAGCGGTCTCTATCAGAACGCGCCGGGACAGTTTGACGTGATCCTGACCAATCCGCCCTTCGGCGGCAAGGAAGGCGAGGATGCCCAAACCCGCTTCGCCTTCAAATCCCGAGCCACGGAAGTGCTCTTTCTTCAAGACGTAATGGAATCGCTCAAGCCCGGCGGCCGCTGCGCCATCGTGCTGCCCGAGGGCATTCTGTTCCAAACCAACCAGGACGCGTTTGTGAAAACCAAGCGCCGCCTGCTAGATACTTGCGATCTCTGGTGCGTGCTGAGTCTCCCCGGCGGCGTGTTCACGGCGACGGGTGCCGGGGTGAAAACCAACGTGCTGTTTTTCACCAAAGGCAAACCGACCCGGAAGATCTGGTATTTCGACCTGTCCCACGTGAAAGTGGCAAAGAAGACCCCCTTTACGCGCCAGCAACTCGCTGGGTTCTTCGATCTTCTCCCGACCCGCGCGGAGAGCGACCGAAGCTGGACGATCGACATCGCCGCCCGGCGCAGAAAAGCCAAAGCGGAGGCGGACGCCCTCCGGGCCACAGCCAATGAGCCGAAGTCACGCCTCAAGAAACATCAGGAGACACTCGACAGACTCAAAAAGGCCAAGGCCAAGCCCGAGAAACAGGAGTCGGTGAAGCAGCTCATCAAGGATTGTGAGCGCGAAATCCGCGATATTGACTCGAAGGCCCAGTCCATCGAGGACACCGCCTTTGACCTCAAAGCCGTGAATCCAAATGCAACGACAGAGGAGGACACCCGGACGCCAGTCGAGCTGATAGAACTTATCAAGAAAAAGGGGCTGGAAGTTCAGCAGATCCTGGGAAAACTCGAGAAAATCTAACAATTCATCATGCAACGCGCCGGACCGCACGCAAATCGCAGCCATGTGAATCAGAGGCCCTTCACGCCGTGACCTCAGTCGCGGGCGGTGGCCTCGAGTTGCAGATAGGTGGCGAGCAGGGCGGCGTAGGTGGCCCGAGTGGCGGGGTCGGGCTGGAAGGTGGCCGTGGCCGGGGCCAGGGCTTGGGTGAGCGCGTCGTAGCTGTGGTGGCCGACGACGTGGGCGGCGAGCATGGCGGCGCCGAGGGCGGCGGAATCCTGGACGGCGATGGTTTCCACCTTGGCCTGGAAGACATTGGCGAGGGTCTGGAGAATGCCGGTGCTGCGCGACGCGCCGCCAGTGACGCGGATGGTCTCAAAGTCGCCGATCCATTGCGAATGCACCCGGATGGATAGAACCTGCGCCTCGATGATGGCGCGAATTCGCGTCTCTGGCGCGGCACTAACAAAATCGAAGTTGGCACGCAGGCCGGGGCTTAAAACGGGTGGGGTGATTTCCGCCTCAAACCATGGCAGGGCGAGTTGGCCGTGGTTGCCAGCGGGCGTTTTTTCAAACGCGGTGACATCGAAAAACGCCCAATCCACTTGGGATTCCTCGCGGATGCGTTCGCGGGCAAGCGAGCCGTTCTTGAAGCAGGTGAGGCACATGAAACCACCGGTGGGATTGCCAAACACGTGGCCGCAGCCGTCCGGATCGGTGCGATACGGGTCGAGCACCGCGAAAAACGTGTCGCTGGTGCCAAGGCTAACAACCGCCAGCCCGGGCCGCGTCGCGCCGGTGCCCACCAGACTCGCCGGATTGTCGCCGGTCCACGCGGCGATGGCCACGTCACCGGAAAATCCATACTTGGAAAAATACGGCGAAAGTTTGCCCACAACACTGTGAGTGGCCACGGCGGGCGGGAGTTTTTCTAACAATCCTGGCGCGGTCGCCTCGCAAATCGCGGGATCCCAGCCGAGGGTCTTGAGATTGAGCAGGTTCATGCCGGCGCCGTCGCCGTAGTCGATGGGCGCATGGGTGCCGGTGAGGACCGACGCCATGAACGAGGACACCAGATGGATTTGCGCGGTGTTGGCGTAGGCGGCCGGGTCCTGTTGATAGAACTTGCGGATTTGCGCGCCGGTGAAGCGTTCGATGGCGGGTGAGCCGGTGTCGGTCTGGAGCCGGGCGCCGATGGCGGCGCTCACTTCGGCGCACTGGGCACTGGTGGACGAATCCATCCAGATCGGCGAGGTCTGGCGCGACAAGGCCGGAGCGAGTTGCTCTAGCAAGTTTTTTGCCGGATCGAGGTTGGCGAGGATGCCGGTGGCGTGGGCATTGAGATAGACCGACCCGTGTTGTTGGCCTGACCCGCCGATGCCGATGACCTTGTCCAAGGGTGCGCCCTCGGCCTGCATCCGCGTCAACAACAGATCGAGCGCGGCCAGCCACAGCAGCGGGTCCGCATGCTTTTCAAGCAGGTTAGCGCAGGGCGAGTAGGCCGCCTGGTATTGCGGCAGGTCCTTGGCAAAATTGACCGCCGCCTGGCAGACGATGCTGCCGGCGACCGGATCAATGATGATGCCTTTGAGGCTTTGGGTGCTGCTGTCGAGACCGAGATGGTAGGGCATGGGGGAGGCGGTTATGGGTTATCAGTTATTAGTTATCAGGGAAGAGACAGAAGACCGCTGCGCTGAAAGACAGAAGACAGAAGAAAAGAATAAGAACGAGGTGCTCTTCCAGTCTTCTGTCTGGGAGCGCAGCAGTCTTCAGTCTTCAGTCTTCAGTCTTCAGTCTTCAGTCTTCAGTCTTCAGTCTTCTGTCTTCTGTCTTCTGTCTTCTGTCTTCTGTCTTGACTTTGGGTCGCGATGGCCCCGGTCAATGATTAGAGACTTAAGAGGATATCGTTGAAGTGGAGCTCTAACAATTCCTGGCGACCGCTCTTGAGAGCTGGCTCGCCGTTCTTGAGGGTGAAGGTGGTGAGCTTGTCGAGGGACGACTTGCCGGCGAGGATTTCCTTGCCGACCGGGGATTTCCACGTGGCGTAACGGTCTTCAACGATCTGGGTGTACGCCTTGTCGGAGAGGATCTTGTCCGCCACCAGCAGGCCCTTGGCGAAGGCATCCATGCCGC
>JBAXOF010000270.1:0-5582 GCA_037133375.1 Verrucomicrobiota bacterium | reverse complement strand
TCCGGTCACCGGCTCTTTCAATGGCCTTCACCCCGAAAGCAAATTCCTAGCAACAACCAGTTGAGGTTTTGCATCGGCTCGTAGCCGCCGACCGAGCCGTTGAGCAAGCGGGACTTGTCCAAGGGGCCGGCGGCAGCGGGATAGTCCGCGCTGACGTGCAGGGCTGGGAGTGGTGTCTCCTCCGCCATGGTATGCGCGCCGCAAGCCGCAGTCACGACACCACCCATCCATGCCAATCGCTTGATTCGAGAAAATCTTTTCACACACCCTATTGACAAATTGCCCATGCGCTTCTCCATTAGCGTAAGTTTTTGAATTATGCATGCAACCTAATTTATTCTATCCGGAGTGTTATTTGTTATGGCAAGCCAGGGCCACGCGGCCAACAACCAGCTTTTGGGTTGGAACAATCTGGCATGCACTGCATGGACAGTGATTACTCGGTGTTTTCCATTCTGCCGCCATACAACACCATCGAGGCCCAGCTCATCGTTGGCGGCAAACTCGTCAAGGCTGGCACCGGCTACAGCGTGACCTACGAGGCCGTCGCCGATCCCAGCGGCTCGTTCAACTCAACCGCCATGGGCAAGGGCAACTACTACACCTACGCCAAGGCACTGTTTGGTGCCACGCTGGCACCCGAGGGCGGCCTGGCCGGGTGGCCAATGCCAGGCACTTCTAACACGCCTCAGGGGATGCTGTTTGAGACCCTGAATGCGCCGGCTAAGAACGTTTCCACCCCGGTGAATTGGTGGCGTGCCGAAGGGATTCCGATTTCGCCCTACGACGATGCCCACAAGAAAAACCCGTATCCATTGATGCGTCTTATCGCCCGCAATGGAGTCGGTACGGAAATCGCCCACAACGATATCGTGCTGCCGGTGTCCGATGAAATGGACTGTCGCGCCTGCCATGCCTCCGGCACTCAAGCCGCCGCCATGCCTGCCGCCGGTTGGGTTTGGAATGGTCTGCCGGAACGGGATTTCCGCCTCAACATTGTGCGCCTCCACGACCAACACCAGTTCGCCCAACACGGCACCCTCTACTCCGCCGCACTCGCCGCCCGCGGTTTTAACGCCCAAGGGCTCTACCGCGGCGTGGTGGCCGATGGCAAACCGGTGCTGTGTGCCGCCTGTCACGCTTCCGAGGCGCTGGGCGCGCCCAGCTACGGCACCATTCCGCAGCTCACCACCTCGGTGCATGCGTTCCACGCCCATGTGCAGGATCCCATTTTAAACACCACGCTCGACGATTCCGCCAACCGCGCCGCTTGCTATCGCTGCCATCCGGGCTCCACCACCAAATGCCTGCGCGGCGCCATGGGATCAGCCATCGCCAATGACGGGTCCATGGAAATGCAGTGCCAAAGCTGCCACGGCAACATGAGCGCCGTCGGCGCATCTAACCGAACCGGCTGGTTCCAGGAACCTAACTGCCAGAATTGCCACACCGGCACGGCTACCCATAACAATGGTAAGATCCGTTACACCTCGGTATTTGACACCGATGGTTCACCACGCGTGGCGGTGAACAGCACGTTTGCCACCACGCCTGATACGCCGGCGGCGGGGCTTTCCCTCTATCGCTTTTCCTATGGTCATGGTGGCCTGCAATGTGCGGCCTGCCACGGCTCAACCCACGCGGAGTTTCCCAGCAGCCACACCAATGACAACCTGCGCAACACAGCGGCCAACGTGCAGGGCCACGCCGGGGTGATGGTCGAATGCACCGCTTGCCATGTCAGCATGGCCGCCTCGGCGACCAGCGCAAAAGGCGGACCGCACGGCATGCATCCCATCGGCCAGGATTGGGTGGAAAACCACCACGACCTGTTAGACACGGGCGGTTCTGCGTCATGCCGGGCGTGTCACGGCACCGATTACTGCGGCACGGTGCTGTCGCGGGCGCAAACGAATCGTACGTGGAGCGCTTTTGGCACCACCATCACGTTTTCGCGGGGTGCGCAAATCGGGTGCTATAACTGCCACAACGGCCCGACATCCAGCACTCGCAACCCCAGCGTTGACCCCAGCGCTAGCAACACCAGTTCTAACACATCAAACGCGCAATCCGTGGCAATCGCCCTGCCCGTCACGGGAAGCAATTTGACCTTGCGGATTGTCTCCCAACCCGCCAATGGCAGTGTCGGACTGGTCGGCAATGTGGCAACCTACTTTCCCAATCCGGGTTTTGTCGGCAGCGACACCTTCACCTATCTCGCCTATGATGGCTCGAAGAATTCCACCATCGACGCCACTCACGGCACCGTCACGGTCAGCGTCGCGCAAGGAGCGTTATCGCTTAGCGCCGCAGCGCAGGTTCCACCAACCTATCCGGCAGGCTGGCCGGTCGCGTTTGCGGTGGTGCCGACTCTAACCAATTCAACAGCCGCAGCAACCTATGCATGGGATTTTGGTGACGGTTCGGCGCCCGACACCCGCCAATATCCGGCCCATGCCTATTCCGCAGCGGGCAGCTACAATTGGTCGGTGGTGGTAACCGCGGCCACGGCCAGCACCACGGTCAGCGGCTCCATTGTGATTGAAAATCCGGTGGCGCTTGGGGTCAGCCACAGCACTGGCAATCATTCAGTCACCCTGTCATGGCCTAACACGAGCGCCGACACCCTGCTAGAGACCAGTTTTGACCTCGGCGTGACATCTCCATGGCAATGGGTGGCCACTCCACCCGCCTCTAACGGAAATTCACTCAGCGTGACCGTGCCTGCGACCGACAAGCAATTTTTCCGCATCCGCAGACCGTGGTGAAAGCCCACAGCGAATCCACACCGATCTCTTCATTCGATGTTCGATGTTCGATGTTCGGGCTTGTGTGCGGCGTGAGATCCGAACACTTTTCGGGCATGTCCATTGTGCTTGCCTCTGGTTCTCCGCGACGTCGTGATTTGATGGCCCGCGCGGGGATGGAATTTGAAGTGGTGGTGTCGCCCGCCGAGGAAATTCATGATCCGAGCATGGCACCGGACCGGCTGTGCGAGGAAAATGCGACCCTCAAGGCCGCCGCCGTGGCCCGCAACTATCCACAGGCCACCGTCATTGGTGCAACCCCCTTTTCCCCGCCCTCCGGTCCGGTCACCGGCTCTTTCAATGGCCTTCACCCCGAAAGCAAATTCCTAGCAATCAAAATCCGGGCAAACCATGACGGTGGTGGTTGATACCAATGTTTTGCCTGGAATGTTCGCCACCGGACATGGTTACAGGCCTATCGCGGACGCATGGTTCGACGGCATTTTCGTGTGGGCCGTGAGCACCGAGATTCTTCTCGAATACGAAGAGGTGCTCGTACAACTCAAGGGACATGCGATGGCGCGGAGAATCCTTGCCTTGATCGAACGCGTCGGTGCGCTACAGGGCAATCTCCACCGCGTCTCCCCATCGTTCTCCTTCCGCACAATCCCGACGGACCTCGACGATGACAAGTTTGCGGACTGCGGCGGGCCCCCGGTGACGCGCGCGCCGCGCAGGTCGAGGATGAGCCGATGACCCAAATCGAGATCGTCGTGCCGGACGCGCTCGCCGAGACCGTCATTGCAACCATTGTCCAGACGGTCCGCACCGGCCGCAGCGGCGACGGCAAGATCTTCGTCCGTGAGGTCGCGGATGTGATCCGGCTCCGCAACGGCGACCGGGGTGAATCCGCGCTCTAACAAACAGCGCGGGCCGGGACATGGAGGACCGCAGATCCCGAACGTAGCTGTCGCGTCCCGCGGCAGACCGTGCCGGTGGCGTCCCGCCGCCGGGCCACTCCAGAACTGGGAACAAGGCCACCACCGCCCCACTCCTTCACAATCCCCATCCCGGAGAGACGCTCAAGGAAGCGCTCAGCGATTTGGGTATCACCCAGTACCGGCTTGCCCAGGATACCGGCCTGCCCCACAGCCGGATCACTTCCATCATCAAGGGCCGTCAGGGCATCACCGCCGCCACCGCGCTGCGCTTCGGCAAATACTTCGGCACCCCTCCCGAATACTGGCTCAACCTCCAGCACATGCACGACCTCGCCAGCGCCCGCGAGGAACAGGCCGATGCGCTCGAACTCATCCGGCCGTTGGTGGCGTGACTCGAATTTTGTGCTGCAATCAAAACCATCCGCCGCAGAAATGGCGGCATCCACCCGCTTCCCGGCTGCAATAACATCTACGGCAACCCCATAAGTTGTTCGCCCAAAAATCCTTTTTTTGATAGGATTGCGGCTGCACCAGCACCGCAGGTGGTATGACTTGATGGACTCAAACACCGCAGCAGAGTGGCATTTCTTAATGTGTTAGAGCTTTATCTTTTGGCAAGCGAGGGATCTGAGTCTAAACTACGCCGCATGCAACGCATTTGCTGGCTATTCCCTGTGGTCGCGCTGTGTCTGTGCAGCCTGCAATGCTACCCGATCGGTCCCGCCGGTGGCGGACCGGACACGTGGCAAGACCAATCCCCGCCGGTCCCACTTCAAGGCGGCCCGGCCACGCCCGCCGCGTTGCTGCGCGAGGTGCGCTTGAAATCCGACATGGTGGCGCGAGCCACCTATGGCCGCAAGGTGGTCAGGCCGATGCACCCGCGCTACATCACCATCCACAGCACCGAAAACAAGACCGCCGGCGCCGCGCAACATGCGCAGGCCCTCAAGCGCGGCACCCTCCGCTCCGGCAAGCACCCTGGCGGCAACCGCATCGGTTTTCTCATTTGGCACTTCACCGTGGACGACCATGTGGCAATCCAGCACATGCCCACCAATGAGCAAGGCGAGCACGCGGACTTTGATGGCCCCGGCAACCGCCTGTCCATCGGCATCGAAATGTGCGAAAATCGCGGCAACAACTGGCAGGTCACCTTGGACCGCAGCGCCAAGCTCGCCGCCTATCTGATGTGGCGCAACCATATCCCGCTCGGCAACATCGTCCCACACTACCACTGGCCGCGCCACGGCAAACACCCGCCTAACAAAAATTGCCCGCACCTGCTGCTGGAAAGTGGCCGGCCCGGTGCCAAATGGCGGGAATTCCTCAACCGCGTCGATTTCCACTACCAGCGGATCACCCCCACCCACTGAGCCGATGACGCACAAACATGGCAGCCCGGGCAACCCCGATGTGCAACTCGATCCGGAGGTGTTCTATGTCTGCCAGCGCTGCGCGGCCTGTTGCAAATGGCCTGGTGATGTGAGATTGGAGGCGCATGAAGTCATCCACATTGCCGCGTTTCTCGACCTGACAGTCCAAGAGTTCATCGACCGTTACACCCGTCTGCGCAGCAACCGGCAGGGGCTCTCACTCATTGAGAAACCCGACCATGAGTGCATCATGCTCGATGGCGACACCTGCCGGATTTATCCGGTCAAGCCCGACCAATGCAGCGGCTTTCCCAACCGGTGGAATTTCCCCAACTGGCGCGAGACCTGTCAGGCCATCCCGGTGACGGCGGGTTAGGCATTCCATTGCGGGCCCGAAAAGCTATAAATACGAAGAGAGAAAGGCGCATCCTGTAGGCGCATTCGTTAGCATGCGGGGGACGCACTCCGCGCCTACGAATCCCACCCCCGCGTTGTCACCAACGCGCCTACGAATCCCACCC
>JBAXOF010000269.1:0-5586 GCA_037133375.1 Verrucomicrobiota bacterium | reverse complement strand
CACGCCTCATGAAACGACTCACCCTGTGCGCGGATGACTTTGCCCAATCCGCGGCGATCAGCGCCGGGATCCTGCAACTGGCGGCCGCCGGTCGTCTGCAAGCCGTGTCCTGCATGACCGAATCCGACGCCTGGCCGGAAATGGCCCGCCGCCTCAAGGCGCTGGGTTCCACGCATCAGACCGGCTTGCATTTCAATCTCACCCACGGGTTTGGCGCGCCCGCCGCAGCGCTGGCCCCCCTGCTGCTGCGCGCATGCCTCCACCGGTTAGATAGGACTGCGGTGCGACACCGGTTCGTCCAACAATGGCAGGCATTTGAAGCGCATTACGGCCAGCCGCCAGCATTCGTGGACGGCCACCAACATGTGCATGCCTTGCCCGTGATCCGCCGCATTGTCATCGAGGAAACCCGCCACCGCAACCCCCGCGCCTGGATGCGCGTGCCGCATGCCAGCGGCCCCAGCCCCAAAGCGTTCGTGATGCGCGCGCTGACCGCCGGCCTGGCTTCAAGTGTTAGAAATGCCGGGCTGGAATGCAACGCGCGCTTCGCCGGGTTCCGGCCGTTTCGCCCGGACGTCGACTTCGCCGGCTTTTTCCGCCACCTTCTAACCACCATGGGCGACGCCACGCTGGTGATGTGCCATCCGGGTCTCGCGGCGCAAGATGCCACTGATCCCATCGCCGCCTGCCGCCAGGCGGAACTCGACTATCTGCTATCTAACGAGTTTGCCGCCGATCTCTCCGCTGCCAACGTCAGGCTCTGGATTTGATTGGAAAAGCCATTGGATTTTCTCACCATTTGGAACTTCGGAGAAGTTGTGAATGAAACCTATGTCAATCCGTGAAATCCGTGTGATCTGTGGTTAATCTATCGGATGTTTTGAAATAAACTTCGGATTTCTGGCGAAGATATCCGGGCGATTCGGAGATCGCCCCTCCTTGAAAAAAGGCCGCCCCGGACAATCCGGAGCGGCCTGATGAATGCAACCGACCCCTGGGCGCAGCCTAGGGTCGGTTAGATCTCGAACTTACTTCTTCGCGGCGCGTTTTTCCTCGATGGCGGCTTGGGCGGCGGCGAGGCGGGCGACGGGCACCCGATACGGTGAGCAACTCACATAGGCGAGGCCGAGCTTGTGGCAGAACTTGACGGAGTCAGGATCGCCACCATGTTCGCCGCAGATGCCGAGCTTGATGTCCGGGCGGGTCTGGCGGCCCTTGGCCACGGCAATCTCCATGAGCTGGCCAACACCCGTGGTGTCGAGCGTGGCAAACGGATTTTTCTTGAACACCTCGTTCTCAATGTAAGGCATCAGGAACGATCCCATGTCATCACGACTGATGCCCAGCGCGGTCTGCGTGAGGTCGTTGGTGCCAAAGCTGAAGAACTCGGCGGTCTGCGCGATTTCATCAGCGGTGAGCGCACCGCGCGGAACTTCGATCATGGTGCCGACCTGATAGGCAAACTTGATCTTCTTCTCGGCCATGACTTCCTTGGCCACGCGGTGGACGATCTCGACTTGGAGGTCGAGTTCCTTTTTGAATCCGACGAGCGGGATCATCACTTCGGGTTTCACCTTGATCTTGAGCTTGGCGACGTCGGCGGCGGCTTCGAAGATAGCGCGGGCCTGCATCTCGGTGATTTCCGGATAGGCAATGCCCAAGCGGCAACCGCGGTGGCCCAACATCGGGTTGAACTCATGCAGATCGGCGACGCGCTGTTGGATAAACCCAACCTCAATGCCGAGCTTCTTGGACAGGTCAAGTTGTTGCTCTTTGGCGTGCGGCAGGAACTCGTGGAGCGGCGGATCAAGCAAGCGGATGGTGGCTGGGAAGCCTTTGAGTGCCTTGAAAATGCCGGTGAAATCCGCGCGTTGATAGGGCAACAACTTGGCCAGCGCCTTGCGGCGGTCAACCTCGTTGGTGGCTAGAATCATCTCTCGCATCGAGTCGATGCGGTTACCTTCAAAGAACATGTGCTCGGTGCGGGTCAAACCGATGCCGGCGGCACCAAACGCCAAGCCGTTGGCGGTTTGTTCCGGGTCATCGGCGTTGGTGCGCACCTGCATGCGGGTAGCCTTGGCGCACCACTGCATGAGCTGGAGGAAGTTCTTGTATTTCTCGGTCTTCTGCGCGGCCTTATTGCCGTGGAGCAGGCCGGTGACGATTTCGGACGGTGCAGTCTTGAGTTTGCCGCCATAGACGATGCCGCTGCTGCCATCGATGCTGAGGAAGTCGCCTTCCTTGAAGGTTTCGCCGGAGATGGTGACGGTGCGCTTGTCATAGTCGATGATCACGGCGCTGGCACCGCAGATGCAAACCTTGCCCATTTGGCGGGCGACGAGTGCGGCATGCGATGAAACACCGCCCTTGGCTGTTAGAATACCTTCGGCGGCGATCATGCCGCGGAGGTCTTCAGGCGAGGTTTCGTTGCGCACGAGCAGAACCTTTTCACCTGCCTCCTCGGCGATGACCGCGCGGTCGGCATTCAGATAGATCTTGCCGGACGCGGCGCCGGGGCCGGCGGGCAATCCCTTGGCGAGCGGTTTGGCCTTGGCGATTTCCGCCGGGTCGAAGATCGGGGCGAGGAGTTGGTCGAGCTGATCGGCGGGATTGCGCAACACGGCGGTTTCCCAGTCGATGAGTTTTTCCTTCACCATGTCCATGGAGAACTTGAGTGCGGCGGCGGCGGTGCGCTTGCCATTGCGGGTTTGCAGCATGAAGAGCTTGCCTTCCTGAATGGTGAACTCAACGTCCTGCACATCCTTGAAATGTTTTTCCAGGGTCTGGCGAACCTTGAGCAATTCCGCATAGGACTTGGGCATCTGCTTCTTGAGTTCGAGCACCGGCTCGGGGGTGCGCACGCCGGCGACGACGTCTTCGCCCTGGGCATTGATGAGGAACTCACCGTAGAATTCGTTAGCGCCATTGGCCGGGTTGCGGGTGAAGGCGACGCCGGAGCCGGAGGTTTCACCGGTGTTGCCATAGACCATGGCTTGCACGTTGACGGCGGTGCCCCACTCGGCCGGAATGTTGTATTTGCGGCGATAGACAATGGCGCGGTCATTCATCCACGACCCGAAGACGGCACCAGCGGCACCTACCAGTTGCTGCCAAGGATCGGCGGGGAAGGACTTGCCGCAGCGTTCCTTGACCAGTGCTTTGAAGCGCTTGACGAGCTCCTGATTATCAGCGGCGGATAGATCGCTATCTATAATGTTCTCGCCGTGCTGTTCGTGTTTGTAATTCTCAATGACGGTTTCAAACGGCTCATGTTCTTCGCCTTCGCGCTTCTGCACGCCCATGACCACATCGCCATACATCTGAATGAAACGACGGTAGCAATCCCAGGCAAAGCGCTCGTTGTTAGTGGCGGCGGCCAGGGATTTGACCGTGTCGTCGTTGAGCCCGAGGTTGAGAATGGTATCCATCATGCCCGGCATCGAGTCGCGCGCGCCGGAGCGCACCGCCACCAGCAACGGAAACCCCTTGGCATCGCCAAACTTGTAGCCCATGATCTTTTCCATATTGGCAATGCCGGCCTTCATCTGGGCCTCAAGCACGGCCGGGTAGCTGCGCTTGTTGGCGTAGTAGTAGGTGCAAACCTCGGTGGTAACGGTGAATCCCGGAGGCACGGGCAGGCCAATGCGGGTCATCTCAGCTAGGTTGGCACCCTTGCCGCCGAGCAGCGGCTTCATGCCGCCGTTGCCATCGGCTTTGCCGGCACCCCAGGTGTAAACGTATTTGCTTGCCTTGGGAGCTGCGGCTTTTTTGGAAGCCGGGGATTTCTTGGCTGCGGATTTGGCAGCACGCGGAGCGCTTTTCTTGGCAGTGGCTTTGACTGCCTTTTTCTTGGTGGCCATCGTGGTGTTAGGATCAGGTTGTGAGTAAATGCTAAGTGCCGAACAGTGGAAAAAATGCTCTCCATCCGATCCGGCGGGGCCGGAGGCTAGCAACCAACCCGCCGATGTCAAGGCGCCGGATGGGGAAATTTCGCAATCCGCGGCCTCGCCGCTTGACACGGTCACCGTGGCAACGATGGTTATTCCATGCCCATCCAAACCAAAGTCCGCAAAATTGGCAACTCGCTCGGCATCGTGCTGCCCAAGGAGGCCCTGCAAACGCTCAAAGTCAGCGAGGGCGACGTGCTCTATCTGACCGAAGCACCGGAGGGCTCGCTGCGGATCACGCCGGAGCGACCGGGGTTTGAGGAGAAAATGCAGGTGGCTGGGAGCCTCATGAACCGCTATCGCAATGCCTTTCGCGAACTGGCCAAATGAAAGAGCCCACCTGGATTGAGAAAGAGGATTGCCTCGGCTTCCACGGTAGATTGGTGGCCCGTTTTGGCGGCTTGGACGGACTGCGCGATGAAGGGTTGTTAGAATCGGCGCTCAACCGCCCGTTGCACCTTCTTCATTACGGAACCCCGAGTCACTTCGATCTGGCCGCCGCCTACGCCCACGGCATCGTGAAAAACCATCCGTTTCTGGATGGCAACAAACGCTCAGGTCTGATGGCAGCCACATTGTTTCTGGAGTTGAATGGCTGGGTATTCCACGCCCCCGAAGAAGAAGCCGTGCTCCAGACGCTGGCTTTGGCGGCCGGTGAGTTGGATGCCGCTGGCTACGCCGTGTGGCTGGAACGGTCGTGTTCGCCGCGATAAGGCATGCTCTATCCCAAGGAGGGGCGATCTCCGAATCGCCCATTGACTCAAGGAGGGGCGATCTCCGAATCGCCCATTGACCATGAGGGGCAATGGGAAGCGGATTTCCTCCACTCATTGACTCAACATGGACAACGGCGATTCGGAGATCGCCGCTCCTTGCCTGCGGCTGGAAGCCGCAGCTACTAACAGCCACTACCGCAGCCCGCGCAGCAGCAACTCGGCGTTGGTCTTGGTGGCCCGCAGGTTGGTTAGAAGAGATGAGATGGCATCACCGATCGGCAGCTGCGCGAGCTGCTTGCGGATGTCCACGACGCGCAGGAATTCGTCGGGATGATAGAGCCGGTCGTCATTGCGGGTGCCGGATTGCGGGATGTGAATGGCAGGAAAGACGCGGCGCTCGGCGAGTTCGCGGTCGAGGCGCACTTCCATGTTGCCGGTGCCCTTGAACTCCTCAAACACCACGTCGTCCATCCGGCTTTCCGTCTCGATCAGCGCGGTGGCCAGCACCGTGAGCGAGCCGCCTTCCTCGACGTTGCGCGCGGTGGCAAAAAATTTGCGGGATTTCTGTAGCGCCACCGGGCTAACCCCGCCGGAACCGATCGGACCGCCCTGCATCGCCGAGTTGTGACCGCGGGCGAGCCGGGTGAGGCTATCTAACAAAAGGATCACATCCTTGCCGCGTTCCACCAAGCGCTTGGCGCGCTCAATGACGATGTCGGCGACTTGGGCGTGGCGCTTGGGTGCCTCGTCAAAAGTGGAGGCAAACACTTCCGCACCGACGGTTTCCTCAAAGTCGGTGACTTCCTCGGGGCGTTCATCTAACAACAGGATGATCAGCTCCGCATCCGGGTGATTGAGGCGGATGGAACGGGCGATTTGCTTGAGCAGGATGGTTTTGCCGCCGCGCGGCGGGGCGACGATGA
>JBAXOF010000268.1:0-5594 GCA_037133375.1 Verrucomicrobiota bacterium | reverse complement strand
ATCAGTGGTATCAGTGGTATCAGTGGTATCAGTGGTATCAGTGGTATCAGTGGTAATCAGTGCCTCAGTGCCTCAGTGGTAAAAATGGTCACGCACAATCCTCCCGGAACAACCTGAGCTTGTCCGCAATTTAAGGGATTAAAATAGCTTCCATTTACAACTTCTCCGAAGTCGTAAATGGTGAAAAAATCCCATCCAAAAAATCCGTGCAATCCGTGGTTTCAAGATCGAACCACGGATTTCAACTGCGGAGTTCCGGGTCAATGCTTGACGACGACCTTGGCACCCTTGGTCTGGCCGATCTTGGCTAACAGATGCTCGAACCACGGGGTATCAATGTCAAAGGGCTTGCCGCCCTTGATGCGATCGAACTCGATGGCCCGCAACACATTGTTGCGCTGCTCATCGTGGCCAATAACCCCGCCCTCGCGGCGCATGGCGCATTCCACGGCCAAGTCCACGCAGCCCTTGATGAGGCGCTGGTCGGCCAGATTCGCGGCGGCGGCGCGGCTATAGTAACCACTCTTCTGAATCAGGGTTTTTTCCGCGCCGAGTTTGGCGGCGAATTCCTTGCCGAAGTAGGCCCCCGGGTTGATGGCATCGAGTTTGATATGGCCGAAGGCATCGCGCGGCACAGTTTGGCCGGCGGCTTCCATCGCCCGCACAATGTCATCCACACCGGCCCCTTCGGAGATGAAGATATTGACGTTGTCGATCTCGTCCATGAGCTTGTGCAGGCGCACGGCCTCCGCCTCGAAGTTAACCGCCATCTCCGGCACATAGACCGCATGCACTGAAAAACGCTCCTTGGTCAGGCCCAATTCAGGCAGCCATTCCTGGCGGTCCAGCGACTCCTGGTATTGACGGGCAGTGGCGGCGGTGAGCCAACCGCAGTTGCGCCCCATCACTTCGTGGACAATGAGCATGCGCGGGTTGGCGTTGTGTTCCGCGACCACATTGGCAAAATTGTTAGACCCATGTTCGGCGGCCGTCCAGGCCCCCAGGCTCTGGCGGATCGGATAGACATCATTGTCGATGGTCTTGGGCAACCCGATGACGGTCAGGTTGTATTTGTTGGTTTCAAGGAACTTGGCCAACTCGGCGGCGGTCGTGTTGGTGTCATCGCCGCCGATGGTGTGCAGCACGTCCACGCCATCCCTGACCAACTGCTCGGTGGCGATCTTTTGCGGATCCTCGCCCTCCTTGACCAAGCCGCGCTTGACGCAGTCCTTGACGTTGGTGAGCTTGACGCGACTATTGCCGATAGGGCTGCCGCCGTAGCGGTGAAGGATGCCGGCGTTTTCGCGGATGGACGGGGTGACCTTGATGCGATCACCTAACAGAAGTCCCTTGTAGCCGCCGCGGTAGCAAATGATTTCAATGGACGGATCGATCTCGGAATACCGCTCGATAAGGGCACCAATGGCGCTGGATAAACAGGGAGCCAGCCCCCCGGCGGTCAAAATGGCAACTTTTTTCGGTTTGATCATGGTGGGAAGAGGTGTGTTAGGTGCAGAAATGTCCAGCGGCAGGCTGGAAAACGGCGTTTAGGTAGTGGCCGCCCGCCTCGCTGGCAAGGCGTTTTTTGCTAAAGAAGAAGAAAACAGAACCGCGGATGAACGCAGATGGACGCTGAGGCAGAAAGCGCAATGAGGAAGGCTGCAATTCCCACCCAAGACTCACACGTTGAACCTGAACTCGATGACATCGCCGTCCTTGACGACGTATTCCTTGCCTTCGATGCGGACTTTGCCGGCCACCTTGGCGGCGGCTTTGGTGCCGGCGGCCACCAGGTCGTCGTAGTGGACGACCTCTGCGGCGATGAAGCCGCGCTCAAAATCGGTGTGGATGACTCCGGCGGCGGCAGGAGCCTTGTCGCCGGCATGGATCGTCCAGGCGCGGGTTTCCTGCACGCCGGTGGTCAGATAGGTGCGCAACCCGAGCAGATGATAGACCGCGCCGATCAGCCCGGAGACGCCTGAATCCGTCACCCCCATATCGGTGAGAAACTCTGCGGCATCCTCCGCTGGCATATCGCTGAGTTCTTCCTCGATGCGGGCGGAGACGACCACGGCTTCCGAGCCACTGTGGGCGGCGGCATAGGCGCGGACCTGGGCCACTTGCGGGTGGGCATCCGGCGCGGTGAGGGCCGCGGCCAGGGCGTTTTCCGCCACGTTGCAGGCATAGATCGTGCGCTTGGCGGAGAGCAGGAAAAAGTCGCGAACCAACACCTTGTCCTCGTCACTGAAATCCAACGTGAGGGCCGGCTTGCCCGCATCGAGATGGGGCAGGATGATATCGATCAATTCGACCTCGCGCTTGGCCTCCTTGTCGCCGCCCTTGGCCTTTTTTTCGCGGGAAACGCGGCGTTTTTCGAGTGCCGCCATGTCAGAGAGAATCAACTCGGCGTTGATGATTTCGATATCGCGGACCGGATCGACCGTGCCGAGTTCATGGATGATGTCATCATTTTCGAAACAGCGGACGACCTGAACGATGGCATCGGTTTCGCGGATAGTGGCCAGGAATTGGTTGCCGAGGCCGGCCCCCTCGGAGGCACCCTTGACGAGGCCGGCGATATCAACAATCTCGATGGCGGTGGGGACCAGCTTGTGGGAGCCGGAGATTTTCGAGAGCACCGCGAGCCGTGGGTCTGGCACGCTGACGATGCCGACGTTCGGATCGATGGTGCAAAATGGATAGTTGGCCGCCTCCGCCTTGCGGGTGCGGGTGATGGCATTGAAGAGTGTCGATTTCCCGACGTTGGGCAGTCCTACGATTCCGGCTTTGAGCATGGCTGCGGGAAGGTGGAGGCAAGGGACCGCGGAGACGAGCAAAAAAGTTTCAGCCTGCCCGGGGGCGCAGGGCAGCAAGTCAGGCATTTCCCAGGCGGCAGGAGCAGATAATCCGCTTGCAGGGCATCATTCGCGGTTGCGTCCACTCGGAACATGGCGTAAGCAACCGATGGGGGTCTGTTCAGGCTTGAAGTGTGGAACCCCCGGAAAGGGGTGACGAAATGCGCAAGAATCAAGCAACCAAATCCTCCGCTGACTCCCTGCGCCAGCAGGCGGAGGCGCGCCTCGCGACCCAACCCATGAGCGAGCCACCGGTTCGCCCCGACGACATTGCGCGAGTCTTCTACGAGCTCCGCGTCCATAAAATTGAATTGGAGATACAGAATGAACAACTGCGCCGGACCCAGACGGAACTGGAAGTCAGGCGGGCCCTCTATTTCGACCTCTACGACTTGGCACCGGTAGGCTATGTCACCCTCAGCGCACAGGGGCTGATCTTGGGAGCCAACCTTACCTTTGCCTCCCTGCTCGGACTGCCTAGGGGTGAACTGGTCGGCCGCATCCTATCCAAATTCGTGTTTGAGCCGGACGTGGAGATATACTACCGCCATCACAGGCAGCTCTTAGCGACCCGCGAGCCCCAGGCTTACGAGATGCGGATGAGACATGCGCAGGGAACGTTGCTCTGGACACGAGTCGAAGCGACCGTCGCCGAGGATGAGCAAGGCCGGCCAGTGTGCCGCATCGTGCTCAGCGACGTCAGCGGCCGCAAGGTGAAAGAGGAGGCGCTGCGGGTCAGCGAGGAGCGCTTTCGTGGCTTGTTCGATCACATGGCCGAAGGGCTTGCCATATGCCGGATGCTCTTCGAAGACGGCGAGCCGCGGGATTTCATTTACCTCTCGGTCAATCACGCCTTTGAAACCTTGACCGGGTTGCATAATGTGGTCGGCAGGAAATTCAGCGAGGTCCTTCCCGGCGAACTGGAATCCGATGCGCAGTTGATCACCATCTTCGGCCGCGTGGTTCAAACCGGAAGACCGCAAAAATTCGAGCTGTTCGTGAATACCCTCAACATGTGGTTTTCCATTTCCGCTTACTGCCCGGAGCCGGGGTGTTTCGTAGCCGTGTTCGATGTCATCACTGAACGCAAACAGACGGAGGAGTCGCTGCGGGGAAACGAGCAGCGATTCCGCAGCTATTTCGACATGCCCCTGATCGGTGTCTGCATTACCTCGCCTACCACAGGCTGGTTGGAGGTCAATGATCAACTCTGCACAATGTTGGGTTACGAGCGTGCCGAACTGCTCAGCACGCTCTGGCCGCAACTCACCCATCCGGACGATCTGGCCGCTGACATGGACTGCTTCAACCGCATGCTGCAAGGAGAAATCGACCAGTATCGATTGGAGAAACGCTTCCTTCACAAAAACGGTGAAGTCATTGATGTGGACTTGTCCGTGGGATGCGTCAGGAATTCGGATCGAACTGTAAACTTCGCCGTGGCTCTCCTGCTGGATATCACCGAGCGCAAACGGGCAGCGACCGCTCTCCAGAGTGCACTCAAGCAGCGAACCTCCCTGATCAAGGAAATCCACCACCGGGTCAAAAACAACCTGGCTATCATGGTCAGCTTGATCAATATGCAAGTCCGCCGCATCAAGCACCCGGATGCCTTGGCGGCCTTGGCCGACACAAAATCCCGCTTGTATTCCATGGCGTCGCTGCATGATATGCTCTATCGCAGCGGCCGGATGGACCGGGTGGAAGCCAATGGCTATCTGGAGTTGCTCTGCAACCACTTGTTGCAGACCTATGGCTTGTCGGCACAAGGGATTCAAATCAAGCACCGCTCGTCCGCAGCCCTGACGCTGATAATCGATCAGGCGGTGCCGTGCGGCTTGATCATCAACGAGCTCGTATCCAACGCAATGAAACATGCCTTTCCCAACGCCCGCCATGGCCGGTTGAAGATCGAACTGCTGGCGACGGCGGATTGCGTCATTCTGCGCGTGGCCGACAATGGCATTGGGCTGCCGGACAGTTTGAAGATCGACCAAGTGACCAGTGTGGGTTTGACCTTGGTCAACACCTTGGCCCGGCAACTCGGTGGGACACTCCAAATCAAGAACAAGCACGGGACCAAGTTTGAAATCCGCTTTCCGCTCCGACCGCCCACCCCATCCTGATATGCAAGCACACCGCTTATTAATCGTGGAAGATGAACTCATCCTGGCCATGGACTTGCAGGACCGTCTGGCTGACTTGGGATACACAGTGGTCAGCATGGTCAGCACGGGCGAGGCGGCCGTGACGGCAGCGCTAGAGCACCTGCCAGACCTCATCCTGATGGACATCCGCTTGGCCGGCGACATGGATGGAATCACTGCCGCCCGGGAAATTCGCCGCCGCCATGACATCCCGGTCATCTTCATGAGCGCCTACGCGGACGAGGAAACACGTCAACGCTCCCTAACGGCGCGGCCGGCCGGATTTATACCCAAGCTGGCGAACGACCGGGAATTACTCACGGGCATTAAAGCGGCGCTGAGATAGCGGCGGACGAATGCCCTGCGGGTCTTTCTTGGTAGGCGCAGGTGTGTTCTGACCTGTTACGCCTTGGCACCGCCCATGCGGGCGGGGTAGGGCGTGGCGGCCCTCGCCGCGCCGTGACTGGCCAACGGCTGGGACTGCCCATGTGCGGTCCATCCGCCGCGCCGTGACACCGCCCATGCGGGCGGATAAGTCGGCGGACCGAGGCCGGTCCGCCCTACCCTGCCCGGTAGGGCGTGGCGGCCTCGC
>JBAXOF010000267.1:0-5596 GCA_037133375.1 Verrucomicrobiota bacterium | reverse complement strand
GAGACCGCCGCCTGGGAGGCCAGCGTCGCAGGCCCCTTCGATCGCTGGCCGACCCACCAGGGCTTCGATAAGTTCTACGGCTTCCTCGGCGGCGAGACCAACCATTGGGCACCTTTCATCTATGACGGCACCCATCAGGTCGAACTGCCTGAAGACCCGAATTACCATTTTCTAACAGATATGACCAACCAGACGGTCGCCTGGATCCGCCAGCAGAAGGCGCTCACGCCCGACAAGCCATTCTTCGCCTATTTCGCCCCCGGTGCCGTCCACGCCCCGCACCATGTGCCGGCCGATTGGATCGCCAAATGGAAAGGCAAGTTCGATGGCGGCTGGGACGTCATGCGCGAGCAGATCCTTGCCCGCCAGATCGAGCGCGGTGTGGTTCCCAAGGGCACCAAGCTCGCCCCCAAACCCGAGGCCATCCCCGCTTGGGATACTCTAACAACCGAGGAGAAGCGACTCTTCATCCGCCAGGCGGAAACTTTCGCCGCCTTCCTCGACATGACCGACCACTCGGTCGGCCGCGTCATCAACGCCATCGAGCAAACCGGCCAGCTCGACAACACCCTCGTCATCCTCATCTACGGCGATAACGGCACCAGCGCTGAAGGCGGCCGCAACGGCATGTTCAACGAAAACACCTACTTCAACGGCGTGGTGCAATCCCTGCCCGACATGCTGCAAAGCATCGACAAGTGGGGCAGTCCGGAAACCTATCCGCACATGTCGGCCGGCTGGGCGGTGATGTTCGACACTCCCTTCACTTGGACCAAGCAAATCGCCTCCGACCCCGGCGGCACCAAGGTGGGCATGGCCATCCAATGGCCAAAGGGCATCAAGGCCAAGGGCCAGCTCCGCCCCCAATTCCACCACGTCATCGACATCGCACCCACCATCCTCGAAGCCGCCGGGCTGCCCGAGCCGAAGGTCGTCAACGGCGTGAAGCAACGCCCGATGGATGGCGTGAGCATGGCCTATTCCTTCGAGGACGCCGCCGCCAAGGAACGCCACACCACCCAGTATTTCGAGATGTTCGGCAACCGCGCCATCTATCAGAATGGCTGGTTTGCCCGCGTCATCCACAAGGCCCCGTGGGAAGCCAAGCCCCGCCATACGCTCGAAGAAGATGTCTGGGAACTCTACGACACCACCAAGGACTTCAGCCTCGTCAATGACCTCGCCGCCGCAAACCCGACAAAACTCCAGGAACTCAAACAACTCTTCCTCTCGGAGGCCAGGAAAAATTTCGCCCTGCCCATCGATGACCGCACCTTTGAGCGCTTCAACGCCGAACTGGTCGGCCGTCCCGACCTGATGGGCAAACGCAGCTCGATCACCCTCGCCGAAGGCATGACCGGCATCACCGAAAACACCTTCCTCAACATCAAGAACAAGTCGAAGACCATCACCGCCGAGGTCGAGATTCCTGAAGGCATTGTCGCCAACGGCACCCTCATCGTCCAAGGCGGGCGCTTCGGCGGCTGGTCGCTTTACGTCAAAGACGGCGTGCCAGCCTATCACTATAACTTCCTCGGCCTCGAACAGACGGACGTCGTGGCCGCCGAGAAACTCGCAAGCGGCAAGTCCACCATCCGTTTCGAGTTCGCCTACGACGGCGGCGGCCTCGGCAAGGGCGGCACCGGCACCTTGTTCATAAACGACAAAAAGGTCGGCGAGGGCAGGATTCCGCGCACTCAGCCGATGGTCTTCTCCGGCGACGAAACCGCCGACGTTGGCATCGACCTCGCCACCCCGGCGGTCGCAGCCATCGGCTCCGAACGCAAATCCAAATTCACCGGCCGCATCCCGAAGCTCACCGTCGAGGTGAAATGATTCTTTCGTAACCATGGCGGCGGGCAGAATGCCCAATACTGCTAACTTAGCCAGTGCAGGAACCGGGCAGGAAGAAGGAGGTGGGAGCAGGTGGCTCTCATATTATATTCCTTCCCGGTGGCGGCGGCCAAAGCCTACCTGAATGCCTGCCTGCGCCATTCCTATCAATTTCCGTCGCCCGGCGGCGGCACCCTCCACGCGCTCAACCAAGGGACTGTGCGGACTATTTCTTCAGCGTTCTAGCAACACACTATCCCCGAGCACGACCAGGTCCACGCTGCCGCGCAGCGTTTGGTTAAGGAACGGGGTGTTCTGGGATTTGGATCGCATGAAATCCGCGGTGAAGGTGGTCATCGCATCCGGATCAAAGAGCAGCATATCGGCTGGTTGATCCTCGGCGATGCTGGCGACGGGCAGTCCCATGAGGCGGCGGGGTTCGGCGGAGTAGCGTTTGATGAGAAGATCCCAGCCGAAGATGCCGTGGGCGATGAAGTGGTGATAGAGTGAGACCACCGCGGTATCGAGTCCGGTGATGCCATTGGGCGCGCTGACAAAATCCTGGGATTTTTCAAATGGTGTGTGCGGCGCGTGATCGGTGGCGATCAGGTCGAACACACCGTCGATGAGGCCTTGCAGGAGTGCTTCAGTGTCCGCCTTGGTGCGCAGCGGCGGGTTCATCTTGTAGTGGGTGTCGAAGTCGCCGATGTGTTCTTCGGTGAACATCAGGTGATGGGGCGTGACTTCGGCGGTCACCCTGACATCCCCGCGGTTTTTCCACCAGCGGATGGTTTCCATGCCCAATTTGCTCGAGACATGTTGGATATGGATATGGGCACCGGCGGCATGGGCGAGGCGGATATCGCGGTCGATGATGATTTCCTCGGCACATGCGGGTGAACCCTTGATGCCGAGTCGGTAGCTGGTGACCCCCTCGTTGAGCGCGC
The DNA here is from genome assembly GCA_037133375.1 of Verrucomicrobiota bacterium. Taxonomy (GTDB): domain Bacteria; phylum Verrucomicrobiota; class Verrucomicrobiia; order Verrucomicrobiales; family Akkermansiaceae; genus Luteolibacter. Next base: position 2,816 of record JBAXOF010000267.1, on the reverse strand, counting down.
GCGGCCCGGCGAGCTCCGGCACCTCGCAGTGGCTGGCGAAGAACATGCCGAATTCCCCGGCGTATTGCATCGCCCGCAGCAGCACTGCGGCGTCGGCGGTGGTGTCGCCATCGTCGGTCAACATTCTAACACCCAAGGCGCGCATGCCGTCGATGGCCGCCAATTCCTTGCCATGGCGGCCCTTGGTGACGCAGCCGGAGGTAAACACCGGAATGCGGGAGCTGCGCTTGGCGGTGGCTAACACGCTGGCGACCACGGTGGTGCCATCAATCGCGGGATTAGTGTTAGGCATCATGACCACGCCGGTGACGCCGCCATTGATGGCGGCCTCGCTGCCGGTGGCAATCGTTTCCTTGGCCTCAAAGCCGGGTTCGCGGAAATGCACGTGGGCGTCAAACATGCCGGGCAGTAGGATGCGGCCGCGGGCGTCGATGACGCGGGCGCCGGCGGGGGCCGCCAGCCCGCTGCCGATTTGGTGGATTGTGCCGGCGCTGACGAGCACGTCGGCTGATGTTAGGACGGGCGAGTGTTCCGAGGCGAGGCGGGCGTTTTGGATGAGGAGCGTCATGGGGTTATGAGTTAAAGGTTAATAGTTAGAGGTTATCATGGAAGATGCGCGGTGCGTTGTAATTTCCAAATAACATATAACCATTAACCAGTAACAGATTCGGGCTTGAGCCAGTAGAGCACGGCCATTCTCACGGCGATGCCGTTTTCGACCTGGTCGTTGATGAGGGAGCGTTCGTAGTCCATGACCGCGTCGCAGAGTTCGACGCCGCGGTTGACGGGGCCCGGGTGCATGATATAGAGACCGCGGTCGCGGATTTCGGCGAGGCGGGCTTCGGTGATGCCGTAGAGGCGGTGGTATTCGCGCAGGCTCGGGAAGTATTGCACGTCCTGGCGCTCCATTTGCACGCGAAGCAGATAGATGATGTCCGGCGCCCATGCCATGGCCTGCTGGTAATCGGTGAAGCGGTGGACGTTTTCCGGGCCGACCTTGGGCACCAGTGAACCGGGACCGAGATAGGCGACATCAACGCCGAGTTTCTTGAGGATGGTGCTGGTGGAACGGGCGACGCGGGAATGCAGGATATCGCCGATGATGAGCACGCGCTTGCCGGCGGGGTCGGGGAACTTTTCCTTGATGGTGAAAGCATCCAACAAGGCCTGAGTGGGATGGGCGTGGGCACCGTCGCCCGCATTGATAACCGAGGCGCGGGTCAAGCGGGCGATATTGCCGGGCAGACCCGCGCGGCTGTGGCGCACAATGATGAAATCCGAGCGCATCGCCTGCAAGGTCTCAATGGTTTCTCTAACCGACTCGCCCTTGGTGATGGACGAGTGGGCGACGTCGAAGTTGGTGACATCAGCGGAGAGGCGTTTGGCGGCGACCTCGAAAGACGAATGGGTGCGGGTGCTCGCCTCATAGAAAAGCATCAGCACGGATTTGCCCTTGAGAGCGGGAACTTTCTTCACCGAGCGGGTGAAGATCTCCTTGAAGGGCGCGGCTTGATCGAGGAGATGCTCGATTTCCCCGCGTTCAAGGGAGACAATATCTAGCAGGTCTTTACGTGGCATTCCGAAGGTGGGGGAAGTAGTGGAGGGAGGCGAAAACCAGGGCGATGAAGGCGATGATGGCGATGAAGGCGGAGTGGTGATGCGAGAGGGATTTTTTGAAGTAAATGAAAGCGGCGACGGGCAGCGCTGCCAGGGTGCCGATGGTGAGAAGATGATAGCCGCCGCTACAGGAATTACCCAGGGTAAAGGAGCCGGTCATGCGGGAAACCCCGTCTAACAATGTAGGTGCGGCCGCGCCGCCGATGGCTAGGATATAACCGATGGTCAGGAGCGCGGGATGGGCGGCGCGGGGCAGGCTACAGCCGCCCTGTGAGATGACTGCGAGCGCGGCGCGGCGGCGGGTCTCCGCCAATTCCTCTTCGCTGTGACGGCGCACGGGCAGCTTGCTCTCTGCCGGAACCGCCGCGAGTGCTGGGGCCTGTCCTAGCACGACCCCGGAACGCTTCAGCGGTTGGTTCGGCCGCTGCTGATGGAGAGTCGGCGTGCTGTCGGATGGAAAAGTTTCTGGCTCTAGGGCATCGGCTTGCGACTCCGGTGCCGCGCTTGGCGGATTGTTCTGCAGCTCGGTAACCCCCGCATCCGTTGGAACGCCCAGATTTTTCCGGAGTCGCGCGATTTCGCCCGGGGATTTCTTCTGCTGCGGGAGCGGGGTCATGGGTTGATATTTTCGACAACACAAACCTGGTCGACCCCATCGGTTTTTTTCAATGAAACCAGCACATGGTCGAGGCGGTGGGTTGGCAGGCTGATGCCGGTGTAATCCGGATGGATGGGCATTTCGCGGTGGCCGCGGTCGATGAGCACCGCGAGTTCCACTTTGGCGGGACGTCCGTAGTCGGAGAGCGCATCGAGAGCGGCGCGGATGGTGCGCCCGGTGAACAACACGTCGTCCACAAGAATGACATGCGCTCCTTCCATCTGAAACGGGATGTCGCTTTCCTGTAGTTTTGGGTTTTCGTGCAGGTGTTCGAAATCGTCGCGGTAAAGGGAGATGTCGAGAATGCCAAAGTTGAGTTCGCGGTCGTCCTCGGCCAGGCGGGTCAGCACGCGTTCCGCCACCTCATCGCCGCGGCGACGAATGCCAATGAGCGCGATGGGCTGGCCGGCAGTTTTTTCGCGGATGGCTGCAGCCAGACGGTCGACGCCGGCGGCAATGTCTTCTGCGCTGAGGGTGACGGGCATGGGCAGGTGAAGAAGTTAGGGAGTTAGGAAAAATGCAGGATGCCGATATCGCGGCG
>JBAXOF010000266.1:0-5614 GCA_037133375.1 Verrucomicrobiota bacterium | reverse complement strand
GACAAAATCTGACAGTTGGCGTGCGTCAATGTGCAACTTCATGCGACACCCGGAAAAATAGAGCTTGCAAATTGCCGGTAATTGCCTATGTTTTCCGCTGTAAACCACTGAATACCAATCAGTTGGAGCGCCTAATGAGCCACCGTCACTTCGATCCGATAGAACCGTTGCCCGGCACCGGCGGGCGGGGTGCCGGTGGAGCTGCCATCGTCGGTCCAGGTCAGGGTGGTCCCGGTACCCGGCAGAGCTGCGGAGGCAGGCTGCCAACCGAGCAAGTTAGGGCTGAACATCACGCGATAGTTGCGGCCGGCGACGGTGGGGAAACTCACGGTGGCGGTGCCGGCGAGGGGGTTGTAGGTGGTGCTGAAAGTGTAGTGATCGGGGACATCCGCGGCGGTGGCGAGGATGAACTCGTCAAGGTTGGAGGCGCCGTCGCCATCGCGGTCGAGTGCGGCGTCGGCGGCGTTGAAGCGGTCGAGGCCGTGGGCCATTTCGTAAGCATCCGGGATGCCGTCGTGATCGCTATCGGCGGTGCCCTGTTTGAGGATGGTGAAGGTGTCCGGGGTGGTGTTGTTCTCGCGGATGAAGGTGGCGTCGAGGCGCGGGCCGTTGATATCGAGCACAAAGGAGCCGAGGTTGTTCATGGAAATGCAATGAGCCGGGTGGTTGAGAGCTCCGTCCGAGATCTTGCCGGCAGAACCGGACACGGCATAGACCGCCCCGAAGTGATCGCGCGGACCGGTCAGCGGCTTGATGTAGGCACCGGTGCCGGTCGGTCGTCCGTTACCGCCATCTTTCTTCATTGCGTCGGTGAGCGTGGTGGAGTCGCCATAGTGGCCGTCTAACAAATATGACCGCTCATAGGAATGGCTGTGGCCGCAGAGCACGAGATCGACGCCACCGGCTTCGAGGATAGGGAGGATATTTTCCCGCATTTCGATAAGTTCGATTTCGGTATCCGAGTCATGCGAGCCTTTGGTGTAAGGCGGATGATGGAAGAAGGCGACGATCCAGGTGGCGGTGGTGCTGGCCAGGTCGGCTTGCAACCAGGTCGCCATGGCCCCGGTGGGCGAGCGGCTCGCGGTCATCGAATCGAGGGAGATGAAGTGAATGTTGGCGTAGTCGAACGAATAGTAATGTTCGGTGCCGGAGGCGACGCCGCCGCTCTCGCCGGCGGTGGGCAAAGTGTAAATATCAAAGTAGGGGAAGGTGTCGACAAAGGCGGTGCCCTGGTTGGTCTCGTGATTGCCGAGGCAGGACCAAAAGGGTGTTTTGCTCAGCATCGTCGGATAGATGTCGAACATCCCCTTCTTAAAATCTGCATCCGTGCCATAGTCATAGGCATTGTCGCCGAGTTGCAGCACCAGGTTGGGCACGCGCGTGCCGCTCCATGTGTAGAACGCGTCGCGCACCGCTTTCTGGTTGGCGTTACCCGTCCCCTCGTCACCCAGTGCCCAGATGCGCGTGTTCATCACGGTGCCGGGCACGGGCGGCGTGGTGAAGGTGCAGTCCGTGCCACTCGCCAGGGTGTCCACGGCCGTGCCGATGCTGTAATAATAGGTCGTGTTAGGTGAAAGCCCCGTCAGGGTCACCCCATGGTTGAGAGGCGAAGTCGACAGTGTGGGCTCATTCACCACCTGGTTGAGATCCGCGGCGCTGGTGCCATAGCGGACCTGCCCCAGCGTGCTCAGCGTGCTGCGCCAGCAAATCGTCATCTGGTTGGGGGCCGCCTTTTGCAGATACGGCCCGCGCTGCAAAGTCCCGGACCCGGCCGCCACCGTGACGTTGACCACAGCTGAAGCTGCCGCCACGTTGTTAGAGTCGGTGGCCACCGCCTTGAGCGCGTGGCCATTTACTGAAGCGCCCAGCCACGCAAAACCATAGGGAGGGGTGGTGTCAATTCCTAACAATGTGGCCCCATCATAGAACGACACGTGGTCGATGGTCCCGCTGCTGCTCGCGGCGATGGCTTCAATCATGAAGTCGGTGCCCACGGTCGTGCCACCAAGCGGACCGCTGATGGCTGCCATCGGTCCGCTAAACGGTGTGAAGCTGACGTCGTCAAGAGTATAGTCATTGTCCGGACTGCTATTGCCGTTGTCATCCGCCCAAACGACGTAGAGCGTCTCCCCGTTTGCCCATGCCAGCGAGGTCAGGGGAATCTTGATCGTCGTCGTGACTGCCGTAACCGATAGCAGGTAGTCACCTAACACATTCCAAGTGCCGGCCGCTCCGGTTTTACTCCAATACACCCGGTGGCCGTTGATCTGTTCAGCGGCGGCAACCGTCGGTAATCCTAACACATAAGAGACAAGCAGCGCATCCACGGTGCTGCCCGAGGTGTTCTGCAGCGTGGCCATCAGGAGCGTCATCGCATTGCCGGTCGGTTGGGTCCCGAGCTTGTAGTCGCCGGAGCGCCAGTAGGCAGGGCCACTCGTCCCGCTACCGGTTTTCGTGGCGAGCGTGGCGGTGATGCTGCTGGCGCTGATGCCGCTCATGGCTTCGTCCATCGCCGCGTCATCGTTGAGACTGCCTGCCGCCCCAATGACGGACGAGGTGGCCCACTCACTCGCGGCTGGCAGTGTGTCAAAGGTCAGGGTGCCGCTGCCGGCGGGGCCCACCGCGATGGCGGCGGACGCTGGCATCGCCGCGCATCCGCTGAGCGCGCACAGCAAGGCAACGATCTGCGGCAGCCCAACCCGGCGGGTCACCCATCTATCATCGCGCATATTTCCGTTAGATAATTCAAGTTTCATGATTTGGAAGCGGGTGGGGCAATGGGTGGGGTTGCGTTGGCAGGGCGTATGCTGTCGAGCGCTGCCAGCGCCTGGTGCGCTTGCACTAACAATTGGCTCATGGCATGTGAGCGGCGCTCCACGGCGGGCAATGTTGTCAAATGTCCGACCAGCGCCTGCCATGCCGCCTGTGATTCCTGCATGCGACCGGCTTGTGCCAGCAGTGAGGCGCGTTTGGCCATCCACGGCTCCGGGCGTGGCGCGGCTTTCCGCATGATCTCGACCCGTGTCAGCGCTGCCGCAAAATTTCCGGCGGCCGCCTCGATGTCCATAGCATGCAGGACAAGCGATGGGACGGTCCCCAACTTTGCCAGTCCATCGTCGAGCACCTGCACCGCTTCCCTGATCTCGCCCAGTGCGGCCAGCGCGTCGGCGCATTCTTGGACCAGATCCGGTTCCGGCTGCGGGCTGCGTTGTAGCGCCTCGCGGTAATCGGCGATGGCTGCGGCGTGGCGCTTGAGCCGCGTTAAAACCCGCGCGCGGCAGACCCAGGCCTGTATGTGTTGCGGGTGCCGGCCAAGGTATCCATCGAGCACCGGCAGAGCGTCGGCCGGGCGGGCGGCTTCTAGCAAGCAGCGGCCGCGCAGCAAGGCCGCGTCGATGGCGGGGTTCAGTTGTTCCGCCTTGTCGCAATCGGCGAACGCAGCTTGCCAGTCCTCATGTTGGCGGAACAACTCTGCGCGTTGCAGATAAAGCTTGGCATCCGTTGGGGTGGCCGCAATCCGCTGTGACATGCCTTCGATGCGCGCATGCACATCGCCATGGCCAAACGCCGCAAACGTGCCAAGCCAACCTGCGGCAAGCCACCATCCAAGTCTCATCCAGTGCCGGAATTTCCTCTTCAAGAGGGGGGAACCCTACGCGGCAAGGTCCCCATGTCAACTCTACGAACTATCTGGCCGCCTTGGGGGTTTTGAGAAAGGCGGAGACTTCTGCCAGGGTGCGGGTGTTGAGGATATCCTGGCGGCGAAGCCAGCCTTTGCGGGCGAGGCGCACACCGAGGTTGAGGTGGTGGAGGCGGGCGGTGGAGTGGGCGTCCGGGTTGATCGAGCACAGCACCCCTTTGTCGCGGGCGCGCTTCCACCAGCGCCAGTCCATGTCGAGCCGCAGCGGGCTGCAATTGAGCTCGATGATGGTGCGGGTCTCCGCCGCGCAATCGATGATCATCGCGTGATTTACGGCATAGGCGTCGCGCCGGAGCAGCAGGCGTCCGCTAAGGTGGCCAAGCATGGTGACGTGTTCGTTTTCCATGGCACGGCAGATCCGGCGGGTCATCACCTCCTCGGTTAGATCGAAGATGTTGTGCACCGAGGCGACGCAGTAATCGAGTTTGGAAAGCATGTCATCATCGAAGTCGAGGCTGCCGTCGCGGAGGATGTCCACCTCGGTGCCGGCGAAAATGTGAAAGTCCGGATGCGCGGCGTTGAGTCTGGCGATGGCCGCGATTTGATCTAACAACCTCGCCTCATCCAGGCCGTTGGCGATGAAGGTGGATTTCGAGTGATCGGCGATGCCGAGGTATTGGAGGCCCATGTCGATGGCCTCCGCGACCATGGCTTCAAGGGTGTCCAAACCATCGGAGGCGGTGGTGTGGTTGTGGAAAGTGCCGCGCAGGTTGGAAATTTCGACGAGTTTGGGCAGCGAGTGGTCGGCGGCGGCATCGATCTCGCCGCGGTCTTCGCGCAGTTCGGGGGCGATGAAATCGAGCCCGAGCGCGTGATAGATATCGGCTTCCTCGTGGACTTCGGGAATCGGCGCAAGCGCGCCATCGGCGGCGGGGGTGAAGCCGTATTCGTTGAGGGAGAGTCCGTGTTGGAGGGCGCGGGCGCAGAGCGCGACGTTGTGCTCCTTGGAACCGGTGAAGTATTGCAGGGCGAACGGGAATTGTTTGTTAGAAACGGCGTGCAGGTCGCACTGCAAACCGTTGTGGAGACGGACCGACGCCTGGGTATCGCCGCAAGCGAGGACTGCGGCCACCTGCGGCAAGGTGGTGAAGTCCTCGCAGACGAGGGCCGGGGATTGGGTGGCGATGAGGAAATCCAGGTCATGCACGGTTTCCTTGGCGCGGCGGAACGATCCGGCGACGGCGCAGCGCGAGACTTCCGGGTGCAGGCGCAGCGTGTCTAACATTTCAGCGACCAGCGGGGTGAGGGCACCGAGGGTGAAGGTGTCGGCAAACGCATGGCGCGAGGCGATGGCCTCAAGGATTTGGGTTTGGGTTTCGGCACCGAAGCCCGGGAGGGTGGCGACTTTACCGGCAGCGCAAGCGGACTTGAGCTCGGCGATGGAGCTGATGCCAAGGGTGGAGTAAAGGGCTTTGACCTTGTGGGGTCCCAAGCCATGGAGGTTGAAGAGATCTAACAAGCCTGGTGGGAATTCCGCGCGGAGGTGCTGATGGAATGGCAGGATGCCGGTGCGGGCGAGGGCGTGGAGTTTGTCGCGCAGGGCCTCGCCGAGGCCCTTGATGCCGGTGAGTTGGTTGGTGGCGGCGAGTTGGACGATGTCGCCATCGAAGCTGCGGACGGTTTGCGCGCCTTGGCGGTAGGCGCGGATTTTGCACGGGTTGTCGTGCTTGAGCTCTAACAGCAGAGCGATTTCCTCAAGCACGTCGGCGAGCGTTTCGCGGGTCATGGCGGGGAGAATGCTAAAATTCTGAAAAGCTGAAATCAGAGAAAACGGACATGCGCTTCGCTCGCTTGGATTTCCAGATTTCAGCATTTCAGTGTTTCAGCTTTTTCTCCATCACATCCCCGGCAGGCCGAGGCCACCGGTGAGTTTTTTCATTTCGGCGGCCGCCTTGTCCTTGCCTTTGGCGATGG
>JBAXOF010000265.1:0-5635 GCA_037133375.1 Verrucomicrobiota bacterium | reverse complement strand
CTCAACGAAGCATGAAATCCATCGAGCGCATCACCCTCATGACACTGGCAGGCGTGTATGCCGGCTACCTGATCGCACAGGCCGTCAGCACCCGCGCCGAGCGGGTGTTCCGCCTGGCCGCCGGCGAATCTAACTACGAACGCACCCATCCCAAACCGCGCCGCGGCGGCAACCTGGCAAAGCCGTCTCTAGCAGCCTGAGACTTTACGAATATGCCATTTATCCCATCTTCCTTTGCGCCTCCGCGCCTTTGCGCGAGTCACTCCTTACACCCCGGCACCCTCTGACAATTAGCGCTGAATTCAGGAAAATGATTTGGCACATTTAGCGGCTCTCCGGGCCAAGGCAATGTCACGGCATCGTCCATTCTTCCACTTGGATATTGGATATTGGATATTCAGTCCGAAGATTTTCAATGTCCAACATCCAACTCCCAATTTCCAAGTGAAGAGCAAGACATGCCACCGCATTGTCACCAACGCGCCTACGAAGAGGCTGGGTGCCTCGCAGGTCCCCGTAGGCGCATTCGTTAGAATGCGGACGGGACACGCCGCCTTTGGCAGGTCCCTATCCGCCACCGGCCACCGCGTTGTCACCAACGCGCCTACGAAGAGGCTGGGTGCCTCGCCGGTCCCCGTAGGCGCATTCGTTAGAATGCGGGCGGGACACGCCGCCTTTGGCAGATCCCTATCCGCCGCCGGCCACCGCGTTGTCACCAACGCGCCTACGAAGAGGCTGGGCGCCTCGCCGGTCCCCGTAGGCGCATTCGTAAGAATGCGGGCGGGACACGCCGCCTTTGGCAGATCCCTATCCGCCGCCGGTCACTCCTTGATTTTCTTCAAATCCTCCAGCAACGCGGCAAACAACTTCTGCACTTTGCCGAGCTTGCGGGTCCGGTGAATTACTTCACCATCCTGTAATATTTCCGCCACTGGGGCTTCGCCATCCTCGAAGTATTTCGGATTCTCCTTGAGGATTTTGACGACTTCCTCGTGGGAGAGCAACTGCGGGGCGGGGGTCCGGTATTCGATTTTCATAGGGGGTGGAGGTGCGCTTTGCTGATTTGATTGTTAGTAAATGCGGAAAAAAACAAAGCGTGAAGCCCAGTAATTCCACAGAGATTATGCTGATAGTTATATGCCCACAATGTCAAGGGGTTGATTGTGACATTATAGGCACACTGGGAAATTCGGGAATCCACGGGTCGGGTGCAACCCACGCGGAATGCCTAATCGCCCAGGCAGGTTCCTACCTGACGGGCACTTTGCACCCAGGCATGGTCGGGTGGGATCAACTTGAGGTTGCCGGCCACGTCCGCGATCGGGACCGGTGTTGCCACGCCGCCGTGATCGGCGACGAGCACCCCGAAGCATTCTTGTTCTATCAACTCGACACACAGCGAGCCGAGTCGTGTGGCTAACAACCGGTCGTTGGCGGACGGGGTGCCGCCGCGTTGCAGGTAGCCGAGAATGGTCACCCGAGCCTCGAGTTTGGTGAGTTCCTCGAGTTGTTTGGACAGGCGCCAGGTGTTACCGCCATGGTGGGTTTTGAGTGCCGCGAGTTGGCGTTTGGCCTGCGCATACTCAGGGGTGTCTTTGGAGTTTTTCTTAAGGGCCCTGGCGGCCGCATAACTGGCGGCATCACCGACGCACATCGCCCCCTCGGCCACCGCCACGATGCTGAAATTCGTCCCATGGTCGCGGCGGCGCTGAATGGCGGCGGCAATTTTTTTCACTTCGTAGGGGATCTCAGGGATCAGTATCACATCGGCACCGCCCGCAATGCCCGCGCCCAATGCCAGCCAGCCAGCCCGGTTGCCCATGATCTCCGCCACAATGATGCGATGGTGGCTGTGGGCCGTGCTGTGCAGGCGGTCCACCACTTCCGTGACGATGCCCAGCGCGGTGTCAAAGCCGATCGAGGTGTCGGTTAGCGCCAGGTCATTGTCGATGGTCTTGGGCAGGGTGATGATGTTGAGGCCTTTTTCGACCAGGCGCAGGGCATTCTTGTGGGTGCCGCCCCCGCCCATGATGACCAGGGCATCGAGCCGGTTTTGCTGGTAATTACTAACAATAACGTCGGTCATGTCGCGGATTTCGCCATCCATCTCCATGCGGTGCGGCTTGTCGCGACCGGTGCCCAGAATGGTGCCACCCACGGTGAGGATGCTGGCCAGCGCGGCCTTGTCGAGCGGTTGGCAGAGGTTCTGGGCGAGTCCGCGAAACCCATCCTTGAACCCGGTGACTTCCATACCACGGCTCAAGGCCGCCTTGCCCACGCTGCGGATCGCGGCATTGAGTCCCGGGCAGTCGCCCCCGGCGGTGAGAATTCCCAGGTGTTTGTTGCGTGCCATTTGTTTGCATGAGGCTATGGCCGGATTCTGCGGGGTGTCAAGAATAACCCCGGCGGGATTTTTCCGGAGCGGGCTGAATGTCCAATCTCCAAGACCCGGACCGCCGCGCGGACGTTCAGTTAGGATCGCGACTCCAGAGGAGGCTCCACTGTTCCGGCGAAGTGGCGACCGCGTACAGCATCACCGCCACCAGCGGCCGCGCTGAGGAAATCGAAAGCTTGAGCTTTCCGGCCAGCCACAGGGAGAGCGTGAAAAGCAGCGCCGGAGTTGATAGGGTTTCAAGATTGCCCAAGCGTTTCCGGATTGTAACGTATTGAGGATCATGGGACCGAAGGACGGCATGGACGAGCTGTTTGCTACGCCGCCAGTGGGGTGGTTCGGATAGCGTTGCAGCGGGGTCCGGGGCTCCGTCGTCCTCAGGGTCCATGAGCGGGCTGGGAGATTGAAAGGCCAGGGCGATCTTCGCGCCGAGTTGGTCCCAGGTGAAATCGCGCCCCACCCGGGCGAGTCTTGGGTCAGTCCGCAAGAGGGATTCGACATCAATGACAATCATGTCAGGTGGGCTGTCCAACTTTGGCATAAGGACAGGATTTGATTTTTGGACAGGAACATACAAGCGGTTTTCTCAAACAATATTGTCACATTGGAGTTATAGTATTGTGTCGATACTGTCGCAATTGCGTGGTTGAGGGTTTGGGGTCCAGCGATAGCTTGCGCGCTTCCGCCCGGTTCGCATCTGTGACACAAGTGTCACAACCGGATCATGGGCGGGGAGCATTTCATAGGTGATGCATGACGCGTTGCCGACGGGAACAAGCCTCCACCGAATCCTGATCCAGAGTCTAATCTTCTAGCAAACATCGCTTGAACATCATGCTATCCTGAATCGGAACTGAGATCTTCCCACACCGTGCGCTAACAATTTCCGGAGTTTTGGATTTCTCCGGGAGCAGCGGGGTCGCCGAATTTGACCGGCGGCCTCGTTTTGTTTATGGCGCGACGGGAAATTCCGCGCATCTTACTTCCCGATGAACAACATGTAGCGCCACAGGTCCCCGTAGCCGCGATGCACCTCACAAACGCAGGGTTGGAAATGCTTGCGGAGTTCATCCAACACATGACCCTCCATCCGCACATGGTTGACGGCCATCCAACGCCGGAACCAGCCCCAGCGTGATTCGTGGAAATCGACGACCGCCACGAGACCCGTGGCACTCAAGTCGGATTTGCAAATTTGCAGCACCTCGTCGTATCCAGGGTTGATCATGGACAGCGAGTAACTGAGGACTATGAGATCGAACTTGCTGCCCTCGGCAACGGGCGCGTCATACGCGCGATGCATCAGCCTCATGCGGGAGCCGTAACGCTGCACTTTGACCCGGGCACGGTCGAGCATGTCCTGCGACAGGTCGAGACCGATGATCTGCGCGTCAGGGAATTGCTGTGCCAACTCCACGAGATTATTGCCCGTGCCACAACCGATCTCGAGGATCCGAGCCGGTCTAACCAACCGGTAGGCGGCCTTGTGAATGAGCGGGTTTCTGCCAAAGAGGAATGCCCAGCGGGTGAGATCATACATCCCGGCGTGCCAGCGGTAGTATGTGGCCAGAGAATCTTGGTTCCGGTGGGTCGTATTCATGGGATGACGTGTGCGAGGAGCGTGCTGCCGTAGGTGCCTACCCGATCCTGTGGGTGCAGGCTGTCTGCCAGGCGCGTGTTGAGTAGCAGCCGCGACCTGGCAAAGCCGGGGATGAAGTCGATCACCGGGCTGGCCGAGCGCATCAGGATGCAGGTTCCCGGCCGGCTGTTTTCCAGGATCAATTGCCACTCCTCGGCGAGTTTCTGCGGGTGATGCGCCGCCAACCAGTCCTGATGGTCCAGCAGCACATAGTGGGAGTAGTGGCCGGGGTGCTCGCGGAGAAAGCTGGCAATGGTGGTGCTGTGCGTGGTGACGCGGCCAACGGATTGCTGCAATTTCGCCTGATGCCTAGCTAACAGATAGTTAGGGCAGCACTCGCGGGTGTAAGCGCCAGTCATGTAGACACGCCAGAAGTAGTTGTCCTGATAGGGGACTGCGGTTAACACGTGCTCGAGCTTGGATTGAAGGAAGCCGGTGAGTCCGCCGTCGAATTGCGATTCGATCAGGCTAACCTGCGATCTGGGCACGCCCAGCATGGTCATTGCCATAGGTTGCCGCAGCAGCCAGGCCACCACCGCGTTCCACAGGGCAGGGCGGACATGCGCGTAGAGTTCGCGCTGCTCCTCGAGACTGGTGGCATGCTGCAGTGCTGCCAGATAGGTGCGGAACTTGCCGCTGCCACGCTTGAACACCTGCAGGGCGAGCCACGCCATTTGTCCGGCGGTGCCGCGGTAATAGAACGATGGATTCAGGGGTGTGCTGCGGAAGTAGTGGCGCTTCGCCTGCCAGTAGTGCCGGGCAAACGGCAGCAAGTGGCCTTGAATTTCGCCCAGCAAGGACTCGAACTCCGGATGTGCGCCATGCCCGAAGAGCTTGAACAGGTCGCCGAAAGCCCCCCGCTGAATCATGGCGATTTTGAGCTGGAGCAGGGCGTTCTGGCGGGGATTCATGTCCACCGCGTGGATCTCTGCCGGTTCATCCAACAGATAGTCCAAGGCGTTGCAGCCGGCACTGGTGATCATGACCACACGGCTGTGAGGCTGGAGGTTGAGCATCTGACGGTCGAGGCGCGGATCTTCCCAACAGGCGTTATAGACAAGGTTGCCGCCATGCACCCGGTTGAAGATGGCGTCCTGGGCGCGGTGCGCCAGCGAGGTGCTTGAGCGTGCGAGTGTCGGCATCGGCTGATTAGAAGCGCGGATCGGCCCGCTGGCAGGCGGCATTGTGTCACGTTTTCGTCACATGATGTCGCTTTGCATGGCGGGGTGGAGCGCGTTGATTGCGTGTTGTTACCTAAGCGTATGAACCAGCCAGCCCACGCCTACCGGATTCTTGATCTAGCGGACGCCGTACCCCTCTTTCGCAAGGGTGCCGGCCACCTGCTCAAAAAGCCCGCCGAGGATTTGCTGGGACTCACGGGCATGAATCGATTTTTTGTTCACCTGAAACCGCAGGAGGACTCATTGACCATTTTCCAGCGGGCGCTTGATTTGTTAGAAATGAGTTACCGCATTGACCATGGCTCCGTTGAGGCCATTCCGGAGGCCGGTCCGGTCATCGTGGTGGCCAACCATCCCTTCGGCGGGGCGGACGCGCTGGTGCTGGCGCACCTGCTGGCGGCACGCCGCAAGGACATGAAGATG
>JBAXOF010000264.1:0-5672 GCA_037133375.1 Verrucomicrobiota bacterium | reverse complement strand
CGGGACGCCTGTTTTCCGATCAAGAAGCGCTAAACTGCCAGTATTGGGCAGGCCGGCCGCGCCACCCCCCTGGTTGCGAACAATGTGCAGCGGGCGGTAACGATTTGTTAATAACAGGCGCGGGTTCATTTTTGTTAGATATTATTAAATTAGAAAACTGTGGAAGGGTGGGGATTTCCGGCGGAAACCGCCAGCAAAGAATCCATCTCCAGCATCTATCACTGGCAGATAGGGGTAATTTTCCGCGCCCTCATGGCTGGAGAATCCTTAGAAAAGGCGAAACAAAAACCTGCCGGGCGGGCGGGTTGCCAGACCTGCGGGAGTGACTCCCCACCGGCCGCAACCCGCATTTGTCATTGCCGATCCGTCTGGATCGGGTAAAACCGCGCGCCGATGGACAACAAATCCGCAAGATGGGAGCATGCGGCCCATTGCATGGCTTGGTTAGGTGGCGTATTGATCGCCCTCACGCCGTTTGTGCGGGAATGGTCGCTGGTGCTCGGCGGCAACACCCTGCCCGTGCGGCTGTGGCCGGGCAATCTCATCGTCGAAGGGATAGCCTGCGGGGTGCTGGTGCTAGTGGGCGGCACCTGCGGCGGTTATTGGTGGGAAAAGCGCCATGGCGGCCGCTGGAGTGGGCTTATTTTGTTAGCATGGGGTCTGAGCGGCTGGCTGGGCTGGTTGGCGCAACCGGTCTATTGGGCGGGTGCGGCTGTATTGTTAGGGTTGGTGGGTGTGTCATTGGGGCGTGTCAATTGGGGCAGCCTGCGGGCCAAGGCCAGCACTCCCGGCATCGCGTGGAACGGGGTGTTGTTCGGGGTGATTCTGGTGCTCAACGTGGTGAGTGATTGCCTCGTGTTAGGGCAGCCGAAGGGCGGCGGGACCGGCATGTTGGGCATGGTGCTGTCGCGCGTGCTCACGCAGGTGGTGATGGTTTCGCTGGCGTGGTATGGGTTACAGCAATTTTGGCGGCGGGCACCGGCGGGCACCCGCTGGCTTGGCGGCGTGGCCTTGGGACTGGCGTTGTTGGCGCTCGGAGCGGACATCGGCATGCGCAAGCTATGGGGCAAAGGCTTGGTGTTGTTTTGCGGCGAACTAACCGTCGGGGGCAAATTCGATTTACTGCGGGTGTTAGAGGGTGGCGGCGTGCGGGTTTCCGTGGCGGGCGGCCTCGGCATTGCTAGCGTGTTGTTGCTGGTAGCCGGACTGCTGGCGGGCACGGCGCGGCTTTCCCAACGGCTGGACCTGCGCCTGCGGCCGTGGTATTTGCTGCTGGTCGCCGTTGGGGCATGGGGACTGCTGCTGGCGGAGCAAACGTCGGAAACCCTCTGGAACAACCGGGAAGGCCGCTGGTGGCAGCGCCGGACCTGCATGATTCATTTATGCCCGGGCGAGTGCGCGCCGGGACTGGCATCCTTTACCGTGCAATTCCGCGAGCCGGAACGCCCGGCGGCGCTTGCCGTGAGCCGGCGGCCGGACGTTTTCCTCTTTGTGGTTGAGACCCTGCGTGGCGATGCGCTGCGCCCGGACATCATGCCCTTTCTGAGCCAGTGGCGGGATGCCGAGTGCCAGCCGATGAGCGAATCCCGCTCCGCCGCCAATGCCACCCATCTCTCGTGGTATGCCATCTTGAGCGGCAAGCCATCGGTGTTTTGGGATAAGGACCGCCAGGCCCAGCGACCTGCTTCTTTGTTAGATGCGCTGCATGCCGCCGGCTATCGCAACGAAGTGCGCTCATCGGCCATTTTCAACTACGCGGAGATGGACACCACCAACTTCGGCCACGGCGAGGCGACCGACGTGCTGGTGAGCCTGACGCCGGACAACCCCGAGTGGCCAGCCGGCATCAGCGAGCGCGACCTGCATGTGCTGGATCAGTGGTGCCAGTCCGTTCTAACAGAAAAGGCGGGTAACTGCTTCCGCCTGGTGGCGGTGGAAGCGCCGCATTATCCATACAACTGGGCGAGCGGGTTCAACCCGCCGTTTGCGGATTTTGCCAATTCGTCGTGGTTTCCGGCCCATCCGAGCGTGCAGGACACGGAGCGGGTGAAGCACCGGTATTGGAACTCGCTGGCGTGGGTGGACAATCTGCTGCGGGATTACATCGGATTTTTGCAAGCGCAGGGTCGCTATGACGACGCGATGATAGTGATCACCGGGGATCACGGCGAAGAGATGCAAGAACACGGGACCTGGTTCCATGCCTCCGGTCTCACCCGCGAGCAAACCTCGGTGCCCGTGATTGTCAAATGGCCCAAGGCGCTGGGCCGTGGCGAACCGGTGGCACAAGCGAGCCATCTGGATATCATGCCTTCGATTCTGGATGCCCTGGGCTGCCCACCCGCCCAGTGGAGCAGCTTGGCCGGCCATTCGCTGCGCCAGGGTGGCGAGCAGACAGTGTTGGTCATGACCCACTATGCCTCCCTCAATGGCGAGGGCATGCTCTGGCGCCGCAACGGCTATGAGGCGGCCTTCGCCTGGGAAAAATTCTGGGTCCCGGGAGTGCCGGGTCAGCTCTGGCTGGAGCGGATGTCCGGGCCGCAAGGCAACTTGGAATTCAAATCCGCGGCGGCAGCGGAAGCCGCCTTGCACGAGTATTTCCCGGATGCGATCGGGCGCTGGTTTGACAAGTTCGAGTAGCCTCAGACATTGGGCCTGCCACCACAAAGGTCGGGCTTTCAGCCCTCGAATATCATGACGGCACCAGTCCTTGGGCGTTGCCCTGGCTGGGATGGGATGGGCCGTTGGCCAGGAAATCCAAGCCGGGAACTGCGGAAATGTGCCAAAGCATTTGCCACCGGGCTCAGGAACTATGAGCTTATTCCGCGAGCACCGCCGTGAGTGATTCAAACAGGGCTTTCTTGAGCACCTCCCAGCGCCATGGGCGGCCTTCGAGGAAAAACGCTTGCGCCACCTTGATGCGCAGCAGGCCGTAGCGCTCAGCCGGAAACATCGCCCGCAACTCCGTGGCCAACGCGGAGCCCGTGACTTGTTTTGGGTGGCTGACGTCCAAGCCTAACATCAGCAACTGGTTGCGCCAGGCGGCCGCCAGGGAGTCGCCAAGGTTGGCGTCGGCGAAAGTCTCTAACACCACTGATCCCTCGGCGATCGGCGCGGTGCGCACCATCAGATGCAGCAGCGCCGGATGGCGGCGCAAATCTTCCGTGATGCGCTGGCGTAACGTGGACCGGTAAGCCGTCTCTACCCGGTCCACCAATTTGAGGCGTCCGACGTCCGGGATTTTTTGTGAGAAGCGGCTCCAGCGGGCGTCGCCGGCGGCATCCAAGTCGATGAGCAAGCGGCTGTGCAAGCCATGGACCAAGGGGGTGCGGAAACGCATCGAGAACCCCTGTGCCAAATTCAGCGCACCCGGGTCCCAGCCATCCGGCGAGGTGACGGATTCTTCCGCCCCATGGAACAATTCACGATAGGCTTCAGGCACCGCACAGGTCGCATACTCACAACTGACAAGGACGGGTATCATGTTGGCGGGCCACTGGTCATTTGGATTTCGGCGGAGGGGCCGGCGCGTGCATAAAATCCTGATAGGTGGTGACGCGCGGGCGCTCGGCCACCGGATCGAAATGGGCGAAGATGAGATAGCGCATGCCGGGGATATAGCGCAACATGGTCTCGGAGCCGCCCAGCCAAGCTTCCTTCTGTTGGAATTCGACGACTGTCTCGGCCATGTTGAACGCGTCGCGTTGTTCCGGTTTGGCGAAGCCGTGGCATTTACCGGGTTTGAGCTGGATTTTGTGTTCGCCGATGATGATGCGCAGGTCCTGGGTATGGAAGTTGACGACAAAGGCCCCACCGTCCGGAAAGTTTTTCGGCGAATCATCAATCACATAGACTCTCCAGGACAGGGCGTTTGGCTCCTTGGCCGGGGGGAAAAAGATCAGGATGACCCGGTTCACGCCGGGCGGGATCGCGGCGGTGGCCGCGGGTTTGCGATCCACCGAGGAGATGAAGCCGATGACGTTGCTCTTGGCCGTGCAGACGACTTCCGGTGAGAAGGTGTCTGGCGGGACCGTGCAAGTGACTTCAACCCCCTTGTCGATCACATTGAGCAGCGGTGGCGGCGGCGGCGTGTCTTCAAAACACACGCAGCGGCAACTCACTTTGCGGCTGTCCTGGGCGTGACCCATAACGGGACAAAGAAACAACAAACACAGGGCTAGGAATCGCATGGGATAGAATGCTTATATTTCGTTGGCACCGAGCCAGCGCAGCGAGGTGATGAGGAAGCGGCGGCCGAAGATCTTGTTAGCCGTGCTCTGCAGCGCGGTGGGTGCGGTCTCGACCGCGTCGGCTGGATCGACCCATTCGGGGATGCGCTGGACGACGGCCTCGCATGTGGCGCTGGCCAAGACCTTGCCCTTGGCATCCCGTGCCTCGCCGTAGCCGCGGATGGAGAAGGTGTCGGAGCGCGGCGTGGCGGCATTGCCTAACACGGTGAGGACATCGGCCTGGGTGAGAAACCCCGGGGCACCTTGGTAACTCGCACCGGTTCCCGCCGTTGAGTTCAGATACTTGTAATTTTTGACCGCCGCGGCGGTGATATCAAAGCCCGCGGCGGCGGCAAGGGCCAGACTCTTGTTGACATCGGCATCATCGATGGCTTGCTGGAGCGCCCCGCGCTGAGCCTTGTCGTCGGTGCTGAGGCGGCGGTTGACGAACTCCGCCATGGAGAGGAAGGGACCGTAGCGGCGGACCTGCTTGACGATGTTGGTGGCGAGGCTTTGCAATTGGGTGTCCGAATACTCGCGCGGGCCGAGCCAATAGCCGATCTTGGCCACGGCACCATCTGCCGCGGAGGCGGACCCCGGCAAGCGAACGCGGCTGATGCGGGATTCCTGGGTGCCGATGTTGGTGAGATTGCTCAGTTTGCTTGTGGGCGGCCTGACGGCGTCGTTGAGTTGGTTGATGAGCGACTGTGAATCGTGGATAGAGGCGAGCATCGCTTTCCACGCCAAGACGGAAGTCGAGTTGACGTTGAACGCGCCTTCCATCAACTGCCAGGCGGCGACGCGGGTATAGGCGTCGGCTTTGGCGACTTCGGTGTTGAAGGTGTTGGCGGGGCGGTTGTCCGGCCGGTGCAGTTGCAGGCGCGGGTCGTCCAGCGGCTTGCCGATGGCAAAATCGGCGGCCAGGGTGGCGGTGGATTTGCCACTGAAAAACGGGCCGGTCTGCGCGGCCAGGCCGGAGAAATAAAAGCTGTCGTAGAACGCGAGGTTGAGCAGGAACGAATGGTCGAGGTAATTGCCGCCGGTCTTGGTCTCCATCAATTTGGCCGGAGAAATCTGCGGGTGGGCCCAGGAATTGCCGATCGGTTGAGCGACGCGCGGCAGGTAGCCGGAGGAGCCGCCGGGATTGGCTCCATTGAGGGTGGTAAACGACTGCAGCGGGGCAAGCGGTACCTCATATTGGAGGCCGAATTTCGTGCCGTAGGTGGCCGTTTGGCCGGAGATGAAATTGCCACGATCCATCTTATCGATTGATACCAGGCTGGTGGCGCCTTTGGCCACATCGAGTCCTTGCAAGTCGAATTCGTGGGAATGGTTGGCGCAATGCTCGGTGAGGACTTTTTGGGTGGAAGCGCCGATATTGGCGTGGCCGAAGCACCACGGTTTGGTGGCGAGGCGGCCGTCCTCGTTGGTGGCATCGCGCGC
>JBAXOF010000263.1:0-5698 GCA_037133375.1 Verrucomicrobiota bacterium | reverse complement strand
AGGCGGGACGCCTGTTTTCCGATCAAGAAGCGCTAAACTGCCAGTATTGGGCGGGCCGCCTGTGCCCCTCTTGGGGAGATAGGTCACCACACCTTGATGGTCCCGGTGGCGGGGCTGGCGAAGGGGCCGGCCGCAAGCGTGTCCGCGAGGCGCAGATTGCCGGAATAATCCCTATCAATCCTCAGCGGCGAGCCATCGGGATTTTCATAGGCGCAACCTGAAATGTGGGTAACGCCCAACACTTCAGTGGTCACCGGCTTGCGGGTGCCTGCGGCATTCCAGGCCGGATCGCCCTTCATTTCAAGATAGAAACCATCACCTTTCTCCACCAGCTTGAGCGCGGGGTCGGTGTCGGGCATGACCAGCGGCGCGGTCTCATGCCTTGAGGGCTTGGCACCCTTGAGAAACACATTGCCAGCCATCGTCACCGGCACTTTCGCCGCGTCGTATGCGCTCAGGTCGCCACGTTGCACGAACACATTGTGATAGTAGCGGTCGTCGCCGCACGGGTTGTTGTGCAGGCTGGCAATCTCGGTGGAATGCGCCTTGTGAATGGGCGTCATGCGGCTGTCGAAGGGAATAATCCTCATGGCTCCGGCAAACAGGTTGTGAACATAGGCACCGCCTTGCGAGCGCAGGTTCACCGAGTAGGCTGATAGAAAAATATTGTTATCGACCAAAAACGGGCCGTGATTCACCTCGACAAACATGTCTTGTTGGCCGCCGGAAATCACTTCGGATGTCAGGTCTTTTTCGGTGGCGTTATCATGGAAGAGATTGCCTGAGACGCGGGTGCCCTGGGCCATCCAGTCAAGCCACAGCCCACGGCATGTCCGGTAGATATGGTTGTGGCTGATTTCCACATCAATGGCACCATGGAACTTGATGCCAGCCATCTCGCAGCCGCCAAACAACTGTCGGACATGAATGTCATGGATGATATTGCCGGTGACGGTGCTGAAGATGGCGCCGAGGCTGCCGACGATGCCCGCTTGTTCGCAATCGGAGATGGTGTTGTTGCGGACGATGTGGTGGCCGATGTTGTCCTTGTTCCAGCCGTTCTTAAGCGCACGCTCGATGGTCTTGACGTAGCCCTCGGCGGAGTTTGCCGACTTGTTGTCCCACTCGTCGCCGTATTTGCCGAGGGAGATGCCGGAACAAACCGAGTGGCTGATGGTGTTGTTCTCGATGATCCAGCCCTTGCTCCAATGAGTGCCGATAAGCCCGATTTGCTCGGCGGTGGGCGGTGCCCACGGGGTGGCCGCGTCGCGCAAGGTGAAGCCGCGCACCGTGAGGAAGTTGATGCCGGGCTGTTGCGGATAGAAAACCGTCCGCCGCACGTTGATTTCCACCTGTTGTTCGTTAGGGTTAACCCCCTTGAACTGGGCCCACAGCGTCGTGTTATCTTTGTCGACCTGGCCGAACCACAGTGGCGTCACGCCGATGGGTTTGAGCACCGCATCGAGCTTGGCGGCCTCGACGAGCCACTCGCCATTGAGATAGACAGCACCGGTGTGATGCGGGCGCCCCCGGTCCTCGAACCAATCGCCGTGGATGAGGTCATTGTAGGGATTGAAGGTGCCGAAAAATGTGTTAGGCAAAGTAAGCTGCCAGACATCGTTCTGGATCTTCACCCATGCTTTGACGATTTCTGATCCCTTGATCTCGACCTTTTCGCCCGTCGCGGCTTGATAGACGATGCGTTTGGCGTCGGATGCACCGCCGCGCGGCGGGGCGACCCGTTCACGATAGGTGCCCGCGTGTACCGTAATGACATCCCCGGGTTGGGCCAGCTCCGCGCCGTGCTGGATCGTGCGCAGCGGGGCGGCGGGTGTGCCGGGGTTGGTGTCATGGCCGGCTGGCGCGACATGCAACTCGGCGGCGTGGAGCGGGGTGAAAAGTAGAAGTGTAAGGAGTGGGAATTTCATGGTGGGCAAGATGTGTTGGGACATTGGATACTCACTATCCGGCGCGGTCTTTCAGGCGATAAGTGGCGCCTCCATGGAGTGCGGCGGCTTGCCGCCGCCTGGGGTAGGATGGAGCTAGCTCCATGCGGAGGGTGCCAATGGCAAGCGCCAGCATATTTGATAGGCGAGGATGCCTGGCAGGGATCGTTCTCCGCAAGGGAAAAGCAGTCGTAGACGGCCGCTACAATGCCCATGCTACGCGTTCTAACGAACGCGCCGGCACAGATGGGGGACAGGCATGGCGGTTGCAAACCGCCGCCTCGGTCACCACACCTTGATGGTCCCGGTGCCGGGATCCTCGAAGGGGCCGGGCGTGGGCGTGGTGACATTGCGCGGCTTGCCGGAATAGTCGCTGTCAATCTTCAGCGGCGAGCCGTCGGAATTCTCATAGCCGACACCCGCCACCCGGACTTTTCCTAACAATTCAGTGGTGACGGGCACGGTGGCGACATTTTGCAGCGCCTGTCCCAAGGCGAGATGGAGTTGGACCTGCCCGTCCTTCACCGTTACTTGGATTTGTGGATTCACATCAGTTAGAATCAGCGGTTGAGGCTCCTTGGCGTATGCGCGGGCGCTGTTGAGATAGACATTGCCACCGGCTTGCAGCGGAAACTTGCGGGTGTCATAGACCCACAGCCCGAAGCCGGCGAAGCGCTTGGAATTATTGCGTTCCCACGCGTGCGCATCCTCGGTTTCGGGGCCGGCGACGAAGAGGTTGTTATAGAAACGGTTGTCGCCGCCCTTGATCGAGCTTAGGCCGGCCACGGCCGTCGCGTGCGCCGGGTGATAGGGAGTGGCGCGTGTGGGTTCCGGACGGCTGTCGATTTTACCCGCAAACAAGTTATGGACAAACGCGCCGCCCTCGGACCAATCGCGCAGGTTGAAGCCGGACAGAAACAAGTTGTTGTCCACCAGATACGGGCCGTGGTTCACCTCCAGAAACAGGTCGTCGGTGCTATTGTCATAGCAGAGATTGCCGGTGATGCGGGTGCCTTGGGCCATCCAATCCATCCACATCGCGCGCCCGGCGTCATGGATCCGGTTGTGCTTGATGAGTAGGTCGATGGAAGCGTGGATCTTGATGCCGGCCATCTCCGCGCCCTCGAACTGGCGCTTGGCCCAGATGTTATAGATATGGTTGCCGGAAATCTCGGAGAAGATGGCGCCGAGACTGCCGCAAATCCCGGTTTGCTCGCAATCGGAGATGGTGTTGTTGCGAACGATGTGGTGGCCGATGCTGTCCTTGTTCCAACCGTTATTGAGGGCGCGCTCAATGGTCTTGACATAGCCTTCAGCGGAGTTGGCCGACTTGTTGTCCCACTTGTCGCCGTATTTGCCGAGTGTCACTCCCGAGCATCGCGAATGGCTGATGACGTTGTTCTCAATGATCCAGCCCTGGCTCCAATGGGTGCCGATAAGACCGATTTGCTCAGCGGTGGGCGGGGCCCACGGGGTGGCCGCGTGACGCATGGTGAAGCCGCGCACCGTTAGATAATTCACCCCCGGCTTCGCCGGGTAAAAAACTGTCCTGCGCGCATTGATCTCGACCTGTTGCTCGTTAGGATCAACTCCCTTGAACTGCGCCCAGAGCATGGTGCTGGTCGTGTCCACCTTGGCAAACCACAGCGGGTTTTTGCCCGCGGGTTTGAGCACTTCGTCGCGCTTGGCGGCCTCCAGTAGCCACTCACCGTTGAGATAGACCGCGCCCGTGTGGTGCTGCCGGCCCTTGTCCTCGAACCAATCACCGTAGATGAGGTCGGCGTAGGGATTAAAGTCACCGAAGAATGTGTTAGGTAGAGTCACCTGCCAAACATCGTCCTGGACCTTCACCCAATTCTTCACCACCTCCGATCCCTTGATCTCGACCTTTTCGCCCGCCGCAGCTTGATAGACAATGCGTTTGGCGTCGGACTCACCGCCGCGCGGCGGTGCGATCCGTTCGCGATATGTGCCCGCGTGGACGGTGATGACATCGCCTGATTGGGCCAGTTCCGCGCCGCGCTGGATCGTGCGCAGCGGTGCCGCCGGGGTGCCGGGGTTGGTGTCATTGCCGGCGGGCGCGACATGCAGCTCAGCCGCGTGGAGCGGGGGCAACAACAGGAGCGGCAAGAGCGTGAAGAGCGGATGTTTCATGGCGGTGTGAGGGGACATTGAATACTCGCGATCCGGCGCGGTCTTTCAAGGGAGGCGGGAATGGTGGCCGCATTGTAGCGGCGGTCTGTGACCGCCGAAATGCCTGCGCTGCGCCGTAGCCAGCGACGGTCGCAGACCGCCGCTACAATGCCCATGCCACACGTTCTAACTAGCGCGTTGGCACAGACGGGGGATAGGCATGGCGGATGCAATCCGCCGCCACGGCGACGGTCGCAGACCGCCGCTACAAGCCACCGCGCCTACTTGACAAGTTTGAGGTCGAACGACTTGAAGGCAATGCCACGCTGGAAACCATGGGAAATCTCGATAGTCTGCTTGCCCTTGTTGAGCTTGAGGTCCGGGCCCTTGGCGATTCCCCATACGCCGGTGGTATAAGGCAGGGTGATAGCGACTTTCTCAGTGGGAGGCGTGCTGTCGAGGACCTGCACATTGATCACTTGTTCGAGGTTGGCGGTGGCCACCTTGAGTTCGAGGTTATAGGTTCCAGCCTCTGGCACATCGATCTCATAGGTCACCGAAGCGCTCTGCATGTGTGCTTGGAAATGCACCTGCTTGCCACCTGTGTAGCAATCATGCACAACCACACCTTGCGTCTGCGCGCCCCCATAGCTGGTGACCCCGGCCATTTTGGCAAATGCGACCGCATTCACATGAATGACCCCAGGCACCGGCGTGTAGGCCGGCTCCGGCTTGACGACGGCGGCAGCCTCCGGGGCTTTCGCGGGTGCGGCGGCGGGCTTGACCACGCCGGGTTCGGCGTCCATTTCCTCGGGCTTGAGCGAGGCCGTTAGATCTTTGGCGGCGGCGGCAGGCGCCTGATTCACGGCCTTGGCCACGGCCAGCACCGCGGCGGCTTGTTCTTTGTTAGCCGCCACCGACGCGGCGAGCCAACGCAGGTGCTCGACCTGTGAGAAAACATCCGCACGCGCACGGGACTCGACGCAAGTGACAAACTCCGAGCCGCCCATGCCTTCGAGTTTGGATACCTGCCAGCCGCGGCCATAACCGACGTGCCAAGTGCCATCGGCACCCTTGAAGGCTACACAGGCATGGGCCGGTTGGCCGACGCCGATGGCCGGGATACCCCACGCCTGACAAATAAAGACCGACCACGACGAGCGAGGGCCACATTTGCCGCCGCCCGCGAACACCGCCTTGTAGTCGACGTGGGAAATCGGTGAATTGCGCCGCCACATCTGGCTGGTGGTATCCACCACCTTCTCATTGATCAGGTAATCCGGGCGCCAGGCACGCACCATTTCCCGGCCCCATGTTAGATCAGCCTCTGAGGCGCCTGAGGACACCACATATTGCAGGTCCCACACCGTGAGCTTGTCGAAGCTGGGAAACAATTCCTTGTTGGCATGCGCGGCCTTGAAATAGTTGTAGCGCAGCACTGGATCGCTCGGCGGCTTTTGTTGGCCGGAGCCCGGAGCACCGGTGCCGGGCGGACGCAGCGCGGTGGCGATCGCCAGCTTGAGCGGCATGCCATTCTTGGAGTCTGGATCGGCCAGATGGATCTTTTTCCAGATCTCCAATGCGCCGGTGGACAATCCCCAACTGTTATCTTCCCGGGC
>JBAXOF010000262.1:0-5722 GCA_037133375.1 Verrucomicrobiota bacterium | reverse complement strand
AATCATTATGCAAACAACTCGTCTATCAAACATGGTCCGTTTGGGCAAAGCCGCTAGATTTCTCGCTGGTTCCGTGATCGCGTCGCTCTTTTGTATCGCCTTCCTGATCTGCGGTGCGGCGCGGGCGGACTTGGTGACCGCTCCTGAGGCCAGCAGCGGGGCCCGCAACGACGGGCCGTATACCATTGGCTACAGCTTTACGGTGGGCGCCAGCGATTACACGGTCAACGCCCTAGGGGTTGAAGACGATAACGACAATGGCGACGGCGGATTTGGCGATGGTCTCAAGGTGCACCATGTGGTGGCTATCTGGGATGCCAACGGAACCCAACTCGCCACCGCCGATGTGCCTTCCGGCAAGCGGGCAAGATTCAGCAACGGGTTCCGCTATGCGAAGTTGAATGCGCCGCTGACCTTGAGCGCGAATACGACGTATTTCATCGGCACCCTGTTGGGAGGTGCCGGCCAGGACCCCTTCTACGGTCCCAGTGCCGCTCCCAACCTCTACACCAGGGGTTCTGCCCTTGGTGCGATCCTCAGTTCTTACAGCTTTAATGGCACCTTGGATGCTCCCGCTTGTCTGGATCATTTTGGGGGTGGAGATTGGGCC
Source organism: Verrucomicrobiota bacterium (assembly GCA_037133375.1). Classification (GTDB taxonomy): domain Bacteria; phylum Verrucomicrobiota; class Verrucomicrobiia; order Verrucomicrobiales; family Akkermansiaceae; genus Luteolibacter. Next base: position 5,112 of record JBAXOF010000262.1, on the reverse strand, counting down.
GGGGCCAACGCGACCTATATTGAGGACACTCCCTTCATCGGCGACAGCGACGGCAACACGGTCACGGCGACAGAGAGTGGCAGCGGCTTGTATTCCCCTGCCAGCAAGTTGCTTGACGGCAGTGGAATGATTAACCTGACGAACGGGAAGGTCACCAAGAGTTCCACAATTGACCCTCTCATCTATTGGACTTCGGAGTGGTTGCATAACAACACGGGGGGGGATGACGCTGTCTTTACCTTCAATCAAAACACCTCGTTGAAGGAGATGGTGATTTGGAACGCGAGCACATATGTTGCTCCCGGCGGATACTCCTACGCCACCCAACGCGCTGCAAAGACTGTGATCATCACGTGTTCGACGGGCACCGATACCAGCGGAGACGGCACCATCCTATGGTCCGGCGACCTGACCCAAACCAACTGGCCGGCCAGCGGTGGGGCACCGTTCGATGACGACATCGCATTCACCGAAGTTGCTAACGTGAAGGCGGTCAAGATTCATATCACAAGCAACTGGGATGGCGATTACACGGGCCTGAGTGAAGTGCGGTTTATGGGGACGGTCGTTCCCGACCTGCCCAACTACACGGTGACCTACGACGCCAACGGTGGGATCGGTGCCCCCGCCGCGCAGACCAAGACCCAAGGCGTGGCCCTGACGCTGTCCAGCGGCGGCGGCATGATCCAGACCGGCTACGCCTTCACCGGCTGGAACACGGTGGACACCGGTACGGGCGGCGTTGCCTACACCGCAAGCGGGACCTATACGGCGGATGCGGACGTAACGCTCTACGCACAGTGGACTGCGGTGCCCACCTACACGGTGACGTATAACACCAACGGTGGGACCGGCACCACCGCTGCGCAGACCAAGACCCAAGGCGTGGACCTGACGCTGTCCAGCGGCGGTGGCATGGCCAAGACCGGCTACACCTTTGCCGGCTGGAACACGGTGGACACCGGCACGGGCGGCGTTGCCTACACCGCGGGTGGGTCCTATACGGCGGACTCGGCCGTAACGCTCTACGCGCAGTGGACTGCGGTGCCCACCTACACGGTGATATACGACGCCAACACCGCTGACAGCGGCAGCGTGCCGACGGACAGCGGCACCTATCTCAGCGGCGCAACGGTGACGGTGGCGATTCCGTGGAACTTGGTGAAGGCCGGCTACACGTTTGCAGGCTGGAACACGACCGCCCTGGGCGGTGGCACGAGCTACGCCCCGCTGGCCACGTTCAACATCGCTGCCAACACCACCCTGTATGCGCAATGGTCAATCAACTTCATCGGCGACAGCGATGGCAATGCCATAACTGCGACAGCGAGCCTGATACCAATTATTGGCGCTCCCGCCAATCTGGTGGACGGCAGCGGCATGTCGCCGAACGGCCCGGTGATTAAGGACTCCAAGAATCTCGGGGATGGCTGGGCCGGTCAATGGATCACCGCAAGTCCCAACAGCGGGTCGGTGAAATTCACCTTCACCAAGAACACCGCGTTGAAGGAGATGCTGATTTGGAACCTCGGTGACAACGAAACAGATGGACCTCATGCTTACAATCGCGGCCTGAGGGCGGTGAAGATTACCTATTCGATCGGTACTGACGACAGCGGTGTTGACGGCACCTTGTATGACGGCGATCTGAACGAATGCCCGCACCCAATGCCGTCAGGCGGCTATTCCTATCAGAATGACATCACGCTCCCCGAGGAGGTGGCCAACGTGAAGGCCGTTCAGATCACTTGGACAAGCAACTGGGGGGACGCCAACTACGCGGGCCTCAGCGAAGTGCGGTTTGTCGGCACCCCTACAGCCGAAGTGGGCGCGGCGGCAAAGCTGGCGTTCACGACCCAGCCCGGTGGCTGGGTGTTAGGGGCGGGTTGGGCCACGCAACCTGTGGTGACGGTGCAGGACGCCAGCGGCAACACGGTGGATAGTTCCGCCTCCATCACGCTGGAGAAAACAACGGGGACACCCGCAAGCGGGGGACCCGCAACGTTGGGCGGCACGACGACCGTGTCAGCGGTGCACGGCGTGGCCACCTTCAGCGGGCTGTCCATCGGCACGGTTGGCGTGGGCTACAAGTTGACAGCGACCAGTGCAGGGCTCACTTCTGCTGACTCCACGGCATTCGACATCACTGCCGCAGTGCCCACCATCACCGCAACGGGCTCGCCACTAACGGATCTAACAACCGCCTACGGCACGGCTTCCGGCGCGGTTAGCTTCACGGTTTCCGGTGCCAACATGACTGCCGGCATCACGGTCACGCCGCCGCTTGGGTTTGAGGTTTCCACAACGTCTGATTTTACCGCCATCGTGGGCAACCACAGTGCGCCCATCACCGTCGGCGCCGCCGGCACGATTGAAAACACGACGGTTTATGTCCGTCTCGCCGCCACGGCGCTGGTCTCCGGCACTTACAATGGCCAGAACATCGAGTTGTCCAGTGCGGGTGCCAGCCAGGTCAACGTCGTCACGGCGGAGAGCGGCAACGCGGTGAGCAAAGCAACGCCGCTGGCAGCGCTGGCAGTTAATAACTCGCCACAGCCGTACACCGGCTCTGGGCAGGCGGCCACGGTGATTGTCTCCACCAGCTCGGTGCTGGGCGACGTGGCCAACGTTCTAACCGGCGGCGCGGCTATGCAGACGAGCGTGGGCACCTATGCGGTGACGGCTAACTTCGTGCCGACCGACAGCGCCAACTACAACACTCTGCTTGGCTTGTCGGTGGGTAACTTCACGGTCACGCCCAACCTCGCCTCGTGGATCAACGGGTTCTTCGGCGACGAAACCAACCCGGCTATTGTCGGGCCGAATGCCGATCCTGACCATGACGGGCTGACCAACGAGCAGGAATATGCCTTTGGCCTCAACCCCACCAGCGGCGCTTCGTGCGACCCAATCACTGTCCAACTCAATAAGACCACCGGCAAGTTCACCTACACCCGCCGCAATCCGGCGCTCACCAATATCAGCTACAGCATCCTGACCTCGACCACCCTGGTGGACGGCATCCAAACCGGCGATTGGGCCATCGATGGCACTGCCACGCAGACCCCCTCCGGAACCGGTGAATTGCAAACCGTGGAGGTGACGCTCACGAGCAAGCTGCTGGAAGCCACGAAGTTGTTTGTGCGGGTGAAGGCAATCGTGCCGGCGCAGTAAGGGAGAGGTTATTGGAAGACAGAAGGCAGCGGCTGGAAGCCGCAGCTACTATGCAGCGTGCAAACTCCACAGATAATCTATGGCCGCCGCTGGCGGAATGTTGAAGGATGAATTTTGGATGTTGGATTTTTGCTGGGAAAGATGTGCTTCGTAGCGTGTCAGTGGCGAATTTCTGTCATTCAAAATCCCAAATCAATCAGTGGCCTCAGTGTCATCAGTTCTTGTCAGTGGTTTTCTTAGCCCGCTTCACGTCCATTCCCCCGCGTTCTCACGAACGCGCCTACGAAGGCCCGCATTTTCACCAACGCGCCTACGTGGAGGAAGTGCCGCTACGCTCTTGGTAGGCGCGTTGGTGACAACGCGGGGGGAGCGACGCAGTATTTGACACCCGCACGCTCCAAGTCTAGCTTCCGCCCTCCGCGCGTGGCCTGGCCACTCTAACAGAAAAAGCATGTCCCAAACCATCACCTCCCGTCCGCGCCGCACTGAGATCCTCGTCGGCCTGTGCTTCTTGGACCGCCTCGTGCCCGGCGGGAGAGTTCTGTTAGCTTTGGCTTTGATCGGATGGAGTCTGCTGGGAACTCAGAAGGCAAGCGCCGCCGATAAGTATCTGCTGCTGAATTATTCCCCGGACGGGTTCTGCACGCTCGTGAACTCTGCCACCATTATGAACTATGTGGCGTCGAAATTCGGTGCGGCCAACCAGGCCTCCGTGTTGAAAGTGGGTGTGTCTTGCCTTTACATGCCCGGGATGGACACCAAGACGCCCGCCTCGGAGTTGGCGCTGCTGCAAAGTGATCTGGCGCGTGCGGAATTACTTGGTGTCCCGATTCTGGTGCAGGTGGATACCGAGACCTGGCTGCCGCCAAGCTTGCTCAATTGGTGTGATGACACCCTGCCGGGCTACGATCCGGCGAAAAAGGCGGACGTCGAATGGTATGGCTGGGATGACAGCACGGCAGTCAAACTGAGTTGGCGCAATTGGGGGTCTCCGTTTCGGATCGGGCCGACCCCGAATTTTCTGAGCCCTAATTTCCAAGCTTACGAAAAGGGCATTTATGATCAATTTCTACCGGTGGTGTTGGCATGGTATAACAAGCTTCCGGCTAACAAAAAATGGCTGCTGGCGGGTTGGAAGTGCGGTTGGGAATCCGCAATCAACAGCAACTATCGGTTCTTTCCCAATGGTAACAGCTATTATGGCACATCCAATAATCCTGCGTGGAGTGATAACTATCAGCCGTTGGGCTATAATGCCGCCAAGACCGCCGGCATCAAAACCAGTGGCACTCTAACCAGTGCCGACAACGCCAAAATCGTCGGCAAACACCTGACCTACCTCGCCCAAATGGCTTATGACGCGGGCATCCCACGTGACAGAATCAGCGTGCATGGGACGTGTTACGACACCGCCCAGGAAGATATCGATGCCTTGGTCAATCCCTATGGCGATCCGGCTGTTTCCTATTATGGTGATTCTAACAGCCCGATGAAAGACAACGCCGCCTTGATCCAAGCGGTACAAACCGCCAAGACCAGTTACGGTGCCACGGGATACGGTTATGGCGAATTCAACTTGTGGGGACAGGATTACAACACTTGGTTGGCCTGGTTTAAGAACGCCCTGCATGACGATCCGGATTGCACCTATCAGGCGATCTACAATTATGACACTATGTATGGCCATACCCAACCTGCCGTTGAGCAGGCCATGCTCGATGCCATGGCGTTGTATCCGGCGCCCATCCCTGCCGATGGGACATGGAGTCGCAACGGCGACGGACTGTGGAGCGCGGTTGCCAACTGGAGCGGTGGCATAGTGGCCAACGACTCCGGCTTGACCGCCAACTTCGGCAATATCGATATCACCGCTGATCGGGCCGTCCACCTGGATTCCACCCGCATCATCGGCAACCTGGTTTTCGGTGATGCCAACAG
>JBAXOF010000261.1:0-5735 GCA_037133375.1 Verrucomicrobiota bacterium | reverse complement strand
CCTTGTTCTTCATCACCTTGATTTTCCCGATCCAGTTCGACCGCCAGTGGCTGACTGTCAGTTGGGCCTTGGAAGGTGCCTGTCTGCTGTGGTTGTTCCGCCGTGTGCCCCATCCGGGATTGCAACTCACCGGCCTAGGGCTGTTAGCGGTGGCCTTCACCCGCCTGGCAATCAACCCGGCGGTGTTCACCGACTATGTGCGCAGCGGCACGGCGATTTTCAACTGGCACTTTTACACCTACGGCATCGTGGCCGCGGCGCAAATGTTAGGTGCCTGGTGGTTCAGCGACCCGGCTGGCCGGATCCGCGCGGTCTATGCGCGCGGCGTTTTGCTAGGTTTCGCGGGCGTGCTGTTGTTCTTGTTGATGAACATCGAGATCGCCGACTTCTTCACCCCTCCCGGCAACCGCTGTGTGGCCTTTGACTTTGGCATGAACTTCGCCCGCGACATGACCTACAGCATCGCCTGGGGCTTATTCTCGCTTGGCTTGCTAGGTCTGGGCATCTGGCGGCATGCCGGACCTGCGCGTTACGCCGCCATCGCGCTGCTAGTGGTCACGTTGCTCAAGCTGTTTTTGCATGATCTATCCGCCATCGGCAGCATCTTCCGCATTGGCGCGCTCATCGGCGTCGCCGTGATCGCCTTCGCCGCGTCCTTCCTCTATCAACAGTTCTTCAGCCGCTCCAAGCCGTCATGAAAACTCCCGCTGTCCTTGTGCTTTTAGCCTGTGGCATGGCCTCAGCCGCGCCGCCCCCCGACCGCAGCGCTTGGCAATGGGAACAAAGCGTGGTCGTCCCCGCCGCCGGCATGGTCCGGCTCGATCTGCCGCCGACCACGCTCAACGCGTCCCGGCCCGACCTCGCCGACCTGCGGCTGGTGACCCCGGCAGGCGTAGAAACACCCTATCTGATTGAGGTGCCGCCGGCCGCCGGCGCACGCGGAATGCGGGCGGCGAATTTCAAGGCCACGCTGGTGGAACCAGCGCCGGGGGCGGAAGCCGCGACAGTGTTAGAATGTACCACCGGCACTGGTGAGGCAATTCAAGCCGTCACCCTGGAATCCCCGGCCCACGAATTTATCAAGTCCGCCACCATTGAAGGCAGCCGCGATGGCACGACTTGGCAGCCACTCGCCAGCCGCGAGGTGGTTTTCCGCCAACCCAGCGGTGCCGAGCGGTTGCGCATCGCGCTTTCCGCCGGGGTTTGGCAACGCCTGCGCCTCACCGTCTCCGATGTCCGCTCCACCCCGGTCGCATTCACCGGCGTGAACCTCATCCTAACCGACTCCGCCGCGCCGGAAACCGTGGTGCACGCGGTGATCCTCCAGCCCGCCGCGGAAGCCACCGGCAGCACCCGCCTCACCCTCGATCTCGGTGCCACCAACCTCCATCTGGCGGAGCTCAAACTCGAGATCACCGACCCCGTCTTCAGTCGCAATTATTCATTGGCCTATCTAACAAGATCGACCGACGGCCAGACCACGCTTACCCCGGTGTCCAAGGGGTTCCTGTTTCGGGTGTTAGGGGACCATGGTGCCTCCGCCGAGCAACTCGTCATCCCACTGCAACAGCGGATTCCAGCTCAACAACTCGTGCTGACTTTGGCCAACGGCGACAGCCCGCCGCTGGTCATCACCGGGGCCAACGCCCACCGCTACCCGACCACGCTGGCCTGGCATGCCGCGCCGCCCGGCAACTGGCGTTTGCTCACCGGCAATGCCAAGGCCACCTTGCCTAACTACGACCTTGCGCCATTGCGCGGCCAACTGGCGCAAGCCGGTGGCCAACCGGTCAGCCCCGGCCCCCTGCAAGCCAAGGCGGACTTCCAAGTGCCGCCCGCCTTGCCCGGCGTGGATCCCGCCGGAGCCGCCATTGACCTAACAAAGTGGACCCGTCGGCGCGCCGTGCAAGTTGCGGTCGCCGGGGTGATCCGCATCGAGTTGGACCCACCCGCCCTGGCCAACTCCAACACGCACTTGGACGACCTGCGCCTCGTTCAGGACGGTCGGCAGATTCCTTATCTGGTTGAACCTAACACCGTCCTGCGTTCCATCCAACCCACCGTCGTGGCCTGCCCGGATCCGATACGTCCGCAGGTTTCGCGTTGGCAACTCACCTTGCCGCTGGACAACCTGCCGGTGACGGATTTGTTAGCAGATTCCCCATCGCCCTTGTTCACCCGCACCTTCATTGCCACCGCGGCGAACAAGGATTCGCTGGGTAATGCCTGGACCCAGACGCTAGGCACCGCGCTCTGGACCAAGGCCTCCACCAATGGCAACCAGACTAACAAACTGCGGCTTGACTTGTCAAACGCCCGTCTGCCGAAGATTTTTCTGTTGGAAACCGACAATGGCGACAATCCACCGATCCAAGTGGAAACCCTCAGTATCCGCTATGCCGCGCCATTGCTTGCCGCCAAGCTGGTCTCCGTCGCGCCGGTCTTCCTTTATTATGGCAACCCGCAGGCCGCCGCCCCGGCCTACGACCTGCGGTTGGTGCGCGACGAATTACTCGCTGCCGACAAACAAACCGTCACGCTCACCGCCGAGGAAGTCCTCAAGTCGGATGCCGCCAAGCCTTGGGCCATCACCGCCGGTTCGCCCTGGCTGTGGGCCGCGCTGACGCTGGTAGTGGTGGCGCTGCTGGTGATCGTGGCCAAGCTGCTGCCGCAGCCGCAGTAGCGGACGGCCCTGTGTGGGCAGGGATCGTTCTCCGAACGGTCCGGCGAGGGCAGGCTGACGATGCCGTTTCCCTTCCTAACGATTCTATATAACTCAGTTGGATGGTGAATGCTGGAGATGGAGATGAAAAGCGCAGCGAGCACTGCCCCTGCCGGACGCCTTGGAAAGGCGTCCCTGCCATGTGGCGTGCCATACTCACACCAACCCATCCTTGCGCGCCTGTTTCCAGTAGGCATATTCGGAGCGGTTGAACTCAACATATTCAGGTGAGAGATCGCTGGAATACATGGTGTAATCGGCGCTGCCTTGATTGAGGTTGATGCCAATTTCGAATTCCGGTTCGGCGACGATGGCGCGGAGCTCTGCCATCGGGGTGGCGGCTTGGAGGCCGCCGAGGCAGGCCGCCTTGCCGCCGATGTGGATATCGACGAGTTCCTCCCGGATGCGGGCGTGCGAATACCCCACGGCATGGATGATGCGGCCCCAATTCGGGTCACCGCCATTCCAGGAGGATTTGACCAGGGCAGATTTGCACACCGCTTCGGCGACCTTTTTGGCATCCAGATACGTCCGCGCACCACTAACATTGACGGTGACAAACTTGGTGACACGCTCGCCATCACGGACCACGGCCTTGGCCAGTTCTAACATAACCCAGCGGAGCGCGGCGCGGAATTGTTTACACCGCGGCCCATTGCGGCGGATCTGAGACATGCCCGACGCGCCGTTGGCGAGCACCAGCACGGTGTCGTTGGTGGACATGTCGCCATCAATAGTGATGCGGTTGAAGCTATCCTCCACGCACTCGAGCACCGCCTTGCGCATCGGGTCGCCATGGGGAAGGTTGGCGTCGGTGGTGATGAAGCAGAGCATGGTGGCCATGCTCGGTGAAATCATGCCCGCGCCTTTGACGCAGGCCCCGATGCGCACGCTGTGGCCACCCAGTTCAAAGGCGATGGCAATTTCCTTGGGGTGAGTGTCGCTGGTGATGATGGCCTTGGCCACCGCCGCGCCATGGTCCGGGCCGAGTCCGGCGAGCAAGGCGGAGTATTGCGGGGCGATGCGCATCATCGGCATGGGCAGGCCAATCACGCCGGTGGAGCACACGCCGATTTCGCTGCGCTTGAGGCCGAGCGGTTTGGCCACTGCATCGCACATGGCATTGGCATCATGGATGCCTGGGACGCCGGTGCAGGCATTGGCATTGCCGGAATTAGCGATAATAGCGCGGATATCGCCCTTGCGGAAGTGGGCTTGAGAGACGCGGACCGGCGCGGCCTTGACGCGATTGGTGGTGAAAGCACCGGCGGAACTGCAGGGTTTTTCAGAATAAATGAGTGCGAGATCAAGCCGCTCCTTGGCCGGATCCTTGATGCCACAACTCACCGCACTGGTCAGAAATCCTTGCGGCGCGCCCACGCCACCGGCAATACGTGAAAAGGGAAAATCCATGGTGTTAGAGATACGAATCGGCGGATGCTGGCAAACGTCAGCAATTTTGCAATCCGGCAATTTCGGAAAATCCAAACATCAGGTTAAAACTTTGCACCGCCTGGCCGCCGGCGCCTTTGCCGAGGTTGTCCTCGGCACTCAGAAGCAAGACGCGACCGGTGCGCGGGTCGTGCTGCCACCCGATATCAATGAAATTGGTGCGGGCAACGTTTTTCGTATCGGCACAAACACCACGTCCCAACAGGCGCACAAAGGCGGCGTTGGCGTATGCAGCCTCCAGCGCGTGGCCAATCGCCTCCACCGCCACACCCTGGCGCAGCATCGCGGTGGTGGTAGTGAGGATGCCGGCAGTGACTGGAATGAGGTGCGGAATGAAGGTGAGGGCGACCCGGTGGCCGGCAGCGAGACTGAGCTCCTGCTCAATTTCTGATAGATGACGATGTTTCGGAATGCCATAGGCACGGACGCTTTCGTTGCACTCGCAAAACAACAGGCTCAAGTCCGCCTTGCGTCCGGCACCGCTGACGCCGCTCATGGAATTGGCCACAAGAGTGGTCGGATCAATCAGGTTCGCGCGCAGCAGGGGCAGCAGCGGCAGCAGGATGCTCGTGGGATAACACCCTGGCGAAGCGACCAGACGGGCGTTGCAGATTTCCGCCGCGCGCAGTTCCGGCAAGCCATACACCGCCTCCTGCAATAAATCCGGTGCGGGATGCGCGTGCTCGTAGTATTCGGCATATGCCGACGGATCACGCAAGCGGAAATCCGCGCTCAAATCAATCACCCGCAGCCCGCGATCTAACAAGGCATGCGCAATTTCCGCGGCCACCCCGTGGGGCAGCGCCAAGAACGCCACCTCGGCACCGGTCACGGCGATACCTTCTGCATCAGGCGCGGTGAAGGTCAGCGCGGCACCCGGCACCTTGGAAAACCGAGGAAACACCTGCCCCAGGGCTTTGCCCGCTTCCTGTCGCGAGGTGATCGCCACGAGTTCCACCTGCGGGTGTGCTAACAGCAGGCGCAACAGTTCCATGCCAGTGTATCCACTGGCTCCTACGATGGCGGTTTTGATGCGTTTCATGGGCACAGATGAAATCTCATGAAAATCGGCGCTTGCCAATCCCGATTCGTCCTGATTGATTTGCCGCCCGTTCACAGAGCGGGCTGTAGCGCAGCCTGGTAGCGCACTTGCCTGGGGGGCAAGGGGTCGTGGGTTCGAATCCCGCCAGCCCGACTTTCCTTGATTTTCAAGGAGTTATGTCGATTCGCCTCCTCTGATATGGCGTTCTGGCAACAAAGTGGCAACATGCCAAATGAATTCAAAATCAATCGATTGTGACTCTGTAGCTTGATTGAGGTGTTTGTCGTGAGCTGATTGGGGTAGTGATGGCTTAATCGAAAATAACTCAATCTGAGCCTATTGTCCCTGCCTTCTAGTGATTCCTATTTTGGGCAAGCTATTGGTTTCTTATTGTCACCTGTTTTTTTCAGCCGTTAGAAATGGGCCAAAAAAAACCCAATCCCTTGAGGATTAAGGCTTTGAGAGGGGTACCCCGGCTAGGACTTGAACCTAGGACCAATTGATTAAGAGTCAACTGCT
>JBAXOF010000260.1:0-5737 GCA_037133375.1 Verrucomicrobiota bacterium | reverse complement strand
CTTCCTTGGGTGGCGGCGGCGGAGTGAACTTGATCGTCGGGAGCGGAAGGGACTCAGAATCCTCTGGGATTACCTCGGTGACGGGCAAGGTGGAAACGTCTTCGGAGACCGTCTTTTCCACTTGTTGAGCGCGGACGGATGCGGAACAGGCCATGATGGCAACTAACACGAAGGGGACTGCTTTCATGGAGAATGCGACCTGATACACCAACCCTCAACCTGCGAGCAACATTAAATCGCAATTTTTGCGGATTTCTGTTGGAGCGTGCAGCAACGGATACCCAGCCCATCATTTCCTGCGGCGACGCATTCAGGAATCATAGCCGATGATTCGTCACCTCATCCGCATCTCCAAATCCGCCAGATCCCCTGACGTTAACCTTGGCTCATTCCACCGAGCCTAACCGGGCGCGACGCATCATCCAGCGCCGTCCACCAACCTGAGAGACCACACACCAATGAGCCTAACGAGAGACAGATCCAGCGGAGCCCGCGACAAAATTCTGGAATTCCACACGGATTCCACACAAACGACCGGGTCAAGCTGCATCATCCTGCGTAACCCCGGAAAACCACAGTCGTCCCATAGACTCTCCAGAAGAGGCTGGAGGCCTTGATTTCACGTTGGTTTTGCGACGTATCTCTGATTTGTGATTTTTGAATTTCCCAAGGCTCTATGCAACTAACTGGCTAACAGCACACGTGCTGTCCCATGGTGTGGCGGTGCCAATCCTGGTAGGTAAGCGGTTTCCGGGGTGGCTCGCATTCGGCACTGACCGTTTGCTGTCCCATAGTAATTGAGCAGTTTATGAATGCATACCCGGTCCCATATCAGTCCGCGCAGCATGGTGAAAAGCCGACTGAAGCTGCCCATGAAGACTAGCCCAGTAGCACGCGGCGACACACTCCCTCCCGTTCCGCTCCATGGTCCTGTGGGATCGATTGAGCGTCATTCTGCGTAGTCATGGGGATTCTTGCGTTTGTTGATTTGGTTAGAGACGCAGGTTAGCGCACCGTTCACGGCCATTTTGTGTGGAATCCGTGTGGAATCCGACGCTTTTCTGTCGCGGATTTGGGTGGGGTGTGAACCCCGGCCCTCACCCGCCTGGCAGGTCGGCATCGTGAGTCTGACGGAATGGCTGGCAGTCATAGGGAGCATACATAGTCGCGTATGCCTGCCCATTTCATTTATCACGGCGGAAATTGGCCGCAATATGACCTTGATCGGTGGTGCCGATCTGCCAGATGTGTGGAGGAACTGCTGTAGGACCTGTGGGCACCCCAAGGGGATTTATTGAGAATAATTCTTGATATCGGGGGTAGCCCGCGTATTTTCCGCCAGCCATGAACCTCAGCCCACCCTACAGGCCTCAAGATTCCGGGATTTCCCGGGAAGGCAGCTTGCTACGGATGACGCCGCAGCGGCAAGAGGTGTATCGGATGTTGCTGGCGAAGCGGGACCACCCGTCGGCGAACGAGGTTTTCATGCGGGTGAGAGGGCGACTGCCGAACATTTCCTTGGCGACGGTTTACAATTGCCTTGAAGCTCTGGTTGAGCACGGGCTGGTCAAGCAGGTGAATTTCGAGCGCGGGTCCTCGCGCTACTGTCCTAATCTGGAAGCGCACGGGCATTTTCACGACGCGAGCCGCGGGGTGATTGTCGATGTGAAATTCAAGCCTGGCATGACACTGGCTGACGTGCTTGAGCTGCCTGAGGGAGCCGTCATTCAAGACGTGGAAATCAACCTTCGCGGCCAATTGGGCTTGGCCTAGCTCCCATTCCATCCTACCCCGACTGCCTCAATTCGACCCTTTCCCACCCATTCCCCATCCCATGAGCCTGCACATCCAAGACCTCCGCGCCACCCTTGAAGACGGCACCGAAATTCTCAAAGGCGTCAGCCTGGAAATCCCGAAAGGTGAGGTCCATGCCATCATGGGCCCGAATGGTTCAGGCAAATCCACTCTCTCCAAGGTCATCGCCGGCCACGATAGCTACCTCGTCACGGGGGGCTCGGTCACCCTGGATGGCACGGACATTTTCCCCATGTCCATCGACCAACGCTCGCGCGCCGGCATCTTTCTCGCCTTCCAGTATCCCTCCGAAGTGCCCGGCGTCTCCAATGCCAATTTCATCCGCGCCGCTCTGCAAGCCCGCCTGCCACCAGGCGAGGAGATCGATGCCGTGGCCTACTACAAACGGCTTTACGGCAAGATGGATTTGTTGGAAATCGAGCGCAAGTTCACCGCCCGCGCGGTGAATGAGGGGTTTTCCGGCGGCGAGAAAAAGCGCAATGAAATCCTTCAACTCATGATGCTGGAACCTCAATACGCCATTCTGGATGAAACCGATTCCGGCCTCGATATCGATGCCTTGAAGATCGTGGCCAAGGGCGTCAATGCGATGCGCTCACCGGAGCGCGGCTTCCTGCTCATCACCCATTACCAGCGGCTGCTGGATTATATCAAGCCGGATTATGTCCATGTCATGGCCGAAGGCCGCATCGTCCGCTCCGGCGGCCCCGAACTCGCTCATGAACTGGAAAAACACGGCTACGAATTCCTCAAGGAGCTCGCCCTCACATGAAGACACAAGACGCAAGACTGCAAGACGCAAGACAAAGAACAGACACAACATTTTCTATCCGCATTCCACGTCATAACTAACTTTCCCCTTCCCATGTCCTACGAAGCCAGCGCCGTCCTTGATGCGGAGACCCACGATGCGATCGCGATCGACCGCAGCAAGGGGGATTTCACCTTTCCGGAGCGCAACAAGTTCGATGCCGGACGCGGGCTTACGGGGAAGACCGTCGATTACATTTGCGACGTCAAGAACGACCCGCAATGGCTGCGCGACTTCCGCCACAAGGCGTTGCAGGTGTTTTTGGACAAGCCGATGCCCACCCACTGGGCGAGCAAGGATCTGGACAACATCAACTTCGATGAGATCCGCTATTATCTATCCGATGGAGAGAAGCCGAAGCGCTCGTGGGACGAGGTGCCCGATGATATCAAGCGCACCTTTGACCGGCTCGGCATTCCTGAGCAGGAGCGCGCGTTCCTCGCCGGTGTGGAAGCGCAATACGATTCGGAAGCGGCCTATTCCAACGTCAAGGAGGAACTCACCAAGCAAGGGGTGATTTTCGTCAACTCCACGGAAGGCTTGCACCAGCATGAGGACATCTTCCGGCCGTGGTTTGGCAAGGTGATCCCCACTGCGGACAACAAGTTTTCCGCGCTCAACTCTGCGGTGTTTTCCGGTGGCTCGTTCATCTACATCCCCAAGGGCGTGAAGCTCAAACAACCGCTGCAAGCGTATTTCCGCATCAACTCGGAAAACTTCGGTCAATTCGAGCGCACCCTCATCATCGCCGATGAGGGCGCAGAGCTCATGTATATGGAAGGCTGCACCGCACCCAAGTTTGAAACCGCCACCCTGCACTCCGCCGTGGTCGAACTCGTCGCCCTCAAGGGGGCCAAAATCCAATACGTCACCGTGCAAAACTGGTCGTCCAACGTGTATAACCTGGTGACCAAGCGCGGGCTGGCCATGGAGGACGCGGAAGTCCGCTGGATCGATTGCAACATCGGCTCGCGCCTCACGATCAAATACCCGAGCGTGATCATGAAAGGCCGCCGCGCGCGTGGCGAAGTCATTTCCATCGCCCTCGCCAACACCGGCCAGCATCAGGACACCGGTGCCAAGATGATCCACGCCGCCGATGAGACCACCTCCAACATTGTTTCAAAATCCATCTCAGTGGGCCGCGGCCGCGCCACTTATCGCGGCCAGGTTCATATCCCCAAGCACCTCAAGGGCTGCAAGAACAACACCGAGTGCGACGCCCTGCTCATCAACGCCAACAGCCGCACCGACACCTATCCGGCCATCACCGTCAAAGGCAACCGCCACTCCACCCAACATGAGGCGTCCGTGTCACAGGTTTCCGAAGACATGTTGTTCTATCTGATGCAGCGCGGCCTTAACCAAGGCCAGGCCATGTCCCTCGCCGTCAATGGCTTCATCAACGACTTGGTGCGCGAATTCCCGATGGAGTACTCCGTCGAACTCAAACGCCTCATCGACCTCGAAATGGAAGGCTCGGTGGGCTGAAATTCCGATCACACTCATGAAAATATCATTCACTTACAGACCAGTCCTTGGTTTAGATGACACATGGAGAATCTAACATATGAGAGCAAAGAGAACCACTGATTACACTGAGAACCACTGAATCCACTGAAAATAATTTAAAATCAGTGTCCTCAGTGGGCTTCAGTGGCATCAGTGGTGTTATTTGCATGTCCAACCTTTTGAAGTCTATCCTACGGAATCCTCAGTAAATGATCACCACCGCCCCGCATACCGCCACCACCTTTCCCGCCTGGTTCGCCGCCCGCCAGCAAGCGGCGTGGACCCGCTTCCTCGCCACGCCCACCCCCAAGCGCGGCGATGAAACCTGGCGTTTTTCTAACATCAAGCAACTCGATTTTGCGGGATTTTCAAGGAGTGCTGGTACCCCTTCCACCGCCGATCTGGTCGCCCGCTCCACCGGTTTGGATGCCCCCGCGGCAAAATTTGTTTTCATCAACGACACGCTCGCCCACGCGGAGTCCCGACTGCCGGCCGCTGCCATCTGCCTGCCCTTGGCCGAGGCACTGGTTTCCCACAGCGCGTTGGTGGAAGCGCACTTCATGCGACAGGAAACCCGGCTCGGGTCAGCCAAGTATGCCGCGCTGCACGAGGCATCACTGACCAATGGCATGTTCATCCACATTCTGGACGATGTCGAAATCCAAGGCACCATTGAAGTCCATCACTGGCTCGCCGGCGCCAATACCGTGATTTTTCCCCATACCTTGGTGGTCACCGGCACCCACGCCAAAGTGCGCGTCGTGGATATCTTCCGCTCGGCGGACGAGGTCCAACCCGGCCTTGCCATTGCCGTCAACGATCTATCAGCCGGCCCCGGATCCAAGCTCGATTACGTAGCCATCCAGGCGTTCAACGAAGTGACGCGGGTCATCCAGATCAACGAGACAGCCGCGGCCCGCGACGCCTCCACCACCGGCTTCATCCTCAACACCGGCGCCGCATGGGCGCGCAACGAATCGCTCTCGCTGTTGGAAGGCGCGGGCTCACGCTCGGACATGCTGGCGGTGTCCATCCCCGCCCGCGCCCAGGAATACGACCAACGCACCTTCCAACATCATGTTTCTCCGGGCGCCTTTTCCGACCTCCTCTACAAGAACTCGCTCTACGACCACTCCAGCACGATTTTTTCCGGGCTCATCTTCGTCGATGAGGACGCGCATCACACCGATGCCTATCAGACGTGCCGCAACCTCCTGATGAGCGACACCTGCGAGGCCAACTCCATGCCCGGCCTGGAAATCAACGCCGATCAGGTCAAGTGCTCGCACGGCAGCACGTCCTCGCAGATCAGCGAGGAGGAAATCTTCTATCTCCGCGCCCGTGGCATCGGCCCGGTCGCCGCGCGCCAACTCATCGCCCGCGGCTTCTCTGTGGAAGTTGTCGCCCGCCTCGGCGATGACGCGCTGGAAGCACTGGTCATCCGCTTCATTGATGACAAGTTCTCCAACATTGCCACCGGCGGGGCCTGATACCTCCTTCAAGCAAATAATCCGACTCAATGGAAATTTAGAGTCGAAGGTCTAAAGGTCTAAAGGTCTAAAGGTCTAAAGGTCTAAAGGTCTAAAGGTCTAAAGGTCT
>JBAXOF010000259.1:0-5783 GCA_037133375.1 Verrucomicrobiota bacterium | reverse complement strand
CCACAAGTAGCGGATTTTAAGTGAGTTGTGGCTTTAGAAGGGACCGTTTGGAAAACGGTCCCTGCCACGCCGCTGCGACGCAAATTGGCAGGGACGCCTTTCCAAGGCGTCCGGTGGGGGCGAGTCCGTGGCGGTGGGAATCACACCGCTCGTTCTTTCAACAGTGTCTTGAAGGGTGCCGGGGATTTCTTTGCAATTAAACAACAACCGTGCAACAACCCGGATTCAATCGCTGTAGTTAGAAATTGCCGCAATCCTCAGCCCACATGCACGACGCGTCGCCCTCCCCCTCATCATTGCCCGCTGCGGAGCCGTCAGAGTTGATGGGTCGCCGCGGTTTCCTGGCCCGCACCCTTGCCGCGGGCGCGGCGTTGGCGTTTCCCAGCCTCCATGCCGCAGGGGCCAACGAGGAAGTCCGCATTGCCATCGTCGGCCTGCACAGCAAAGGCAACCAGCACATCGAATTGTTCAAGCAGATTCCCGGCGTGCGGGTGGTGGCACTCTGCGATGTTGACCGCCAGATTCTGGCGGCGCGGGCCGCCGAGCATTTTGGCGGCAAGGTGGCCACCCATGTGGACCTCCGCGAGGTGCTCGACCGCAAGGATGTGGATGCCGTGGTCTTGGCGACGCCTAACCACTGGCATGCTCTGGGTGCCGTGTGGGCCTGTCAGGCGGGCAAGGACGTCTATGTCGAAAAACCCGTTTCCCACAACATCTGGGAGGGCCGACAGATCATCGCGGCCGCACGCAAATATCAGCGCATCGTGCAGGCCGGCACGCAATCACGCTCGGCCGTTGGCACGCAGGAGTTTGTGGCAGACGTGCAGCGCGGCGTGTATGGCAAAATCAAGGTGGCGCGCGGGTTGTGCTACAAGCCGCGGGCCAGCATCGGCAAGGTCACAGGACCGCAACCGGTCCCCGCGCATATCGATTACAACCTATGGGCGGGACCGCGCCCACCCGTGCCGGTCATGCGCAAACAATTCCATTACGACTGGCACTGGCAATGGCCCTATGGCAATGGCGACCTTGGCAACCAAGGGATTCACGAGATGGACTTGTGCCGGTGGGTGTGCGGCCACCAGCAACTCCCACCGCGGGTCATCTCGCTCGGCGGACGTTTCGGCTACGACGATGATGGCGAAACTCCTAACACCCAGGTCATCATTCTCGATTATGAGTCGGTGCCGATTGTATTCGAGGTGCGAGGCTTGCCCGACGCGGGCGGTGCCAACCGGATGAGCAACTATCGTGGCGCCCGGGTGGCGGTGGTCATCGAGTGCGAGGCTGGCTATTTCGTCGGCACCACTGGCGGCGTCTTCTTCGACAATGATGGCAAACGGGTGAAAGGCTACTCTGGCGGGCTGGGGCTGCACCACCACGTGAACTTCATCGAGGCGGTCCGCAGCCGCAAGTCCGCCGACCTCCATGCCGAAGTTGCCGAGGGCCACCTATCAAGCGCGCTGTCTCACATGGGCAACATTTCCCAGCGTCTGGGTAAGGCGATCACGCGCGAGCAACTCGCGGACCAGTGCAACGGCAAGAATCTGCGGGCCGAGGTGTTCGAGCGCCTCCTCACCCACACGCTGGTGCATGAGAAGGATTTTTCCACACGCCAGATGATCCTCGGACCACAACTCGAGTTCGATCCCGCCGCCGAGCGGTTCACCGGCGAATTTGCGGCAGACGCCAACCCGTTGCTCAAAGACGACTATCGCGAGCCGTTCGTGGTGCCGGAATCGGTTTGAACATCTCATCAATGCAACTCACGCGCCGCACCTTCATCCAAACACTGGCCGCCACAAGCGTGGCGGCAGGCAACGGCATGGCCGACATCCGGCAGTCCACACCGAAAATCCGGTTTGGAATCTGCGCCGACCCGGAGAAGGCCGGCAAACTCCAAGCCGTGGGTTTTGAGTTCATTGAGGTCAGTGTCGCCGGCGTGCTCCAACCAAACATGTCAGACGCCGCATTCGCACCGGAACTGGCAAAACTCAAATCCTGCACGCTGCCCATCCGGTCCTGCAACGGCTTAATCCCGAAAGAATTCCGCCTCACCGGACCTGATGCGACTCACGAGCCGGCCCTTGACTACGCGGTTAGAGCCTGCCACCGCGCGGATGCGGTTGGGGTTCCCTTTATCGTCTTCGGCAGTGGCGGTGCACGCAAAGTGCCCGAGGGATTTGACCGCGCCAAGGGCCAGGCCCAATTCATCGAATTTTGCCAGAAGTTCGGCGACCGCATCAAGGACTGCCAGGTCACGATTCTGTTAGAGCCTCTCAACAAGGGCGAAACGAACCTGCTCAACTCGGTCACCGAAGGCGTCGAGTACGTCGACGCCATCAACCGTCCGCATATCCAGCTGCTGGCCGACTTCTACCACATGTTGAAGGAGGGCGAGGGCCCGGACGCCATTCGCAAGGCTGCCGCGCGCATCCGCCACTGCCACATCGCCGAGCTCGATGGTCGCAAAGCCCCCGGCACCAAGGGCGAGGACTTGAGCGGATTTTTCAAGGCCCTCAAGGACATCGCTTATGACGGCGGCGTCTCATGCGAGTGCGCCTGGCCCAAGGAAAACGTCGAGGAGGCTTGGAAAAAGGCACTTGCAACCCTGCGCACGCAGGCTGAGGTCTAACACCAGAACTCAGCGTTTGACCTCAAAATGGCCACGGGGTCGAGCAAGTTAAATTCCATGAAGGCGCGGTCAAGCCAAGGTTTATTTGGGGGATCGTGGATGACTATTTTTACCACTGAAGCACTGAGGACCACTGAAACCACTGAGATATTTATCAATTTATTATCAGTGCTCTCAGTGGTAATCAGTACCTCATCACCTACTACCAACCATCCCATGCGCGATAAGCCCCCGATTAAAGCAATAGAAAAAAATGGCTCTTGGCCTCACCGCAACAACTGAATACTGCCTGCATCGACTACCTGCGCACGATGCATTTGGCCAGTGTATCGTGCATTTTATTGATAGCGCGGAAATGGCGGGCAGGGCGTGGCTGCGGGGCGCGCCATTTTCCCCAGCGGGGCGGGAGGGGAGGGGGGAGGCCGCGTCAATATTGTTCGCTGGCCTTGCGGCTGGAAGCCGCAGCTACGGCACGGTCGCGGCGAGACGGCCGAAGAGCTTGCCGCCCGCAGCCTTGGCGGCCGGCACGGTGATGACAATCGTATCGGTGGCGGCATCGAGGGTACTGACGGTGACGTTCACGCCGCCGGTGGCGGAACTCGCCGCGCCCACCGGCACGGCATTGGCACTCGGGAAACTCAGGTCGGGCGACCATTGGAAGGAGAGCGTCGTGGTGCTTTCTGATAGATTCTTGCGCTGGAAGGTGAAGAGCATGTCGCCATTCCCGTTGCGCGAAACGACCGGCAGCAGGCTCCGCGAGTTGGAGCCTGGGCTGGCGGGATTCGGCTCGCCGCCCAGCACAAACTCAAGACTGTTAGGGATGCCGTCATGATCCAGGTCGGCATCAGGCAGCGCGGCATTGCCGGTGAGTCCCTTGGAAGCGACCCAGATGTTGTAGGGTCTGCCGGCGGACGCGGTCCAGTTGAGTATCGCATCGTTCTTGCCGCCGCCATCGGCCACCCGGGTGACGGCAAAGCTGCCGGTCGGAGTGCCGCTGCCGCCGTTGAGCGTGCCCAGCGTGAACCCGCCGGTGCCGCCATTGCCTGTTAGGCCAGCACCCAGATCGACCAGCATCCATGATTGATTGGTGTTCCAGAAGGTATTGAGGAAATTAACCGAGGCACCGAAGATCAAGTCGATGATGGCACCATTGGCGATGGAGAAGGTGCCGCCGGTGATGTCCACCCCATCGAAGTTGCTGCCGCGGTCGCTGCTGGCATTGGCAGCAAGCTGCCATTGGAGATGGCCGGTGGCGGCATACGTCAGACTGTTAGAAAAAGACTGGATCCCCGGACCGCCGTCGCCGGGGGCGTGGATGCCGGCGATGGTGGTGGGGCCGCCGATGCTGCCGCTGCCGCCAAGGGTGGCGCCGTTGGCGACGCTGACCGCGCCGCTGCCGCTGCCACTGGTGTTGTTTACGAGCAAGGTGCCGCCGGTGACGATGGTTGCGCCGGTATAGGTGTTGGTGCCGGTGAGCGTCTGCGTGCCGGTGCCGACCTTGGTCAGGCTGCCATCGCCGGTCAGGGCACCGGCATAGCGGGTGCTGGCATTGTTGCCACCGACTGTTAGTGCTACCGCGTTGAAGCCATTGTCCTGGAGCGCGAGATCGGAAGATCCCGCAAGTCCACCGGACGTGAAGGCATGTCCGGACACCGCGCGGTCGAAGACCAAGCTGCCACCATTCATGGTCAACGTGCTCATTGCAAGCGCGTTCGAGTTGGAGAGGTTTAATGTGCCGCCATTGAGGTTCGTCGCGCCATCGAAGGTGTTGGCGGCGGTGAGCGTCAGCGTGCCATTCCCGATCTTGGTCAGGCTGCCGCCCGCGCTCGTCAACGCCGTGGCCCAGGTGACATTCTGGCCGTTGGTATCGACGACATACTGCTGGTGCGCATCGGTGCTGAAGCGATTGGAGTAATCGTGCTGGTTTACAGCCGAGTATTGCAGGCGAGCGCTGTTGAAGACGATGGCTCCGCCGTTGCCCAGCGGCCCGGAGGTTCCGGCGTTTTCCGCGATGCCGAGGTTGACCGAGCCACTGGTGAGGGTCGTCACGCCGGTGTAGGTGTTAGCGCCGGCAAGCGTCTGGCTGCCGGTGCCGACCTTGGTGATGCCGCCGATGCCGCTGAGGGTGCCGGCGTAAGTCGCGCTGCTGCTGTTGCCGACGCTCAGGGTCACCGCGTTGGACGCCGTGTCCTGGAGCGTAATATCGTATCCCGCGCCCGAGGAACTCGCCGCAAGCCCCGCCACGGTGAAGGCGTGCGCGCTCACCGCGCTGTCAAAGGCCAGGCTACCGCCCTTCATCGTCACCACACTGCTCTGAAGCGCCTTCTGGTTGGACAACTTCAGCGTGCCACCCAGGATATTCGTTGCGCCGGTGTAGGCGTTAATTCCAGAGAGCGAGAGGGTGCCCGCGCCAGCCTTGTTCAAAGCAGTGTTGGTGCCATTCGGAAGCGGCGAGGCCCAGGTGACATTCTGGCCGTTGGTATCCACATTGTATGGCGAACTGGACCAGGTGCTCATGCGTCCCGAATAATCGTTCTGATTCAGCGCCGAATACTGCAACCACCCGCCGCCGAAGAGGATTTGGCCGGTTGTGCCAACTTTTACGGCTCCCGATTTCCCCAACGGTCCGGAGACCCCCAGGTTTTCTGCCGAGCCAAGGCTGAGCGTGCCACTGCCGATGGCGGTTACGCCGGTGTAGGTGTTTTGGCCGGAGAGCGTGAGCGTGCCGGTGCCGGACTTGGTCAGGCTGCCGCCACCGCTTAGAACACCGCCATAGGTGGTGCTGGCATTGTTGCCGCCAATAGCCAAGGCCACGTTCTGGCCGGAATTATTCAGAAGGGCGATATCGTAACCCGCGCCCGAGGAGTTCGCTGCGAGCCCACCGAGGTTGAACGACGTCCCAGCCGAGCTGTCGAAGACCAAGCTGCCGCCGTTCATGGTCAGCGTATTGTTGGCAAAGGCATCGGCATGAGCCAGGTTCAATGCGCCGCCGTTGAGGTTTGTCGGGCAGGTGTAAAGGTTGGTGCCGCTGAGGGTTAGGGTCCCTCCGTTGATCGTCACCATGCAGGTGGCAAGGCTGGAGCCGTTGGCCAGCACTAGTGTGCTGGGCGTTATTTAGCTATACAGAACCGACCGGACGTGTAAAATC
>JBAXOF010000258.1:0-5793 GCA_037133375.1 Verrucomicrobiota bacterium | reverse complement strand
CGGGTGCGGGTGCGGGTGCGGGTGCGGGTGCGGGTGCGGGTGCGGGTGCGGGTGCAGGCGCAGGTGCAGGTTGAGCAGCAGCCGGGTTGGCCGGACGGGGAATACCTGGACGGGGGACGCCTGGACGACCCGGGAATCTGGGGCCTGGTGCGGCAGGAGAGCCACTGGGGCTGATCGGGCGGGGGCCTTGGGGTTGTCTGGGGGCGGGTGACGTAGGTTCGGTGCTCATAGCTTGGGGTGGAACATTGGCGTTCTGAAGAAAAACTTTAAGGGCTTCGCGGGCATTATGCGGGCGATCTGAAGCGTAGCGATTCATGTGCCACATCACCCAATCGCATGCCCAGCGTGGGAGATCGGGACGTGCTTCCTGCAACGGCGTGACCAAGTGGTGCAGATGCGCCGTCATCACGGCCATCCCGGTGTCGCCGTTGAACGGATAGACCCCGGTCAGGGCGTGATAGTAAACACAGCCGATGGAATACATGTCGGCACGCGCATCCAGCTTGGCACGCTCAAATTGCTCGGGGCACATGAAGAAAATCGAACCAAAGACGGTGTCCGATTGTTCCAGGTTATCGAGAGTGGTAGCTTCCGCGAGGTTAGCCAAACCGAAATCGACGATTTTGACTTGGAACTTGCCGGATGGCAGCCAAGTGAGCATGAGGTTACCGGGTTTCAGGTCACGGTGAACCAAATTCAATTCCTGAGCCGCGATGAGGGCTTCCTGGGTTTGGAGGGCCAGTTCACGAAAGTCCGGCCAAGTCAATGGCGCGCGCTCGATGAGTTCATCCAAGGTCTTGCCGGTGATTAATTCCATCACGACATAGGGTCCATCCTCATCCGTGCCCACGTCGTAGATGGTGACAATGTTCGGATGTTGCAAGGATGCCAGTGCGCCGGCTTCCTTGACGATTTGTTGCGCGGCTTCCTGTTGGATGTGGTCTTCCCCCTCCTGGCGGATGCGCTTAATGGCCACCTCGCGATTCATCCGGGTGTCAAACGCACGAAACACCGAACCCATGCCGCCATGGCCAATTTTCTCGCGGATTTCGTAGCGCTCTTTCATGGGCTGGCTGAGACGTAGTTTTTTGGGGCTACTGAGGGCCAGATGAGAAATATCTAGGAAGCTGCGCGATCCAGGCGCTTCCGTCGGTATTGGGTGGGAGAGAGACCCACAATCCGCGCAAAACTGCGATTGAACTGTGACAACGACTGGTAACCGACCAGGAAGGCGATTTCAGAGATTCTAACTTCAGGCCGCAGCAACTCCCGTTTGGCCCAGTCAATCCGGCAGCGGTTCACATAGTCGGTGAGGGTCAGGCCGCTGGACTCTTTGAAAAGCCGGCAGAAATGCGATTCGCTCAAGCCCGCTTCACGTGCCACCTGGCCGAGTGGCAACGGTTGATCGACGTTGGCGTGGATGAATTTACGCGCTCTGGCGATGGCGGCGGGTTCGCTGCCTTCCTCGATAATGGCTAGCGATTCGGCATGCTCGCTGAGTTGCTCGGCGAAGGTTTGCAGCAACGTAACCATGCTATCATAGCGCTGCGGCTCCACCGCCCGGGTGTTGAGATACGCGGTTTTGAGATGGGCAATGGACGACTCGGTTAGCGTCTTGCGACCCAACGACCCGAGAATGGCGGTGAATTTGCTCTCACTCGGCACCTTGGTGAAGACTTGGCCGGTTTTTAAAAAGCCGACTACCGAGGCACCCATTTTGACCGGCACGGCAGTGGCGCATAGGCCGGCAAAACAATTGCAGGTGCAAGGACCGTCGACTTCCGCCTGCTTCATGAGGCGGCGATTGGTTTCCTGACAGGCAGCATATGAGCCGCCGCAAAGGTTCAGAGCTTCGCAAAACGGACTGCGGTTGACGGATTGGTCGTCGAGGCACCAATTGTCCGGATCCGCTGAGACCAAGCGCAGTGGCAAGCCGGTGGTGATACGAAAGGCATCTTGATAGATCTTGAATCTATCCGATTGAAGGATCCGATCCAAAAGGGTGTTGCCGAATGATTTGGGAGCGTGAAGGGTGGCCGGCATGGGGTCTCGAAAGATTGTCCGGCGCGAAACTAGGCAACGCATTTCAACTTTTCAACTCTTGTTCGCATTAATTGCTCGAAAAATCGCCGCCACGAGCAAAATTGGCACCATTGAACTGAGCGGCAGGAGCATAGCCGCCAACAACGGGCTCATGATCCTCCCAAACCGCCATGCCAAGGTGGCCTAAACTACTGAAAAAACGCACTCGCCATTGGTTCTTTATGTCCCATGTTGCCGCTTGTTAACTTCCCACACTCATGAGCCGACCCCAGCACCTTCCCGACGGCATCCTTGTCGGCCCGGACCGCATCCGCCGCTGCGGGTGGGGCGCGGAGCCACCGATCTATCAGGCCTACCACGACGCCGAATGGGGCTGGCCCGTCGCTGATGATTACCGCCTGTTCGAGAAAATCTGCCTGGAGGGCTTCCAGAGCGGACTGAGCTGGTTGACGATCCTCAACAAACGCGAAAACTTCCGCCACGCGTTCGCCGGCTTTGATTTCCAGCAGTTGGCCCGCTGGGGCGAGCGCGACGTCCAGCGCCTGTTAGCCGACGCCGGGATTGTCCGGCACCGCGGCAAGATCAACGCGACGCTGCAGAATGCCCGGCGGGCGCTGGAGATGGTGACCGAGTTCGGCTCGCTGGCGGCGTATTTCTGGCGCTGGGAACCGTCGGCCATCGAGCGACCGCACCAACTCGACAAGGCTGCGTTGGCGGCCATGTCCAGCACCCCGGCGTCTGCGGCGCTGAGCAAGGACCTGCGCAAACGCGGCTGGTCCTACGTCGGCCCCACCACTTGCTATGCCTTCATGCAGGCGATGGGTATGGTCAACGACCACCTCGACGGCTGCGCCGCCCGCGCCAAGGTCGAGCAGGCGCGCCGCAAGTTCGTTAGGCCGGCCTGAGTCTGCCGGTAGCGGCATGGCAAGAGCGGCATGGCAAGAGCGGCCACAGGCAACCAAAACCCGCGGCAATCGGCTTGCCGCGCAATTTGCCCCGTATCGCACGGTCATTCTCCGGCAGGTCACAGCGCCCCAAAAAATCCGGGAGCATTTCGCTTGCCACGCATGGCAGGATGCTCCACAAAAGGCGTCCGCCCGTTCCGGGGTGGCGCACATCCAGTTGCTCCGCCCGGTCGGGCGAACCAACCCCTCACCCGCGTCCCCATGGAAAGCATCTCATCCCGTATTGCCAAGGTCAATCCGTCCCTCACCCTTGCCGTCACCAATCAGACTAAGGCCATGATTGCCAAAGGCGAAGAAGTCTATGCCCTCGCTGGTGGCGAACCGGAGGTTGACACCCCCAACTTCATCAAGGAGGCCGCCATCCAGGCGATCCATGAAGGCCGGACCAAATACACCCCCGCAGGTGGCATCCTGGAATTGCGCGAAGCTATCGCCGCAAAATTGCTGGTGGATAACAACCTTGAGTTTGACGCCAAACAAATCTGCCTCACCGCCGGGGCCAAAATGGCTTGCTTCAATGCCATTCTGGCGGTGGTGGAGGATGGTGACGAGGTCATTATTCCCGCGCCATACTGGGTTTCCTATCCGGAAATGGTGCGGCTGGCGGGCGGTGTGCCTGTGATCGTGGAAACCATGGAGTCCACGGGCTGGAAAATGACGGCGCAACAATTCGAGGAGGCCATGACTCCGGCCACCAAGATGGTCATTCTCAATTCCCCGGGCAACCCGACCGGTGCCGTCTACACGGAGCAGGAACTCCGCGAGATCGGCGACATCGCCCTTGGCGAGGAAATCGTGATCCTCTCCGATGAGATTTATGAAAAGCTCGTCTATGGTGGCGCCAAACATGTTTCCATCGCCTCGCTCAGTGATGCCCTCCGTGATTTAACCATCACCGTCAACGGGTTTTCCAAGTGCTATTCCATGACCGGCTGGCGCCTCGGATACACCGCGGCACCCAAACCGTTTGCCGATGCGATTGACAAGATTCAAAACCACACCGTGTCCAATGCGACGACCTTCGCCCAATACGGCGCGCTGGCCGCGCTGCAAGGCGACCAAACCTTCATCGAGGACTTGCGCGGCGAATACGATGTGAAGCGCCAATTCATGTTGGCCCGCCTCAAGGCAATTTCTAACATCCGAGTCGTGGAGCCGCAGGGCGCCTTCTACTTCTTCGTCTATACCGGCAGCATGGGACTCAAATCCCTCAATCTTTGCGACAAACTGCTGTCACGTTACAAAGTGGCCGCCGTGCCGGGCGTGGCCTTCGGCTATGACGAGGGCATCCGCATGAGCTATTGCACAACTCTGGACGTGCTCAACGAAGGCCTCTCACGCTTCGAGCAATTCTGCCGCGAACATTGAGCTAAAACTCAGATGGCGACGATGTTCAAGAGCTTGCCTTGGATATAGACAATCTTGCGGACCGTCTTGCCGTCGGTGTGGTCCTTGACCTTGGCGCTGGCAAGCGCTGCGGCAGTGGCCGCCGCTTCGTCGGCATCCTTGGAAATCATCAGGCGGTCACGCAGTTTGCCATTCACCTGGATAACAAGCTCCACCTCGGTGCGCACCAGCGCGGCGGGATCGTAGCCGGGCCATGACGATTCTGATAGATAAGGGGCCTGGCGGTTGAAAACCGCCGCCACGCGCTCGTGGATCTCCTCGGAAAGATGCGGCGCGAAGGGGTTGAGCACGGTGAGAAATTGCATGAACTCCGCAACAGGCACCACCTCCGCCTGGGTGAACGCGTTGGTGCAAATCATCATCTGCGAGATGGCCGTGTTGAAGCTCAATTTCTCTATGTCCTCGCCGACTTTCTTGATCGTCTCATGGACCACCCGCCGCAATTCCGCGGCGGCGCATGTGACATCCTTTATCTTGTTAGATAACTGCCAGGCACCGGCCTGGTCCTGCTCGAAGGCGACGCGCCAGACGCGGGCGAGGAAGCGCGACACGCCCTCCACGCCTTTCATTTGCCAGGGTTTCACCTGTTCCAGCGGACCCATGAACATTTCGTAGAGGCGCAGCGAATCTGCGCCGTATGCGCTGACGACATCGTCCGGGTTGACGACGTTGCCGCGGGACTTGGACATCTTCTGGCCGTCCTCACCAAGGATCAGGCCTTGGTTGACGAGCCTCTGGAACGGCTCCGGCGTGCGCACGTGACCGAGATCAAACAAGACCTTGTGCCAAAAACGGGCGTAGAGCAGGTGCAAAACCGCATGCTCGGTGCCGCCGACGTAAAGATCGACCATGCCGGGTTTGTCATCGGTCCAATAGGCTTCCGCTTCTTTGGAGATGAAACGCCCAGTGTTATATGGGTCGCAATAGCGGAGGTAATACCAGCAGGAACCGGCCCATTGCGGCATGGTGTTGGTTTCTCTAACTGATCCATCGGGGAGTTCCACCCATTCGCGGGCCTTGCTGAGCAATGGCTCGGGCGTGCCGCTGGGCTTGTAATCATCGAGTGGCGGGGCTAGCAGCGGAAGCTCGGCTTCGGAGATGGCATGGTGACGGCCGTCTTTCCACACGATGGGAAACGGCTCGCCCCAATAACGCTGGCGGGAGAACAGCCAGTCGCGCAACTTATATTGGATGCGGCGGCGGCCTTTCACGTTAGACTCCAGCCAGTCGATCATTTCGGCCTTGGCCTCGGCGGTGGACAGGCCGTCGAGAAACCCGGAGTTGATCGCAATACCGAGGTCGCAGAAGGCTTCAAGGAGCGTGGGCGTCTCGCCCAATACTGGCAGTTTAGCGCTTCTTGATCGGAAAACAGGCGTCC
>JBAXOF010000257.1:0-5813 GCA_037133375.1 Verrucomicrobiota bacterium | reverse complement strand
GCGAGTTACCGGCCTCCAGAGCCGTCCGTGCCACGTCGCCTGTCTCCGCTACCCGATAGCTGATGAACGAGTGTCTGAGGGCATTCTGACGCCATCCACCAGGGATCTTGGCTTTCACGGCGACGTCGTTGAGTGCCCCGGACGGATCAGTGATGGAAATGATGGGGCCGGCCTCCTCGCGCCACGGTGCGAGCCACGCCTTGAGGTTCTCAGGCAGAGGGACCAACCGCCGTGCCGCCGTCTTTGCCTTGCGGCCGGCGATCTCGATGTGACCGCGGTCCCACTTGATGTCCTCCCAGTGGAGCCGCCGAATCTCGGCGGAGCGAATACCGGCGAAGGCGCCAATGGCGACCAGCGGGATGAGGCGGGCATGGCAGGCGAGCAGCACTTTGCGGATTTCCTCCGGGGTGAAGATTTCGATGTCGCTGTCCGGCACCTTGAAGGTTTCGGATTGCTCGGCGGCCGTCTTGCGGTCCGGATGGAGATACCCCTGACGCTTGGCGAAACCGAACATCGTCACGAGGCAGGTCCGCAGTCCATTGCGGGTGACCGGGCCGAGCGTCTTCTGCGCTTGCAGGAAGGCGTTGATGTCTCTCACCGTCACGTCCGCGATATTCCCGCTCACCTGGCCCGTGAAGCGCTTGAGATAGTCTCTGGAACTCGTGACATAGGCGTCGGTCACACCGCTGGCACGGCGGGATGCGACGAATTCCTCGGCCACCTGGGCGAGGGACTTCAACTGCACGATGTCGGCACGGTTTGCTTGGTAGAACCGGACGGCATCCGAGAGGGCAATATCACCGGCGGTCTTTCTTGCGCTCACCCACTCATCAATCGCGGCAGCCAGGGTGACGCCGAATTGCTTTGCCTGGCCCTCGCAGTGCCGGAGAATGTCGATGTCGCGCTTGGTGGCCTCGTCGCCGCTGTAGCCGTTGGTCAGCCTGACGGTCGTCTGCTGGGCGATCAACCGGGCCTCCTCCATGCAGGCGAGACTCCGGACCTTGCGTCGGCCGCCTTCCTTCCATGCCAGCACGAACTCGCTGTAGCCGTCCTTGCGATTGATGGTGTAGATCTTGACTCTCGCGGGGCCGGTTCCGATCTCCACGATGCTGCTGCGGCGTTTCTTTTTCCGGGTCATAGACCCAGGTTTCCGCGTCAACTTGTATGGAATTTTGTAAGGAAAACCTGTCGCGGCTCCTGATATATCGTCCGTATTCGTTGATACTGAGTGACTTACAGAGTCAATCGAAGAAGATGGTGGGTAGAGATGGATTCGAACCAACGTAAGCTTTCGCTAGCAGATTTACAGTCTGCCCCCTTTAGCCACTCGGGCATCTACCCATGATCATCCGCACGGGGTGGTGCGGACGCGTGGTATGGGGATGGCGGAGGGCTTTGACAAGCGAAAAATATGCACGATGCGGGAAAATCCTGAATTTTGCAGGAGCAGAGGTCCAGGCCGCCCGCCACAGAGCTGCGAGGGATTCACCACAAGCCGTATTTGCCGGTGGCCATGATGTAGAGACCCATCAGGAAATTGGCAGTGCCATGCATGATCACGCAGGCGCCGAGGTTTTTGCTCCACACGCAGAGCAGATAGGTCAAACTGCCGTAAATAAAGGCCGCCGCCCAATCAATCGAAGCGTGAGCCAATATGAACAGGCCGGTGACTACAAAGTAGGAAATCCAAGTGCCCCGGCCAAAGGGTTGCCGCCAGTAGTCGCCTTCCCAATTACACACAAACCGCATCAGAAAGCCGCGCCAAAAGATTTCCTCGGCCACCGCGATGACCACCGCCGCCCGCAAGAAGCGGAAACCCAGCGCCCCCCAATAGGCCACAGGGGTCTCAAAGATTGCAGGATTGAACCCGTCCCTGCGCGCGGCCACACCTAGAATGTTGAGCCAGCCTGCGGATTTGCCACAGCCTCCGAGAACCTCGTAAAGCGTCGTGGGCAACACCCAGAAGCCGATTCCCACCGTCCCGAAAATCACCCCCGCAAGTCCCCATTTCCACGACCAATGAAAAGCGTAAACCGGCCAATAATGGATGAGCATGACAATGCCGACAAGGGTTTGGATCGGATAGATGAATTGCGCCGGATCCTGGCGCCACCATGGGGCGTCGGGGTGTTTCCACGCGATAAAAGAGTTGAGCAATTGGAGCAGGACTATGAAGACCATGAACACGGCCAGCGGCATCACGTGGGCACGGGTGGGCAACGCCGGATCCTTGGAATGCTGGATGGTGGCGGCCATTTACTTGTTAGAGCCCGTGCACAAAGTGCTCCATCTTATCCATGGCGGTGCGCAGGTCGTTGAAGGCGGTGGCATAACAGCAACGCAGGAAGCCCTCACCGGAGGGGCCAAAGGCGCTGCCCGGCACGGCGGCGACGTTTTCCTTTTCCAACAAACCCATGGCGAAGTCCTTGCTGCTGAGGCCGGTTTTGCTGATATCCGGGAAGACATAGAAAGCGCCGCCGGGAGTGTGGCAGTCGAGGCCGATTTGATTGAGGCGCTTGACGATGAAATCGCGGCGCTGGTGGTAGCTCTCGCGCATGGCGAGCATGGCAGGCGTGCCATTTTCCAAGGCTTCCAGCGCGGCGCACTGGCTCATGATGGGCGCGCAGAGCATCGCGTATTGGTGGATTTTCATCATGGCCTCGATGATGGGCTGGGGTGCGCAGGCGTAGCCGAGACGGAAGCCAGTCATGGCAAAGGCCTTGGAAAACCCGTGCAACAGCACGGTGCGCTCACGCATGCCGGGCAAGGAGGCGATGGACACATGAGTGAGCCCGTCGTAGCGCAGCTCGCTGTAGATTTCATCTGTTAGAACAATCAGGTCGTGCTCGATGGCGAGCTTGGCAATGCCTTCGAGATCCTCACGGCTGGCCACGGCACCGGTGGGATTGGTCGGGAAATTGAGCATGAGCAAGCGCGTGCGCGGCGTGATGGCGGCGGCGAGCTTTTCCGGCTTGAGTGAAAACGCGTCGGTTTTGGAGGTTTCCACGGGCACGGCGCGGCCGTGGGCGAGGACGATGCTCGGGCTGTAGGAGACATAGCAGGGTTCGTGAAAAATGACCTCATCGCCGGGATTGAGCAAGGCCCGCAGCGCCAGGTCGATTGCCTCGGAAACCCCCACGGTGACCAATACCTCGCGGGTTGGATCGTAGCTGACATCGAAGAAGTCGCCGACATAGCGGGCGATGGACTTGCGCAGCGAGAGCAGTCCGAGGTTGGAAGTGTAGGTGGTCTGTCCCTTCTCTAACGAATAGATGGCGGCCTCACGGATGTGCCAGGGGGTGACGAAGTCCGGCTCGCCGACGCCTAACGAAATGATGCCCTCGCGGCCCTGCACGAGTTCGAAGAAATCGCGGATCCCAGAGCGCGGGATGGCGGCGACGTTGCGGGCGATTTTGGCTTGATAGTCCATGGGCGGAAGGGCATTCCAGCGACAATGACCGCGGAAGTCAAGGCATGGCATGCAGGGAACGCACGGCACGACACTTGCCAAGTGTCGTGCTTATGGGTGGGAGGAGGAGGGGCCTTTGGTGAGTCCCGTGCGTGTCAGCGAAGCACCAACGCCCTCTGGAGAGGGGGACTCCAACAACCAATTTCCAAGGTGAAGAGATCGCGATACTCTGACTGACGCAGTTGCGCCGCTCCATTCCCCTCCACACTGCCCTTGTCAACGGCATGGCGGGGGCACTAGGTTGTGCATCTCCCACACCATGAACGATTTAACCCCTCCCTTGTCTATCAAAGTCGTGGCATCCTCAGACATTTCTAGGCGCGCCGCCGGTGGCTGCTGTCTGCTGCTGCTATCCGCGTGGACCGGCGTGGCGCTGGCGGCAGGGCCGGGGATTCCCTCGCGTGATCCCGCGCTGGATGTGTTGCCGGGGTTCAAGACTCCGCCGCCGGGCTACGGCGAGGTGCCCTATTGGTGGTGGACGGGCGACACACTGGATGCGGACCGGATGATCGGCCAGCTCAAGGAATTGCGCAAAAAGGGCATCAGCGGTGTGCAGGTCAACTACTCACACCACGACTCGGACGGGTGGCTAACTGACCAGGCTGAGCCGGCGATTTTTTCCGAGGCTTGGTGGAAAGTCTATTCCAAGATCTCCGAGGCCTGCGCCGGGATGGACATGGGCATTGGCGTGAGCACCTACACGCTGGACTGGCCGCGCGGCGCCAAGAACCTGTTTTACGATCTCTTCTATCAAAAGCCGGAATTGAATGCGATCCAGCTTGAGGCGGGCGCGCGCCAGCGCGTGCACGGCGGCGAGACGAAGACGTTGGCATGCTCGCCGGAGCAATTCGCCGCGCGGGCCTATCCGGTCATCGGCGACAAGCTCCAGCGCGGCGGCACGGACCTCGCGGCATTCGTCAAGGATGGCAAACTCACGTGGACGGCTCCCGCCGGCGAGTGGGAAATCTGGACGTTCCGGGCGCTGCGCCGCGCCGGGAGCCTCAACCCGCTGATGGCCGGCTCGGGCGACACGGTGATCCGCGGGTTCTATCAGAAATTCCAGGATCACAACCCGGGCAAATCCGCCAAGGGCCTGAACTATTTCTTCAACGACGAGTTGCACATCGGGCTGGAGAAATTCGCCTGGAACCCGGACTTCGCCGCGGAGTTCCAGCGCCGCAAGGGGTATGATTTGTTAGAACTATTGCCGGCGATGTGGTCGGACATGGGTGCCATCACGCCCAAGCTGCGGATGGATTACGCCGACGTGCGGATGGCACTGATGGAGGAACGTTACTTTGAACCGATCTACAAGTGGCATACATCGCGCGGTATGATCTTTGCCTGCGACTCGGGCGGTCGCGGGCTTAACCCGCAGGAATTCGGCGACTATTTCCGCGCGACACGTTGGTATTCGGCGCCGGGGCACGACACGCCGGGCGGGAAAGCCGATTTGATCAAGGGCAAGGTGTCGTCGTCGGTGGCCAATCTCTATCAGCGGCCGCGGGTCTGGCTGGAAGGCTACCACAGTCTGGGTTGGGGCGCGGCGCCGGAGTTGCTGATGCAGGCCACGCGCGAGAACTATCTCTACGGCTGCACGCTGCTCAACCTGCATGGGTTTTACTACACTACTTATGGCTCGCATTGGGAGTGGGCACCGCCGTGCTATCACTTCCGCATGCCGTATTGGGCGCACATGAGCACCTTCCTCGGCTATTTTGACAGGCTGTCCTATCTGCTCAGCCAGGGGCATTTTGTGAGTGATGTGGCGGTGGTCTATCCGGTGGCGCCCTACGAGGCGGAAATGGATGGCGACAAGGCGAAAAACACCGCCTTTGATCTGGCCCGCCGCCTGATGGCCGCCGGCATCAACTTCGAGTTCATCGATAATGATTCCCTGGCACGCGCCACCGTTGAGAATGGTCGGTTGGTGGTGAAGGATGCCGGCGCCTCCTATCAAGCGCTGGTGTTTCCCGATATGCAGGCGGTGCGCTGGCCGAGCATCCAGAAAGCTGCGGCCATGGCGCAAGCCGGCGGCAAGGTCTATGCCGTCGGTGCCTTGCCCAGTGCCTCGGACCGGGTCGGTCGCGACGACCCGGATCTAACCAAGATGAACGACCTCGTCTTCCAACCGGCCCGCCGCCTAACACAAGCCGCCGATGCGGTGACGGCCATTCGCGCCGCGTTTGTGCCGGACGTGCAAGGGGTGGAGCAGACGGTGCGGGCGCTGCACCGCAAGGCCGGGAAACGCGACATCTATATGGTGATGGATGCCAAGCCGGATGGGGTGGTGGAGTTTCGCGCCAAGGGCGCGGTCGAACTCTGGGATCCGTGGACCGGCAAC
>JBAXOF010000256.1:0-5828 GCA_037133375.1 Verrucomicrobiota bacterium | reverse complement strand
CCCCCGCCCAGGGCGCGGTAGGCTTGCACCACGGCCCGCAAACGGTTGCTGCAGGCATCGGCTAGATCCAGCTCGGCGGTGAACAACCCGCGTTCCGCGTCAAGCACTTCCAGATAGCTGGAGGCGCCGCCCTGGAAGCGTTCCAGCGCGAGGGCGGCGACGCTCTTTTGGGCGGCGACCAACTTGGCTTCCTCGGTGATGATCTCGCCGGATTTCTGATAGGAGTTGAGCGCGTCGGCGGCCTCGCGGAACGCCTGCTGGGCAGTCTTTTGATAGGTGGCCAGCGCGATCTTGGCGCCGGCTTGGGCGGCCTGCACCCGGGCTTTGCCACGGCCTGCGTCAAAGATCGGGCCGGTGAGTTGCGGGCCGATGGCATAGGCCGCGCTGCCGCCCGCGAGCAAACTGTTAAGCTCGCCGCTGATCACGCCGCCGCTGCCGGTGAGTGACAGACTCGGAAAGCGCAGCGCTTCGGCCACACCGATCTGGGCGGTGGCGGCTTGAAACGCCTGATTGGCGGCGGACAGGTCCGGCCGGCGCGCCAGCAAGGTGGAGGGCAATCCGCCGCTGATGTGCAGCGCACTACCGAGGCTGGCAAGACTGCCGCCGCGGGTCACGCTGCCGGGGTACGCACCGAGCAGCACGCGCAGTTCGTTTTCCTTGGCGCTGATAGACTGCTCGGTGGACGGGATGGTCACCTGGGCCTGGGCCAGTGAGGCCTGGGCCTGGCCGACCTCCAGGTCCGAGCTGACGCCGCCATCCCTGCGGGAGGTGACCAGTTTGAGGGACTCCTTGCGGCTTTCGGTGGTACGCCGCGAAATGGCGAGGCGTTCATCGAGGTTTTTGAGGTCGATGTAGGCCGTGGCCACCGCCGCTATCAGCGAGGTTTGCACCCCGTCGCGCTGGTGCCCGGCTGCCAGGAGGTTGGCGCGGGCCGCCTGGTTGTTGCGGTGGATGCCGCCCCACAGATCAAGTTCCCAACTCATCAAACCGGTGAGGCTGTAGGTTTCGGAGTAGCGGGAGCCGCCCGGGGCAACCTGCCCGGCATGCCTCGACGCGTAATTGGCGGCGGCATCCGCGCTGCCATTGAGCGAGGGAAACCACGCGGCGCGGGCGATGGCGGCTTGGGCGCGGGCCTCTTCAATGTGATAGGTGGCGGCCACCAGGTCCGGGTTGTTCTTTACCGCCCGTTCTATCAGCGTGCGCAGCGTGGCGTCGGTAAACACCCTGCGCCAGGCCTTGTCACCGAAGGAGGCGCCATGGGGCGCGGCATCGCCACGGATGGCTGCGGGGGTCTTGATGTCCGGCGACCCGGGCTCCGGCCCGAGCACACAGGAACTTACTAACAAAACCGAGGGAAGCAGCAATAACGGGCGCATGGGTCGTTGAAGGGGTGGGGTGGGGTTAGACCGGGAATGAAGGGTGGAAGGGTGGCGGCGGCTTGTTTTACCACTGATTGCACTGATTACACAGGAAGAATTGGATTGTTACAAATAGTTAGAATATCCGCTGCTGGAGCGAGCTGGAAGGGAGATATGACATATTCAAATCCGTATAATCCGTGCAATCCGTGGTTCTCATCAATTATGTTAGTTCAGGAGGCGTGATCAGGCGCGGCGGCGGCTGGCACCGGCGCGGACTTTTGCCGGCGGTCGCTGAAGCCTTGGACGAAGACATAGCAGATGGGGATCAGGAAGAGTCCGACGAGCGTGGCGATGCCCATGCCGAAAACCACGCCAGTGCCCATGGTGCTGCGCGAGGCGGCGCCGGAGCCTTTGGCCAGCATCAGCGGCACGCAACCAAGGATGAAGGCAAAGGAGGTCATGAGGATCGGGCGCAGGCGCAACTTCGCGCCCTCGAGCGCGGCTTGGAGGGTCGGCATGCCTTCCTCCCGCTTCATTTTGGCGAACTCGACGATGAGGATGGCGTTTTTGGCGGCCAGGCCGATGAGCATGACCAGGCCGACCTGGGCGTAGACGTTCATCTCGAAGTGGCGCAGCACCAGCCCCACCATGGTGCCGAGAATGACGGTGGGCACGGACAGCAGCACGGCAAAGGGCAGCGACCAGCTTTCATATTGGGCCGCTAACAGGAGGAACACGAAGAGGATCGCCATGCCGAAAATGAGGGGGGCCTGGCCCTCGGATTTCTTTTCCTGGAGGGTGAGGCCGGACCATTCGTAGCCGACGTTGGACGGCATGGTGGCCATGATTTCCTCCATCGCCTTGATGGCCTGGGCCGAGCTGTAGCCGGGCGCGGGCGCCCCCATCATTTCCGCGGCCAGATAGAGGTTGAAGCGGGTGGCGAAGTTGGGCCCGGACATCTTGGACACGTTGACCAGCGTGCTCAGCGGCACCATGCCGCCCTCGTTGTTGCGCACGAAGAATTTGCCGATGTCGTTAGGGTTGCTGGTGTATTCCGGTTCGGCCTGCAGGAAGACCTTGTAGACGCGGCCGAATTTCACGAAGTCGTTCACGTAGAGCCCGCTCAGATAGGCTTGCAGGGTTTGGAACACACTGTCCACCGGCACGCCCAGCGTGCGGGCCTTTTCACGGTCCAACTCGACTTTCACCTGCGGCGTGGACGACTGGAAGGTGGTGCTGACGCGGCCGATTTCCGGCCGCTTGGCCGCCGCCGCGATGACTTGTTTGACGTAATCGGCGAGTTGCTCGACGCTGCCGCCGGAGCGGTCCTGCAGCTGCATGGTGAAGCCGGAGACACTGCCATAGCCCGGCAGCGGCGGCGGACCGAAGGCGAACACGCGTGCCCCGGGAATGGCGAAGAATTTCTTGTTCCATTCCGCGGCGAGGGCCTTGGCATGCAACTGCGGGTCTTGGCGTTTATCCCAGTCATCCAGGCCGACGAACATCATCGCGGCATTCGGCACGTTGAGTGAGTTAAGGATGTTCATGCCGCTGATGGCCAGCGCCGAGCGCACGCCCTTGGTGTTGCCCACGATGGTCTCCACCTGCTTGAGCAAGGCGTCGGAGCGCTGCAACGAGGCCCCCTCCGGCAGCTCGATCGCCACAAACAGATAGCCCTTGTCCTCGTCCGGAATGAACCCGCCGGGCACCACTTTGCCTAACATATAGATGCCGCCACACACCACGACCAAGAGCAGCATCGAGCGCGTGGCCTTGCGCGTGAGACCGCCGACGATGGTGCCGTAGCCCGCGGTGACCCAATCAAAAAACTGGTTGAATTTGCGGAAAAACCATGCGAGCGGGCCCTTGCCGGGGGTGGGTTTGCGCAGCAGCAGGGCGGAGAGCGCCGGGCTGAGGGTCAGCGCGTTGATCGCGGAGAACACCACGGACACCGCGATGGTGATGGCGAATTGCTGATAGAGCCGGCCGGTCACCCCGCCCATGAAGGCGACGGGCACGAACACCGCACACAGGATGAGCGCGATGGCCACCACCGGCCCGGACACCTCCTTCATCGCCTGACGCGTGGCATCCACCGGCGACATCCCCTGCTCGATGTGATGTTGCACGGCCTCGACCACCACAATGGCGTCGTCCACCACAATACCGATGGCCAGCACCAACCCGAACATGGTGAGCGTGTTGACGCTGAAGCCTAACATCGGAAACGCGATGAACACACCGAGCAGTGAGACCGGCACGGTGAGCATCGGGATGATGGTGGCGCGGAAACTTTGCAGGAAGATGAACACCACGATGAGCACCAGGAAGATCGCCTCTTCGAGGGTTTTGACGATTTCCTTCATCGACGCCTTGATGGGCAACGTCGAATCCAGGGTGATGCTGTATTCCATATCCGGCGGGAAGCGGAGCTTGGCGGTCTCGAGGATTTGCTTGACGTTGTCCGCCGTCTGGATGGCGTTGGCACCGGGTGCCAGATAGACGCCGAGCGCGCCGGCCGGGGCCTTGTCCATGCGGGCCCGCAGCGCGTAAGTTTGGGCACCGAGTTCGACGCGGCCCACATCCTTGATTTTCACCTGTGAGCCGTCGGTGTTGGAGCGCACGATGATTTCCGCGAACTCCTTCGGATCCTTGAGCAGGCCCTGGGCGCGGATGTTGAATTGGCTTTCCTGGCCTGGCGGCGCTGGCTCCGCACCGATGGTGCCAGCCGGCGCTTGCGCGTTCTGCTCCTTGATCGCATTGGAAACGTCCTGGGGTGTGACGCCAAGCATCGCGAGTTTCTCCGGATTGAGCCAGACGCGCATCGAGTAATCCTGCGCGGTAAAGTTCTTTACGTCGCCCACGCCGGGCACGCGCTTGATTTGATCGACCAGGTAGATGTCGGCGTAGTTGCCGAGAAACACCCCGTCATAGGAGCCCTGGGGCGAGGATAGGCCGATGGCTAGCAGAATGTCCGGGCTCGAGCGGTTGACCACCACGCCCTCGCGCTTGACGGCTTCTGGCAGCTGGGCTTCCGCCTGGCCCACGCGGTTTTGCGCGTTGACCTGCATGATGTCCACATCGGTGCCGACATCGAAGGTGACGTTGAGGGTCATCTTGCCGTCGTTAGAGTTATAGGACTGGAGATAGAGCAGTTTGTCTACGCCATTGACCTTGGACTCGATGGGCGTGGCGACGGATTCCATGACCGCCTCGGCGGCGGCACCACGATAGGTGGTGGTCGCCTGAATCAAGGTTGGGCTGACGTTCGGGTATTCCGAGATAGGCAGTCGGGAAAGCGAGATGAGACCGACGATGACGGTGACGATGGAGATGACCATCGCCACGATGGGCCGGCGGATGAAGAATTCGGCCATGATCGTTTATTTCTTGGCAGGGTTGACCTCGGCGGCGGTGGTTTTCAGGGCGGCCATTTGGGCGGCTGTCATGGCGTTGACGGGGGCTCCTTCGCGGACTTTCTGCAAACCTTCGACCACGATGCGTTCGCCGGGTTTGATGCCTTCATTGACGATAAAGTTAGAGCCGTTTTGTTCGCCAAGTTTGACGGTTCGCTGCTTGGCCAGGCCCTCCGGAGTGAGCACCCAGAGAAAGGCCTTGCCCTGCAATTCGACCACCGCGCGCTCCGGCACCTCGAGGCAATCCTTGCGGGTTCCCAAGTCCACCCGGACCCGCGCAAACATGCCGGGCCGCAGGATCTTTTTCGAGTTAGGGAATGCGGCCCGCATGCGCAAGGTGCCGGTTTTTACATCCACCGCCCGGTCGATGAAGATGAAGCTTCCTTGGTCCGGATGTTCCATGCCATTGGCCAGAATCAGGGTGAGCGGCAGACTGAAGATATCCTTGCCCACTATGGCGCTCCATTCCTTCACCTTGATATAGCTCACCTCGCTGACATTGCAGTAAAACCAGATCGGATCGAGCGTGGACATTGTGGCTAACAAGGTGGGCGCACCCTTGCCGACCAGATCGCCGATGGAAACCTGCTTGGCACCGATGAGCCCGGTCATGGGGGCCAGCACCTCGCAATAGCCGAGATTTAATTGCGCGGATTCCACCCGGGACTGGGCGGTGAGCACGTTGGCTTTGCCGCCGTCCACCTGGGCCAGCGAGTTGTCGAGATCCTGCTGTGGAACCGCCTTTCTCTCCGCTAGTGGTGTCAGCCGGGCGACGTCGGTCTCATATTTTTTCAGCGCGGCCGCCGCCTCTGCCAAGGACCCCTTGGCGGCCATCAACTTTTCCTCATAGGGCTTTTTATCCAGCACGAAGAGCACGTCGCCCTTGTTCACTTCAACCCCCTCAGTGAAGCGCATTTCATCCACAAACGCCTCGACGCGGGCGCGCACCTCGACGTTTTGCGGCGAATCGAGCTGACCGATGAGCGTCGCGGTCAGCGGCACCTCCGAGGGCGCGATTTCCATGACCTCGACGATGGGCGGCGGCAGCGCG
>JBAXOF010000255.1:0-5841 GCA_037133375.1 Verrucomicrobiota bacterium | reverse complement strand
TATGACGATCACCGGCCCAGCCGGATCACGATGGCACCGATGGGCGACATGGACAAGAGGATGCCATGGGGCAGGGCAGGGCATGGACACCACGAAGTCCACCTCGATGTCCGGCGTCATGGACCGGGAGCGATGGCAGAGGGCAGAGGGCAGGAAGATCACCACGAGGATGCCGACGGGCGACATGGATCACGAGCATGGACATGGAGCGAGGGCGGCAAGATCACCCACCCGCCCAGATGTTAGAGAAAATCCCATCTAACACGGGTTTTGGCAGTAAAATCGGATATTGTGTTGCCACTTTCTGTGTATAGGCGCTTGGAAACCCTACGGAATAAAGGGAACCTACCGGTTGGTAGCCTGACTTGCCGGTTTTGCCACTGGTGAAGCGCCGCGCATACACCTCTTCGCGGCCGCGGAACAAGGACCGGAACAACCCGATCTTGTCTGCCACAGCGGACATTCGGTCCACTGGCCGGGTCACCGCCGCGGCAGACGTTGGGGTGAAAATCTGCACGTCTGGGGACACGCCGGATATTCTACTCTTGGTTTGATGTTAGGAAAGTCCGATTTCTCACAGCTTGAACAGTCCGCCGCGCTTGCCGCCGAGAACGGTGGCACCCATGATTGAAACTGTTAGAAAAGCCATGGCCCAGACGCCGAGGGCGGCGGCCAGTTCGGTGCCGTTACCGAGGGTGCTCAAAAGCGCGTAGATGGCCTTGGTGATCGGATAGTGTTGGGCTTGTTGGGCGAGGATGAGGCTGTCGCTCACCTCCAACATGGCGAAGGCAAAGGCGAGGATGGCGCCGGCCGCGACGTTGGCGCCGATGAGCGGAATGGCAATCCGGCGCAACACCCGGGCTGGGGTGGCTCCGAGCGACCTGGCGGCTTCCTCAAGGGCCGGGTTGCTTTGTTGGAGGCCGGCCACGGCGGCGCGCACGATGTAGGGGAGTCTGCGGATGGCGTAGGCAATGACGAGCAACATGAAGGGACTGCCACCCGCACCCATGAGGAAATGAAACACCTTGCCTTCCTGCGACAGCGCGAGGTAGCCAAAGGCCATCACCAACCCGGGAACGGCCAGGGGCAGCATCACCACGGCATCGAGCGCTCCCCGGAATTTCAGATCGGAGCGCACCACCACCCAGGCCACCGCCAGCCCGATGGCCAGGGCTAACAAAGTGGCGCAACCGGCATAGAGCAGGCTGTTCTGGATGGAGGGCACGACCAGTCCGTTGCCAAGCGCTTCCAGATAATGGCGCAGCGTGAGTTGGTCCGGGATGATCGTGCCATACCAGCGGCCCGCCACCGACAGCAACACCACGCCGAGGTGCGGGATGGCTGCGATGATAAACACGCCGGAAAACAACATCGTGCAGGCGGCTGATCCCAACGGGCTTATGCGGCGGGTCGTGGCACGCCCCTTAGGCCGTGGGGTGGAGCCTAATCTGGAACTGCCGACGAGCCATTTGGACAAGGCAAAAACCGCAGTCGCGACGATCAGCAGAATGGCGGTTAGGGCATAGGGAATCGGGTTTTTGTCCAGTCCCTTGATGCCATCGAAAATCTGCACCGGAGCCACGCGGGCATAATCGAACACCAGGGGCACGCCCAGTTCGGTGAAGGCCCAGATGAAAACAATGGCGGCACCGGCAAACACCCCGGGCATGGCCAGCGGCAGGGTGATCCTGAAAAACCGTTTCCACGGCGGGCAGCCGAGGTTTTCCGCGGCTTGCTCCATCGCCGGATCCAGGTTGGCCAGCGCGGCGGCGATGTTCATGTATAAAATCGGATAGAGATGCAGCGCGTTCAGCACGA
Organism: Verrucomicrobiota bacterium; assembly: GCA_037133375.1. Classification (GTDB taxonomy): domain Bacteria; phylum Verrucomicrobiota; class Verrucomicrobiia; order Verrucomicrobiales; family Akkermansiaceae; genus Luteolibacter. The sequence goes on along the minus strand of JBAXOF010000255.1, from coordinate 4,023 downwards.
TGATGCCGGCAAAGCGCCCGTTGGCCAGCCAGTCGCAGGGCAGCTCCGCGTCCATCAGTCCGCCGCGAATGAGCAACGCGTTGAGCGCGCCATTCATGCCGAGGATTTGTTTGATGCCCACCGCTCCGACGAATGGCGGCAGGATCATCGGCGCGAGAATCAGCACTCCCAGCACGTTTTTTCCTGGAAAATCATGGCGTTGCCATACCAGCGCCAGCGGCATGGCGATGAGCAGGGTGGCAAAGGTGCTGGTGATGCCCAGCACCAGGGCATTCCACAGGCCTTCCCGATAGATCGGATTGCGGAAGACCATGGCAATGAAGTCAAACGTGAAATACGCCGCACCATCGGCACGGGTCCCTTCAAACGCCTGCTTCAGCACCATCCACGCCGGAAAGATGAAAAACACCCCCAACAGCAGAGTGGTGATTGATGTTAGAAAAATGGCGGTGCCGCGTTTCATAGGACTTCTGGAGTATGCCGCGCGATGTAGCGGCGGTCATTGGCCGCCGTTGGCGTTTCAGGGTGATGAATTGTGACAGGCATCTGGTAAAGAATTAGACTAGCAAGAATTGCGAATGCATGGCTTGCGGCGGTCAATGACCGCCGCTACGGCGCTGGCCGGCCATCGCCTCGGCTTTGCGGTAATTGGCGCGGAACCAGGTGCCGAGTTGGGTGGCGCGCTTTTCGGCTCGCAACGGATCGCTGCTATCGAGTTCCGCATCGCCCTTGCCGCAGGCGTTGTAGGAGATGATGGATACATCGGAGAACACCACCAGCGCGTCGGCCGGCATTCCGGCGGCGATGATCGCCCGCCACGCCGCTGTCATTTCCTCGTGGGAATCAATGCCAATTATTCTAACAATCTGGCGCAGGCTGTTGAAGGCGGCTCCGGTCAGCTCGCGCTGATAGGTGAAGTTGCCGCTGTCGGTGTAGGGGTTCAGGTCCGGCAGTGTCGAGTTTGCCAGATTGGCGGGGGTGTAGACATCCTTGCGGATGGGCGTGCGATGCAGCGCCCGGTCGCGTGGCCCGCCGGGGGTGCCGGGCCTGCCAAACCACAGCGTCTGGCCCTGCGGGCTGAGGCAGAACTCGACAAACGCCTGCGCCAGATCGGGGTGAGGCGCGCCTTTGAGCACGCCGATCGGATCCGCACTGAGGGTGGTGCCGCCGACGGGGGCGATCCACACCACGCGCGGCGTGCCCTCGCGGGTCATGAGATCGGCGGCATACGAGCGCCCGTAGAAATCGATGCACATGCCCGCCGCCGCGTTGCCCTGACCGACATCGAGGGGAATCTTCGAGGAGCTATCGGTGAAGTAGCGTGCGTTGGCAGCCATCCGCTGGATGAGCCGCAGACCGTTGTCCCAGCCGGCAGCCAGCGCGGCTTCACGGCCGCGGGTCTTGTCGGTTAGAGCACGCTGCATTTGATCCTGGATGAGCAATTCGAATGAGCGGGCGACCGAACCGCTCTTGGTAGGATCCGCCAGCGCGATGGCTCCGACGTATCTTGGCTCCCCCAGATCATCCCAAACCTTGGGGCAGGGGATATGCAGGCGCTTGAGAACTTCCGGGTTGTAACAAATGCCGAACTGCGACAGGCAGGTGCCGACCCAGACGTGATCGGTTGGATAGAAACGTTCGCCGGAGAAGGTTTTCACGATCGGGGCGGATGGTCCAAACCATCCGGGATGACGCGTGAAAACCTCCAGCGGGACAAGTCGCCCGTATTTCGCCTGGCCGGAGAAATCCGGCTCGCCGCCGCCAAACAGCACATCCACACCGATGCCCGCGCGCCCGGTCTCACGGCCCGCCTTGAAGCCGGCATCCAGCACCATCCGGATCTCGGACGTGCCGCCGGGCGTGCGCCAATCCAGATAGACGCTGCGCCCGCGCGTTTGCCGCCAATAACCGGCAAATGCCTCGCCCAATTCCTGGCGCAGCGTTTCATTGTGCGGACTGAGAATCACCAGGCAATCGTCCGCACTGTCCGCCCTGCGGGTGCTGCTTGTCCTGCGCAGCGCGATGGGCAGCGCCACAATGAGTGCCAATAAGCCGAGGATGATGCAAACCCGGATTTTCAGGGTAGGGGAGGGGTTATGGGTTGTTGGGTCTCCTCTAACACCACCACGTCCTCGTGGCGGACGTGGAGGCGGAAGTTGGTTTCACCGAGTTGGTGCATCTGTTGGGGATTCATTTCAACAACTTGCTGGAGGCCGGCGGCAGTGTCGATCCAATATTGGATGTGCTGGCCGAGGTAGCTGCGCTCAACGAGGGTGCCGCTGATGGCGGTGTCACCGCTGGCCTCGTGCAGGCGCCACGCTTCAGGGCGGATGGAAAGCCGCACGGCTGTGCCACGAGCGGGGTGCCAGTCCGGATCGGCGCAGCGTCCGCGCAGCGGTCCGGCGGCCGTTTCAATCGTGGCGGCTTGCTCATCGATTTCTAACACGGTCCCCGGAATCAGGTTGGTTTCACCGATGAAGCTCGCGACGCTGGCGCTGAGCGGTGTGCGGTAGATCGCCTCCGGCGTGCCAATCTGGGCGATCCGGCCTTGGTTGAGAATCGCTATCCGGTCGGCCATCGCCAGGGCTTCCTCCTGGTCGTGGGTGACATAGATGGCGGTGAGGCCGTTGCTCTTGACGATGTTGCGGATTTCGCGGCGCATTTCGAGCCGCAGCTGGGCGTCGAGATTGGACAAGGGTTCATCTAACAGCAGGCACTTGGGTTTGACCACCAAGGCGCGGGCGAGCGACACCCGTTGCTGTTGGCCGCCGGACATTTGGTCGATCGCGCGTGGGCCGAACCCTGGGAGGTGGACCCGTTCGAGGGCTTCCTCGACGCGGCGCTTGATTTCCAGTTTGGGCACGCGGCGTTCTTCGAGGCCGAAGGCGATGTTTTGAGCCACGCTCAGGTGCGGCCATAGCGCGTAGCTTTGAAACACCATGGCGGCCTCGCGTTGATGCGGAGGCACCCGGGTGACATCGCGTTCGCCGAAGCGGATCACGCCGCTATCCGGGGTTTCGAGGCCGGCAATGCAGCGCAACAAGGTGCTTTTGCCGCAACCGGACGGGCCTAACAGAAAAAACAACTCGCCGGCTTCAATCCGCAGACTGACCCCATCGAGGGCGTGAAGTTTTCCAAAGGATTTGACAACGGCTTCCGCGCTGATGGTTTCCATGACGGTGACTGTCACCATCGTCCCCGCACGCGGGCCGGGAAGCAAGCCGGAAGGTGGGAATTTGCACCCGGTTTTTTTTCAAAGATTTCCTTGCCAAGTCCGCACGCAGGTCTTAACAAGTCCGTCCACCCAACCAAATGCTCGGATGGCGGAATTGGTAGACGCGCTAGACTAAGGATCTAGTGGGGTAACCCGTGGAGGTTCGAGTCCTCTTTCGAGCACTTCTCTTTGGAAATCAACAACTTAGGGAGCTGAAAAAGCTCCCTTTTTTGTGCCCAGAAACCGACTTTCGGCCATTCTTCGGCCACTTTTTCAGGGTGGCCTGGTTGGGGAGCGGTGGGGATCGAAAAAAATCGGCAACTTCACCGTGAGCATCTTGCCATTCCAATTCCCGTGGTAAGGGAGCGACTCCGTCCGCGATGCGCCCGATAACGGCGCGGTGGGTGGCGTGGCAGTTCGCAGCGAAGTTTCCTAGATTGGCAGGTTGAGATCGGGATCCAAATGCGTCAGGTGGGCATCGGCACCGCTCCACCCCGACTGTTGGCCATGGCAATCACGGACTCTGGGTGATCGGTTCATCCCGCACTGCATTCATCCGATTCCGCAAAAATGCTTGACTATATTCGCTATTTGCGTAATTTAGATTCGCTTATGCGCTTGGTCCCACTGCCACATGAATCCGATTTCCCCTGAAACTCTCGATGACACGTTGTCCGCCTTGGCGGCATTTCTTGAAGATGCCGAGGCGGCACCTGAGCATCTCGTGCTGATCGGCGGTGCCGCTTTGCTGGCTCTTGGGTTGGTTTCGAGAACCACTCGGGACGTGGACATCATGGCCGGGGTGGATG
>JBAXOF010000254.1:0-5849 GCA_037133375.1 Verrucomicrobiota bacterium | reverse complement strand
TTCACGCCGGACCTGATGCCCACCGACATCGTCGGCTCGGAGATTTTGCAAAACACCACGGCTGGCGAGCGTTCGTTCCAATTCATTCCCGGCCCGATCTTCGCCAATCTCATCCTCGCCGATGAAATCAACCGTACTCCGCCGAAAACGCAGGCTGCCTTGTTAGAAGCGATGCAGGAAAAGCAAGTCACCGTCAATGGCCAGACCCGCCACCTGGTCGAGCCGTTCATTGTTTTCGCCACCCAGAACCCGATCGAGCACGAAGGCACCTATCCACTCCCGGAGGCCCAACTCGACCGCTTCTTCTTCCAACTCAACATCGGCTATCCAACCATCGAGCAGGAAGCGGAAATTATCCGCCTCACCACCGGCCATGCCAACATCCAGCCCGAGCCACTCCTCAACGCCGACAAAGTCCTCGAACTCCAGGACGCGACTATTGACGTCCCGCTCCCGGACTCGGTCATCCAGATTATCCTCAAACTCGTCCACTCGACCCGCCCGGACTCGCCGCTCGCCAGCGCCGATGTGAAAAACTACATCGCTTATGGTGCCGGCCCGCGTGCCTCGCAGTGCCTCGCCCGCGCCGCCCGTGCCCTCGCCCTGCTGCGCGGCAATTCCTCCGCCTCCCCTGACGAAGTGCGCGCCGTCGCCCTGCCCGTCCTGCGCCACCGCCTCATTGCCAACTACAACGCCACCGGCGAAGGCATCACCACTGACCAGATTATCGCGAAGCTCGTTAAAGAAATCTGATCGGTCCGATCCGACTGATCCGACCGATTCTTCCTCTTGTATCTTGCGTCTTCCAGTCTGCTGCCTCCCCCCATGCACCGCTTCCTCGATCCCGCCGACATCCGCCGACTCAAGAACTATGAGTTCGGGGCCAAGGCCATGGTGGAGGGTTATCTATCAGGGCGGCACCGCTCGCACCAACGCGGTTCATCCATCGAGTTCCACGAGTTCCGCCAATACGTTCAGGGCGACGACCTCGCCCGCGTCGATTGGCGGGTGTTTGCGCGCAACGACAAATTGTTTCTGCGCACCTTCGAGCAGGAGACCAACCTCGAATGCCATATCTTCCTCGATTGCTCCGCCTCGATGGGTTTTCCGGAAAACTCGCCGCGCCTCTCCAAGCTCGAATACGCGTCGTTTTTCGCCGCCGCCCTCGCCTGGTGGGTTATCTCCAAGAATGACCGCGTTTCCCTCACCCTCTTTGACCAGGGCATCCGCCGGTTCCTGCCGCCCGGCTCCACCCGCCAACACCTCCACGACCTCCTCAACACCCTCGAAACCACCCGCCCCGGATCTAACACCTCAATCACCGAGACCCTGGCCCGCGCCCAACCCCTGCTCAAACGCAAGGGCACCCTCGTCATTCTATCGGATTTTTTCACCGACCCCGCGGCCCTCTTCCGCGCCCTCAATCCTTACCTCCACCGCGGCTTCCGCATCCACCTCTTCCACCTCCTCGATCCCGCCGAACTCCACCTCGACGACCGCGGCCTGTCCCGCTTCATCGACATGGAAACCAACGACCAGCTCACCGCACACCCGCATTCACTGCGCGACGCCTGGCAGCAGGAAATCCTCACTCACACCCGCGCCCTGCGCGCCCTCGCTGCCTCCCGCCACGCCGACTACGCCCTCACCTCCACCGCTGATCCCTACTTCGCGCTCTTTGACAGGCTGCGGGATTGAAGAAAAGAAATCCGTCGGATCGGACTGATCCGGCCGATCCTCTTCCCCAATAACATCTAACTGCAACCTATAACCGATCTTCATGTCCCTCCTCTTCCAACACCCCGCCCTGCTCGGTTTGCTCGCGCTTGCCGGGCTGCCCGTGTTGGTCCATCTGCTGTCGCGTGCCCGGCCGCCGGTCTATCGGTTTTCTAACATTGAATTCTTGCGCCGCGTGCTGCGCAGCACCGCGCGCCTGCGCCGCCCCAAAGACTGGCTGCTGCTCGCGCTGCGCAGCCTCGCCCTCTTTGCCCTCGCCGCCGCCTTCACCGCGCCGGTCCTGATTTCCAAGTCCGCCTCCCTGCCCGGCGAAAAATCCACCGTCATCTTGTTGGTTGATCGCTCCGCCTCCATGGCCGCCCGCGAAGGGGCCGGCAGCCGCTTCGATGCCGCCTGCGCCCAAGCCGCCCGCTTCCTCGAGCAAGCCAAACCCGACAATGCCAACCTCATCTGGATTGATGCCGAGCCGGACGCCGCCTTTCCCGAACCCGGACCCAACCTGACTTATCTAACAAGCCTGTTGCAGCAGGCCAAGCCCCACCCCGAGGCCGGCGCTCTAACCGCCGCCTTTGATCTGGCGCTGCGCCAACTCGCCAAGGTCAATGGCCACCGCGAACTCGTCATCGTCTCCGACTTCCAAGCCAGCGCCTGGCGCGACTTCGCCCCGGCGTTTCCTAACAACATAGTCGTGCGCACCCACCGCGTCGCCACCACCAGCCCGCCCAATGTCACGGTCAGCCGCCTCATGCCACAGCCTGCCGAGCCGGTCGTCGGCCAGGACTTGACCCTTCTGGCCCGCGTGCAGAACTTTTCTGCGGAGCCGCTGCGCACCCAACTCACCCTGGATGCCGATGGCGCGCGCCAATCCCGGCCGATCGACCTGCCGGCCTGGGGCGAAGCGGAAGCTGCGTTTGTGCTGCGCCCGGCCACTGCCGGCCCCATGCCGATCAGCGCTTCAGTAGAGGCCGATGCCTTTCCCGCCGATGATGCCCGCTTCGCGGTCGTTCACGTCCGTGATTCGCTGCGCCTCGCACTAACCACCGCGCCCGACTCCGCCGATGCCAAAATCCTCGGCAAACTCGCCAAGTCGCTATCCTGGTTAGAAGTGGCCCCCGATCTAACACCCTCACCGCGGCCCGACTACCATTTCATCTCCGCTTGGGCCGGCGCCAATCCGGCAGAGCTGCGGCAAGCGGCGCTAGCTGGCACGACCGTCATCCTGCGGCCGGCCGCAGCCTGCCCGCTGGCCGCCATCCGCAGCCTGCTGAATGTTCCGGCCACTCCCGTTGACGGCCCGCTCGCCCTAGATGCCTCGCCCGCAGGTTGGTCGGTCATTCCGGAAGAAACCCACGCCGCCAACCAACTGTTCCGCTCGGGGGATTTCGGCAACCCCTTCGCCGGCAACTTCCGCGAACGCCTCCACCTGCCGGCCGCGCTCGCCGTGCTGCCTAACATCCGTCCCATCGCCATCTTCGCCGATGGTCTCCCGGCCTTGCTCGAATGCCCCACCAGCAACGCTTCGATCCTGCTCTGGAACCTGCCGCTCGATTCTAACAAGACAGATTGGCCCACCCAGGGGGCATTTCTTCCTGCTCTAGCGGAAATTCTGCTGCGCACCCGCCCGCGCGGTGCCGCCGAACCCGCCTATGCGCAACCCGGCAGCCCCCCGACCTGGTCCTCCACCGATCCCGCGCACGCCGGGGCTATCAGTTTGCTCGGCCCATCCTCCGAGCCTATCGAAATCACTGAGTCCACCACCGCCGGTGGCACCCTCTGGCAAGCCAAATCCCCCGCCACTCCCGGGCTCTTCCGCTGGCGGTTTTCCGGCCAACCGGTCGCTTTCACCGCCGTCAACTTCCCGGATTCCGAGTCCGACCTGCGCCCGCTCGCAACCACTCCCACCTTCGGCAAGCTCGATGCCGCCAACGACTCGCTCGTCCGCCAAGCGGCCCTCGCCCAAGGCCTCCCACTATGGCCATGGCTCGCCCTGGCGGGCCTTCTCTTTCTCGTCCTTGAATCCCTGATCCACGCCCGCTCCCGATAACCACTAACAAATAACCTATAACTCCCCTCCCTTTGCACCCGCCCTTCCCACTTCCAGTGCTGATCCCCCTGGCGATTGCGGTCCTCGCCATCGCGGCCTTCGCTGCGTGGCGGGGAGCATCCGGCATCACCCGTGGCATGCGCTGGCTGCTGTTCACCTTGCGCCTGACCGCCGTCGCCGCCGCCCTCGTTCTGCTGTTCAACCCCGGCCAATGGATTTATCCCACTGAAACCCAACCCAGCCCATGGATTATCCTCAACGATGTGTCCTCGTCCATGGCCCAAGCCACCACCGACGGCGCGACCCGCGCCGCCGTGGCCACCTCCCTGATCCACCAAGCCACGGCGCAGGCAAAAGCGGCCGACATTCCACTCCGGATACAGCCGTTTGCCGCCAAGCTCGAGGCCGCCACCAGCGCTGCGGATGGCCCGACTCCCGCCGGCACCGCTTCTAACATTCTACCCGCCGTGGCCCAGGTTCTCCAGGATGCCTCTGCCGCCGGCGAAGCCCTGGCCGGCATCATCGTCCTCAGCGATGGCCGCCAAACCCTCACCAGCACCCAGGCCGATCTGGACGCCCTCGGACTTCGCGCCCGCAGCCGCAACCTCGCCGTGCATACCATCGCCATCGGAGCCGATGCCCCGGCCCAGGACCTCGCGCTCATCCAACCCCGCGCCTCCCTAACAGCTTTCGCCGGCCAACCGCTGCGCATCCCCTTCGCCCTCAAATCCACCGGGCTGGCACCCATCCGCCCTGCGGTCAGCCTGCGCGATGCCTCAGGCAAGGAACTCACCAGCCTCACCCTTGAACTCCCTCCTAACAAAACAGCCAGCGCCGTCTTCGAGGTCAAGGCCCCGCCCGCCTCCACCCATTGGACGCTTGAAACTCCGGTCATTCCCGGCGAAACCCGCTCATCTAACAATACATCTGCCGTCTCCATCCGCATCCTTGAATCCAAAACCCGCGTCTTTCTCGTCGAGGGCGCACCGTATTGGGACAGCAAGTTTCTGGCCCAACTCCTCCGCCAGCAACCGCACATGGACGTCCAGTCCGTCCATCGCCTTTCCGACGAGCGCTACTTCCATATTGATTCCGGCGACACCAAAGATTCCGAAACCAAGCACCCCGTTTTCCCTAACACCCTTGATGAACTCTGCCGCTATGACCTCATTGTCTTCGGCAAGAACATCGACCCGTTCCTCACGCCGGAACGCGCGGCGATTTTGCGCAGCTATGTGCGTGACCGCGGCGGTGCCGTGCTCTTCTCCCGCGGCAAACCATCCACCGCCTCCCTGCCCGCCCTCGAACCGTTAGAACCGGTCGTGTGGGCCACTGCCAGCACCGCGGAGTTCCGCTTCACGCCCACCCGCGATGGCGCGGCCGCCGGCCTCTTCGGCCAAGCCCTGCCCGCGCCCGACGCCTCGCTGTGGGCGGCCCTGCCCACCCTCAAGGACGGCCGCCAAATCGCCATGGTCAAACCCTTCACCCGCGTGCTGGCCGAAGGCGTCCCGGACCGTGGCACAAACGCCTCAGACAAAAGTGGCCCGGGCATGTTGCCCGGGTCTTCCTCTGCCCTTCCCGCCTCCGGCAAATTCCCCGCTCTGTTAGTCCGGCGCTACGGCCAAGGGGTCACCGGCCTGGTCAATGGCGACGGCTTATGGAAATGGGACTTTTTTCCGGAGGCCCGCGAACTGGGAAATTGCTACGAAGACTTTTGGACCCAACTCATTCAATGGATGGCCTCCTACTCCGAGTTTCTCCCCGGTCAGGACTTTTCGCTGCGGCTGCCCGCCACCCGCGGCGCAAGCGGTGCCACCCTGGCCGCCACCATTTCCTACCGCGGCCCAAACTCCGCCCCGCAACCGCTCATCCTCATCACCAACCCGTCGGGGGCTGCCACCAAAGTCAGCCCTGCCGCCACCCCGGACCCCTCCGGTCGACCGCTCTGGCGTGCCGCCTTCACCCCGGACCAACCCGGGCTGTGGTCGCTCAAACTCATCGACCCTCGTCCGGACGCCCCCCCCCCGCCCGAGGTTCCCTTCAACGTGCCCGCCCCACCCCAGGCAAA
>JBAXOF010000253.1:0-5849 GCA_037133375.1 Verrucomicrobiota bacterium | reverse complement strand
CGGGCGTGGGTGGTTTCCGGGTATTTCTTGATCACCATTTTGTGGAGGTCGGTGCCGGCGCGTTGGCCGCCGTAATCGAGCAATTCCTTGGCGCGGGCGGTGAGGTTGTTGGCGGCATTGTTATTGACGCCCTCGGTGATGGGCTTGGAAAAATAGAAGCGGGCGAGTCCTTGGCCCACGGTGTCGACGGTGACTTCATCGACGATGAGGGCCGCCTCCGGCACGGCATAGCTGTGGCGGCTGATGGCGGTGACCCGATCCAGTGCCACCATGTATTGGCCACCGGGCAGATTGGCCTGCCAAAACCGGTGATTGCCGTCGGATTCACGGTTGGGGGCATTCTGGCCGTTGGCACCGGCCGCCGGAGCGGCGGGTTGGGCGGCGGGTTGGTTTTGCGCCGTCGCGGAGGCGGCGGCCACCAGCAGGCAAGCAAGGACGGGAAGGAGCAGCGCTTTCATGATGGGCAAGAACTTAGCAGGGAACCGTGCCTTGGCCAGCACGATTATGGCGAGACGGCAAGAGTCAGGGGTTGCCAGGCGGCCAGGTATGATTTACGCTCTCGCATGGTTCGTTTACGACCCAATGTTGCCGCGTTGCTGGTCAAGCCCGAAGGGTCGCTGCTCATTTGCGAGCGTTGGCTGATTCCGGGGGCCTGGCAATTTCCGCAAGGCGGGGTTGACGCGGGCGAAACGCCTGAGCAGGCGTTGTTCCGCGAGGTGCGCGAGGAGGTGGGCTTGGAGCCGCGCCATTACGAGGTGTTAGCCCAGCGGTCCGGCTACCGCTATCTCTATCCGCCGCATGTGCGCTCAAAGAAACTCCTCAAACACGGCAGTCATGGCCAGGAGCAAACGTATTTTTTGTGCCGCTTGTTGGAGGGGGCCCCAGCCGTCAATGTCAACCAACAAGCCCGCGAGTTTTCCGCCTATCGTTGGATTGAGCCGATTGAGTTTGATCTCGATTGGTTGCCTGAGTTCAAACGCGATGTTTACCGGCAGGTGTTGTGGGATTTTTTCCGCGTCGCGGTGTGAGGGCAATTACAAGCGCCATTCCTGTAACACCTTGCCGAGGCCATAGGCGGTGGGTGACTCCGCGATCAGGCCGCGGCGCAGCCAGCCCGCGTGCCACTCGACCCAATGGGCGCGGCCCGGACTGATAAACGATCCGGTATTGATCACCAGGCGTCCGTCTTTGCGCCAACAGCCATGCCGATGGAAATGACCGACGATCAACACCTCCGCCTGCGGGAAATAACGCTTGCAAAACTCCACCCCGACCGCAGCCTGGCTCCACCACGACCGCAGCATCCACAGCGCCCGCTGCGGGGGAAATGCCGCGTCCCAGGCCCGCTGCCAGAGCCGCCGTCCCGCCGGCTCGTATTGCGAGGGCAGTGCGCGGGCGATCTCGCGTGCCAGCCGCAGTCGCGCTTCGGCATCGGTGGCGGCTTGCGGCTGCTGGCGCCACAATTCAAGCACCTGTTGTTTGCCTGTTAGAATCTCGTGTTTCCACGGTGAACCAGCGAACAACAAGGCGTCGCCGTGAGTGACGATGATGCGTCCGCCGTCCAATTCGGCCCAGCCCGTGCCGGGCCAGCCAGGATCATGGTTGCCGGAAAGGAAAACCGTCTCGCAACCCTCCTGGGCACATAAAACCCGCAGCTCATCTAACATCAAGGCCGAGCGCTCATGCACCGCATCGGTCAGCTCCTGCCAAGTATCGCCATTGAAGATGACGGTGCCGGCACCCGCCAGCAAGGGCCGCAACACGGCGACCCGCGTGATACGCGACAAGCGGTGGGCGAGATGCAAATCCGAGAAAATCCGCACCGGTTCTTTCATGACGAAACTCTGCGTTGGCGCACGGCTTCAAACAAGCACACCCCGGCCGCCACCGAGACGTTAAGGCACTCGACCTTGCCGGCCATCGGAATGGAGGCCAGAAAATCACAGTTCTCCTCGGTGAGGCGGCGCATGCCCTTTTCCTCGGCACCTAACACGATGGCGAGCGGTCCTTGCAGATCGGTTTCATAAACCGACTGGGTCGCCCGGTCGGAGGTGCCCACCAACCACAAGCCGGCGGCCTTGAGTTTTTCCATGGTGCGGGCGAGGTTGGTCACCTGGGCAAACGGGACGTGATCGGCGGCGCCGACTGACACACGGCGCACGGTTTCGGTGATGCCCACGGCCTTGTCTTTGGGTGCCACCACCGCATGCACGCCGGCGGCATCCGCGGTGCGCAAAATGGCGCCCAGATTGTGCGGGTCTTGCACGCAATCCAAAATCAACACCAACGGCACCGCCTGCGCCGCCACGATCGCCAGCAATTCGTCCTCATCGAGCGCGGGGGTGATTTTCTCCTGTGTCTGGACATGGCGGTTCTCGCGGGCCAGGCGGTCGTGAGGACCGGGCCGGACCTGCGGTCTGGGATTTCCATGCGGGCGGGGGTGCATCGGGCAAGCGATAACCGCGTGCCTCTCACAAGTCGAGCCCAATGCGCGGGGTGGGTGCCGGGGTTTCGGTTGCCGCTGGGGCGGCCCGGGGGTTCAGTAATTCAGTAAGAGGCATGCGCGGGGGCAGGGACCGTTTTTCCAAACGGTCCGGCTGGGGCAAGGACGCGGCGGGATGGTTAGATCGAAACACCATGAGACCCGATCCGTGCGCCCAGACAATGGCTCGCACCCATGCTCACCGTCGCGACTGGCGCGTGGTGCTCCTGAAAGCCGCTGCCACCTCGCACCCGCGCAATTCCCGTTAGCCGGAATCTATCAATATCTCCGCATATCCAGAGAATCCGAAAATCCTGCTAGCGCTCATCGAAGGCCCAGGTCTAACTCAATTCGTGCGCTTGAATCCAACAATTTAGATTTATCTTTGACACATCACCTTTCGGAACAGTAAATGAAGCGGCGAATTGCACAGCACTGAAGACATGGTTAACAGACAATTGGGCGCAAATCATAATTAAATGTGATGAAGCAAAGGCCAGACCAGGCCGCAAGCTTCCTAGTGTCAACGTCAGGGTCTATGATCCAAAATGGTTAGTGTAGACGACCCCGTGCCGGTGTTTCAGTTGCGGCTGGCGCGGCCCGGGAGTTCTGATAGCCTCAGCCGTCCTGAGTTAGGCTTCGAATATTCGTGGACTTGGAGGTGAATTGCGGAAAATCACTTGGCACGCTTCAGGGCCAACGGCCCGGCAATATGCCAGCCCAGGGCAGCGCCCTGGGTAGCGATCCAGCCGTTGTTATTGAGGGCTGCAAGCCCGTCCCATGCGGCGGTGGACATCGGGTATGCCGCCGGGTATGCCGGGCTTTCAGCCCTGGATTATCATGATGGTGCGTGACCTTGGGCGTTGCCCAAGGCTGGTATAGGATGGGCCGTTGGCCCGGAAAACCAAACCCTAAAGCCGTGAACATGTGCCAAAGCATTTTCCGCCGGTTATGGAACTGTGTGCCTGTAACGGGAGCGCTACGTCCGCGCGCCTACGAAGCGTCCCCGGGAGCGTCCCCGGGAGCGTCCCCGAGAGCGTCTTCGGTAACGTCTGCGGTTATGTCCTCGGAAGTGAGCCCGTGACGGGAGCGCTGCGCCCGCGCTGTCACCCGCGCGCCTATGAAGCGTCCTCGGTCATGTCCTCGGAAGTGCCCTCGGCGACGTCATCGGATAGGCTATCGGCCATGCCCTCGGCATCTTCGCCGTCGGGGATGACGAGGGAGATGTCCTGGAGATTTTCGCCGTCCTTGAGGGTGAGGAGTTTGACGCCCATGGCATTGCGGCCGGTTTCGCGGATTTCGGCGACGCGGATGCGGATGCTTTGGCCGGTGGAGGTCATGAGCATCAACTCGTCTTCGTTGGTGACGGTGACGGCACCGACGACCGGGCCGGTCTTGTCGGTGACCTTCATGGTGATGATGCCCTTGCCGCCGCGGGATTGCCTGCGGTATTCCTCGAAGTCGGTGCGCTTGCCCAGGCCATTCTCAGAGGCGACCAGCAGCGTGCAGCCTTGGGTGACCAGGGCGAGACCGACCACGAAATCGCCCTCGACCGGGCGGATGCCCATGACGCCGGCGGAGGCGCGGCCCATCGAGCGGGTGTCGTCCTCATGGAAGCGCAGGCTGAGGCCTTGGTGGGTGACGAGCACGATTTCATCGGAGCCGGAGGTGAGGCGGACGCCGATGAGTTCGTTAGATTCCTCGAGGATGATGGCGATGATGCCATCCTTGCGGTAATTGCGGAAGTCATTGAGGGCGGTCTTCTTGACCTTGCCGGTGCGGGTGGCAAAAAACACAAAGCCAGCGCCCTCGCGGAAGGTGATGTCATTGCCGGATTCATCGACGGTGCGCTCGAGGCGCAGCAGGGCGGCGATTTTTTCGTCGGGCTTGAGGTTGAGGACATTGCGGATGCTGCGGCCCATGGCGGTGCGAGCACCTTCCGGGAGTTCATAGACGCGCTCGACATAGACACGGCCGGTGTTGGTGAAGAACATCAGGTAATCGTGCGCCTGGACCGAGAACAAATGCTCGATGAAATCATCCGGCTCGTCCTTGCCGGTGGCGCGCGTCTCCATGCCCTTGAGTCCCTTGCCGCCGCGCCCTTGCAGGCGGTATTCGCTGGCCGGCGTGCGCTTAACATAACCGCGGTGGGACAGCGTGACGATCATCGCATCGTTGGCGATGAGTTCTTCCATTGCGACTTCCCCGGCTTCCGCCAAAATCGGGCACTTGCGCGGTGTGGCGTGCTTGTCCTTGATGGCGCGCAGCTCGTCCTTGATGATGGTTAGAACGCGCTCCTCGCGGGCGAGGATGTCCATCAGGTCCTTGATGTCGACGAGGATCGAGTCGTATTCGCCCTTGACCTTGTCGCGTTCCATGCCGGTGAGTTGATAGAGGCGGAGTTCGAGGATGGCATTGACCTGGCGCTCGCTGAAGACATAGCGCTCGCCTTGGATGGCGGCCTGCGAGCGGATGAGGATGCCGAGGGATTCCGCGGTGGCAACGGGGAATTGATAGGCGGCGAGGCGCTCGCGGGCCTCGTCGCGGTTTTTCGACTCGCGGATAATCTTGATGAAATCATCGAGGTGACCCAGCGCAAGCAGGAAGGCTTCCAGCAATTCCGCGCGTTCCTCGGCCTTGCCTAACAAATATCTGGTGCGCCGGATGACCACCTCGCGGCGGTGCTCGATGTAGCAATCGATGGCCTCCTTGAGCGAGAGTTGCTTGGGCCGGTTCTGATGGATGGCCAGCATGTTGACGCTGAAGGAGGTTTCCAGCGCGGTGAGCTTGAAGAGTTGGTTGACGACCACCTGCGGGCGGGCGTCGCGTTTGAGTTCGATCTCGATGCGGGTTTCCGCATCGGAGAGGTCACGCATGCCGGAGATGCCGGTGAGGGTTTTCTCATTGACCAGGGCGGCGATGCGTTCCTGGAGCGTGGCGCGGTTGACGCCATAGGGGACTTCGCGAATGGTGATGATGGCCTTGCCATTTTCGTTTTCCTCGATTTCCACCTTGCCGCGCAACCGCATCGAGCCGCGGCCGGTGCGGAAGTAATCCTCAATGCCGCGGATGCCGCGGATCTCGCAGGCCACGGGAAAGTCCGGCCCTTTGATGTGCTGCATCAACTCGGGCAACGAGATGTCCGGCTTGTCGATCTGGGCGCAGATGCCGTCGATGACTTCGCCGAGGTTGTGCGGGGCGAGGTTGGTGGCCATGCCCACGGCGATGCCGGTGCCGCCATTGACCAAAAAGTTAGGGAAAGCGGAGGGCAGGACCGTTGGTTCATCCTGCGAGCCGTCGTAGTTCGGTTGGAAATCGACGGTGTCCTTGTCGAGGTCCTCCATCATGGCCATGCCCAACTGGTGCA
>JBAXOF010000252.1:0-5850 GCA_037133375.1 Verrucomicrobiota bacterium | reverse complement strand
GCCATCGGCAACACCGCGGCAATCACCGCGAAGGTGGCGAGGATGGTCGGATTGCCGACTTCGTTGACGGCCTCGACGGCAATAGCCGACCAGCTTCTATCCTTGTTAGCCGGCAAGTGGAAATGGCGGACGATGTTTTCGACCACGACGATGGCGTCATCGACGAGGATGCCGATGCTGAAGATCAGCGCGAACAGGGTAATGCGGTTGAGCGTGAAGCCATACAGGTAAAACACTAACAAAGTGAGCGCCAGGGTGGCGGGAATGGCCACCGCCACAATCCCCGACTCACGCCAACCCAGCGTCAGCCAGATTAGCAGCGAGACACCGAAGATGGCTATGCCCATGTGCAATAACAACTCGTTGGATTTCTCCGCCGCTGTCTCGCCATAGTTGCGGGTGACGGCCACTGACACGTCGGCTGGAATGAGGGTGCCCTTGAGTAACTCGATCTTGCGCAGCACCTCGCCAGCGACGGCAATGGCATTGGCACCCGGACGTTTGGCGATGCTGAGGGTGACGGCAGGCTCCTCGTTCGGGGAAAGGCGGTGGGCGGGCTGCCCGTTTCCCCCAGGGTTGCCTGTGCCAAACAACACATATTGGCTGGGTTCCTCGCTGCCATCCACGACGTCGGCCACCTCGCGCAGATAGACCGGGCGCGCGCCGAACACACCGACGACCACATTGCCCACCTCTTCGGTGGATTTTAGGAAGGCACCGGTTTCCACCAACACCTCGCGATTGGCGGTGGTGAGACCGCCGGCACGAAACTGGCGGTTGGCCTGTTGCAACATCGGGATGATGCCGGCCGGGCTGAGACTGCGGGACGCCAATCTAACTGGATCAAGGATCACACGCACCGTTTTGCGGGCGCCGCCGATGAGGGTGGTCTCTGCCACCAGCGGCACCTGTTTGATGGATTCTGCCACCTGTGCGGCGAGCCGCCGCAAGGTGAGGTGGTCGTAGCTGGCACTATGAAACGTGAGGCCGAGGATCGGCACGTCATCGATGCTCTTGGGTTTGACCAGCGGCACACCTACGCCGGGCGGGATGCGGTCGAAGTTTGAACGCAGCTTCTCGGTGATTTTTACCAGACTGGCTTGCGGGTCCTCGCCGACCTTGAAGCGCACGATGAGCAGACTCTCGCTGTCGCGCGAGGTGGAATAGATGTATTCCACACCGGGTAGCTCCCATAACAATTTTTCCATCGGGCGGGTCGCGCGTTCCTCGACCTCCTTGGCGCTGGAGCCGGGCATGGCGACCATCACGTCCACCATCGGCACCTTGATCTGCGGCTCCTCCTCGCGAGGCAACAACACGATGGCCGCCGTGCCTAACAAAATGGCGGCGATGATGAGCAGCGGGGTGAGCTTGGAGTCGATGAAGGCGGCGGCCACCCGGCCCGCGATGCCAGGCCCATGGGGAGCGGTGGGTAAGTGACTCATGGCTGTGCGGTCGTCACGGATTGGCCGTCGGTGAGCAGGGCGGCATCGCCGGTCACAACGGGGTCGCCGGGTTCGAGGCCGGAGAGAATTTCGATTTTCTCACCTAACAATTTGCCGGTCTTCACCAAGCGCAGCGCGGCACGGCTGTCCCTCACCACAAACACCGCCTCGATCTGGCCGCGTTTGAGCACCGCCTGGCGCGGCACTAACAAAAGGCGGGCCTCCGCCACCGGCACGGCGACGCGCCCGAATTGGCCGGGGCGCAGACCGGCGGATTCCGGTAGGTCGAGCTTGACGAGAAACGTGCGGCTGAGAGCATCGGCCACCGGGGAGATTTCGGAGACGGTGGCGGCCAGCGGCGTGGGCAGGGAGGGGATGGTGATCGCTAGGGTGGCACCTAACTGGATGCGGTTCAGCAGGCTTTCCGGCAGGTCGGTTTCAAACCGCAGCACGGTTGGGGCCTCGATTTCCAACAGCGGCTTGCCGGGCATCGCCAGATCCCCGACATCGGCGAGTTTGCGCGTGACCACCCCGTCGAAAGGCGCGGTGACCCGGGCATAGCCTAACATGGTCTCGGCCTCGCTGAGTCCGGCGGCGCCCACCTTGGCGCGGGCGGCGGCAGCATCGAGTTCCTGCTGGCTGGTGGCCTTGTTGGCGATCAGTTGTTCCTGGCGGGCCAAATCGCGCTGAGCCTGGTCTAACAATGCTTTGGCCTGCTCGCGCCGGGCGCGGATTTCCTGCACATCCAACTCGGCCAGCAGCTCGCCGGATTTCACTAATTGGCCAGGAACGGCGAGGTATTGGACGAGGCGGCCGCTGACCTTCGCCTCGATGATGGCGCGTTGTTTTGAGCGCACGGTGCCGACCACGTCCTCGCTCGCCTGGTGGGTTTCGAGGGTGGCGGGGGTGAGGTGAACCGCCGCGTGCAGAGCGGTGTCCGGCGGCGGCGCAGGGACGGTCTTTTTATGGCAGGCTGGGGTTAGCAAGACTGCGAGGATGAATGTTCCGGCGAAGCGGCGGATGATGCGTTCCATGGGGTTGGCGTGGTGGATAGTTAATGTTAGATTGTGAGCTGGGGACGTCGGGCCAGGATTTGTACGACCGCGCCGCGTCCCTGATGAAAGGCGCCCTCAATCACATCGCGCTCAATCTCTTGGGCAACAATAAATTCCAAGCCTGCAAGCTCCTCACGGAGGACATCCAGTGACATCAGCAGTTCCGGCGATTTGGGGCCACCGGTTCCCAAGGTCAGTTGTTTTCGGGTGTAGGCTTCCAAAATGAAAATGCCGCCGGGCATCAGGCCCGCCACGGCTGCGCGGTGGACCATGCGGCGCAGCGGCGGCGGCAAATGCGCGAATGTGGCGACGATGCCGGCCCAGGCACCCGGCCTGATTTGATAGGATTCAAGGTCGGCGTGCACGGTCTCAATCATTATGCCGCTTGTCTCGGCAAGGCGCAGCGCTTTGGTTAGGCCGACGGCCGATTGATCCACCGCCGTGGCACGGTGGCCGTGCTTGGCGAGATAGACCGCATTGCGGCCTTCGCCCTCAGCCAGACAAAGCACCGGTCCTTCGGGGATATGGGGTGCCATTGCCGCCACGAAAGCGTTTGGCTCCTCACCATAGGCGTAATGTTCGATGGCGTATCGGTTGTCCCAAAATGAGGTGTCCATGGGTATTTGCAATTGGCTCAGAGGGTTTCCCTTAGGTGGTGGTGGGTCTCTTGCCAGCGCTCGCGCAACGCCTGGTGCAACAGCAGCCGGAACCTCACGGGCAGTTCATAGGGTTGGCCGTTTTTATAGAGCGTGATGGTCTGGCGGATATTGTCCACAACCACCTGGCACGGATTGCAGCCGGCCATGTGCTGCTCAAATTCCGCGCAGATGGACGGATCAATCGTGCTGTCCACGTATTCATTGAGCACTGCCAGCATGTCTTCGCACTTCATAAAGAGACTCCACTTCAACCGGGCCGCGAGCGGCGGGAAAGTTACAATAAAACCGCAAGTATTTTTTGCAGTGCGGCGGGCGACGAGACCGGCACCTCAGCCATGGTGATGAGGTGCGCGGCCGACGCGCGATTGGGGATCACCCAGGGTGCGCGTCAGCAGCTCGCGCAACTGTAGCCGGGCGCGCAGCAAGCGCACCTTGACATTGGCTTCGCCCAAGCCGAGCGCGTCGGCGGTTTCCCTCACGGACAGGCCCTCCACATCGCGGAGCAGGAAAACGAGCCGATGCTTCTCGTCCAAGCTGGCAAGTGCCTCATCCAGCAGGCGTCGGGTCTCGTTGCGTTCCACCAATTGTGCCGGCGACTGCCGCCAATCCGCAATATATTCCGGGTGCGGGATCGGCTCCTCCGGCTCCGTGGTAGCGGTGGCCGCATCCCATGAAACCATTTCCAAGCCGCGGTTCTTGCGGAGGGTTTTGAGCGCCGCGTGAGTGGCAATGCGCGTCAACCAGGTGGCAAATCCGGCCTCGCCACGAAACCCGTCCAGATGCTCCAGCGCGCTGAGGAACGTTTGCTGGGTCACGTCCTCGGCGTCCTGCTCCTGCCTCAGCATGCGCAACGCCAGTGAGTACACCCGCTTCTCGTGGCGCTGGACCAGGTGCTCGAAGGCAGTCAACTCGCCCGCCTTGGCGCGTAACACCAACTCGTCGTCAGAGGGATCTGGAGCCGTTCGGTCAGTCATGGGAATTGCGCGCTCGCTGCACCATGACTCTGGCGACTGAAGGGGTCAGTGGTGCCGGTGCGTGCGGGACCAATCGCTGGATCCGGCACGACCCAAGGCAGCAAGAGGCAATGCGAGGTCACGGGCGGCCAATAGATTGGCAGGAATCTGCGGCGGCGCAAATCAAAATTGTCAGAACGGCGCCGGCTTGAAAATAACAAAAATAGTGCTTGGCGCAAACGGGAGATCTGTCATCAATACGGTAATGAATAAACCGATGAGTTCCGCATTCATGCTGGCGGTTTATCGGGTCATTCATTTTCAGCAATCCAACCCAACCCAACCATGAACTCATTGAATGATTCAGACCCGCATGCTCCTGTGGCCACCTCATTGACCCTGTGGGACAAGCTTGGAGGCAGAGCTCTAACCATCGCGATTGTGATCCACGTGCTGGTCATCGCCCTGGGTGCCTACTGGATATTCCAAACCATACCCCAACCGGCCCCGGAGACCTATGTCGTCACCATCCCGCCGGGTGGTGGTGGCAGCGCGCGCGATGCTGAGCACCAATTGAAGGAGAAAAAGCTGAAGCAAATTGTCCCGGTAAGCGGCGCCCGCCGGGTGGTCGCGGAAAACGCGCATGCCCCGCTCATTCTCCCCGAACAGACTGAGGTATTCGGCCCGATGAACGCGCTGGCCTCTCCCGGTAGCGGCGTGACCGGCGGGTTGGGCGGCACCGGCATCGGCGACGGCTTCGGCAAGGGTAAGGGGCGTGGCCGCGGCCTCGGCAATGGGGATGGCGTAGGCCACCTCTTCGGCCCGCCACTCCCACGGATCTATGACAAACGTTGTGTTAGAGGCGGCCGTCTGCAAAGCATCACCGCCAACGGCGGCAATCCTGCCAGTGAGGACGCGGTGCTCAAGGGCTTGCAGTGGCTCAAGGCCAATCAGAATTCGGATGGGTCGTGGAACGGTCAGAGCAAGGTGGCCATGACCGGCTTGGCCCTGCTCGCTTACTTCGGCCACTGCGAAACGCCGGCCTCCCCGGAATTCGGCGAATCCTGCATGAGCGGCATCGTCTATCTTGTCAATCTTGGCATGAAAAATGACGGCCGGATGGCGGATAATCCATCCGCCAACTCGTGGTCCTACGAGCATGCGATTGCCACCTACGCGTTGGGCGAGGCCACCACCTTCTGCAAGGATGTGGGGCAATCCGTTGATTATTTGGCGGAGGTCACCCAGAAGGCCGGCCAGTTCATTATAGACAACCAAAATACCAATGGTGGCTGGGCCTATGCTTATGCCAAGGAAGGCGGCCATACCGACGTGTCAGTCACCGGCTGGCAGATCCAGGCATTGAGCGCTTGCAGTCACACCGGCATCAAATATCAGGGGATGAACTCATGCATCGCGCATGGTCTCAAATATCTCGCCGGTTGTCAGAATGCCAATGGCGGCTTCGGCTACACCGGTCCGGCCTCCGGCGTGAGCGATTACTGCACCCTCACGGGAGTGGGCATGCTCTGCAACCAAATGTGGGGCAAAGGCAATAGTCCTCAAGTGCGTAAGGCCACCAAGTATGTGCTCGACAACACCCAGTTCAATTACAACGGCAGCAACTGTGACCTTTACGGTCACTACTACGAGTCGCAAGCCATGATGCAAAGCGGCGGCGAGGATTGGAAACGCTACAACGCCATCTTCCGCGATCAACTCCTCGGCAACCAGGAGG